>DASQLD010000205.1:0-35315 GCA_035630195.1 Bryobacteraceae bacterium
GCCTCATGGCTGGCGGGCATGTATTGCTTGAAGGCGTTCCGGGACTCGGGAAAACAACGCTGCTTCGGACTCTAGGCCGCGTCCTTCATCTTCGGTATTCCAGAATTCAATTCACGCCGGACCTGATGCCGGCCGACATCGTCGGCAGCATGATGATCGAAACGGATGACCGAGGAGCTCGCGCTCTGAAGTTTCAGCCGGGCCCGATTTTCTCGCACCTCGTTTTAGCCGACGAAATCAATCGCGCGACCCCGAAAACACAATCTGCTCTGCTTGAGGCAATGCAAGAGCGAACCGTCACCAGCGGCACGACGACGCATCACCTGGAGGCGCCATTCCTAGTTATGGCGACGCAGAACCCAATCGAGATGGAGGGCACGTATCCCCTGCCTGAAGCGCAGCTCGATCGATTTCTGATGAAATTGATCGTCACATATCCGTCGCGCCTCGATTTGAGCACGATTGTTGAACGCACGATTCAGCCCGATGAGACCGAGCTCAGCCAGATTGTCGATGCGGACGGCATACTCCATTTGCGCCGCACGTGCCGCGAAATGTTGGTAGCGAAGCACGTGCAGGAGTATGCGATCGACCTCGTAATGGCAACGCAGCCGACGGGGGACGCGTCCCATGAGCTTGCGACGAAGTACATTCGTTACGGCAGTTCTCCTAGGGGCGCACAGGCCCTGGTCGAGTGTGGCAGGGTCCTTGCGTTAATGAATGGCCGGGTTCATGTGAGTGCGGACGATATCCGTTCCGTGGCTCCTGCGGTTCTGCGTCACCGGATTATCATGAACTTCGATGCCCACGCAGATGGGCAGACACCCGATACTCTGTTGAACAAGATTATCTATAGCGTGACAGCGGCCGCCCGGTAGCGTCCAAATGCACAGGTAGTATTTTGTAGGGACCAACAAGCATGGCGGCGCAACAGCTCCTGATCGATCAAGCGCTTCTCGAAAAGCTGGAGCGTCTCACGCTTCACTGGCAGAAATCATTCCCCGGGCTTGTCGGCGGACGCAACGCCTCGCGATTTTCCGGACCAGGACAGGAATTCTTAGACCATCGTCATTTTCACCAGGGCGATGATTATAGAGCCGTCAATTGGCGCGCATTCCTGCGACTCGAAAAGCTTCTGCTGAAGCTCTTTCAAGTGGAGCCGCGTATTCCCGTTCGAATCCTCATCGATTCCAGCGCGTCAATGGGGACAGGGGAAGTTCCGAAATTCAACTATGCCTGCAAACTTGCCGCGGCCCTAACCTATGTCGGTCTGGTGCGGCTGGACACTGTATGCTTGCAGGCGTTCTCCGACACGCTTGCAGGCTCCTGCAATTGCGGCGGCGGGCGTCACCGGTTTCTTCCCGCGGTTCATTTCCTGAACGATCTGCAGTTGAGCGGATCTAGCAACTTCCTGCAAGTAGCTCGGCAATTTTCTTCGAACTACCCACAGCGTGGACTGGTCGTCATCGTCTCGGACTTTCTCGATGAGAACGACCCTGAAAAGCCGCTGCAATATATCGCTGATCTCGGACACGAACTTCTGCTGGTTCATATCTGGGCTCCGGAAGATCGCGAACCGCCATGGACGGGCGAACTCGATCTGGTTGACGCCGAATCGGGTGTTCATCTCGAGATCGACGCAAATGACCAGACCCGCGCCGCCTATACGAAGGCGTTCGATGATTACGCCAAGCGCCTGCAGACTCTAGCGATGCGTACGGGAGGCCGATACGTCGGGCTGCCTGCGAATATTCCTGTCGAAGAAGCGATTTTCGGACCGGTCATGCGCGTAGGAGGCTTGCAGTAAGTGTTTCTCCTGAACCTGAGCCCTCTCGAGTTTCTGGCAATCTTCGGCGCGCTGTCGGCGTTCGTCGTGACCCTGTATCTTCTGAGCCGCTCGCGGAAACGACAGAAGGTTGCAACGTTGCGATTCTGGGCGCAGGCGCAGGCTCCTGTTGTTTCCAAGCAACGACGGCGCATCCAGCAACCACTATCCCTTCTCCTGCAAATCCTCAGCATCGCTTTACTGTTGCTGGCGATTGGGCAACTGCAGTGGGGAACGCGCGACGATGCTGCG
The DNA here is from genome assembly GCA_035630195.1 of Bryobacteraceae bacterium. Taxonomy (GTDB): domain Bacteria; phylum Acidobacteriota; class Terriglobia; order Bryobacterales; family Bryobacteraceae; genus DASQDN01. The sequence continues at coordinate 2,078 of DASQLD010000205.1, forward strand.
CGGGATCATGTGCTGCTGCTCGATACTTCATCGTGGATGAGCGCGCGCGTGGGGAATACAACTCTCCTTCAAGACGCAAAAGCTAAAGCAAAGGCATACGTTGAGTCGCTTCCGGCGTCGGATCGGGTCATGGTGGTGCGCGCAGAAGGTCTGCCGGGTCCGGCCACCGGGATGGAAGAAGATCGTAGGGCCGTCGAGACCGCCATCGATGATTCGCGTCCAGGGGCAGCCGCGCTCGATCTGCAGCAGGCCTTCGCCTTCGCCGAGCAGGTGCGGCGGCTTCACGCAAGACGCGCAGGTGACGTCGTCTACATCGGCCCGGGACGAGTCAGTGAGGAAGGGCTGCCCCTGCAAACGCCCGTCGGGTTGCGTGTGATTCCGGTTGAAACGGGCAAGGTCGATAATATCGGTCTGACGCGTGTGGGTCTGCGGCGCTCAGATCGGGATCCTGAAGTATGGAACGTTTTCGTCACGGTTCGCAATTATGGGGCCTTGCCCCGAACCACCCCGCTAGCAGTGCAGTTCGGCGGCGCTCCGATAGCCAATAAGGCCGTGGTCGTTCCCGCAGCCAAGACGGAAGAGTTCTCATTTCCGTTTCGAACGAAGGCCGCGGGCTGGATTGAAGCTCGGCTGCTCGAGAAAGATTCGCTTCCCGAGGATAACCGCGCCGTCCTGGAGATACCCGCGTTGAAGACGGCCAAAGTTGCTGTCTTTACGAATGAACCAGAAGCGCTCCGTCCCGCCCTCCGGGCTCATCCGCAGATTGAAGCTACTTTCTATCCCACCGCCCAGTACCGCACCGACGTTCCCGCCGCTGTCGTTATTTTGGATCGCTTCTCTCCGGAAGCACCGCCGAAGATTCCCACGATCTGGCTTGAGCCACCGACTCCCTCACCGTTTCGGGCGCGGACCAAAGTCACCGATGCCAAGATCGTCCGATGGCGAGCAGACCACGATCTGGCTGCGGGTTTGCGATCGCAAGATATTCGCGTGCCGGAAGCGCAGGTTTATGCGACCGCGCAGGGCGATATCTCCGTTGCCGAAACCGACGCGGGTCCCATCGTGGTTGCCAGGCCTTCAACGCGCGCTGTCGTTCTGGGGTTTCATCCTGGCCGGTCTGATTTGAAGTTTGACCTTGTGACGCCGTTGCTGCTTGCCAACATCCTTCGCTGGTTTGAGCCGGACGTTTTCCGCTTGTATGATCTGCACGGTGGAACGTCGGGCACAGTCACCGCGACCCTCGATGACGACGCCGAGCCAGGCAGTGTTAAGGTCATCGGCGAACAACAGCAGCTCCCCTTCACGATGGAGGGTCGCACGGTGCGGTTCTTTGCCGGAGCGCCGCAAACCGTTCGCGTAATTAGTAGCGGTCGCGAACAAGTGCATTCGCTTTCTCTGCCCGACATCGCTGTGACCGCGTGGGAGGCTCCACGATCCGCCTTCCGCGGTATTCCAGGAGCAGTGGAACGCGCTGTATCTCGAGACCTCTGGCGCTACCTCGCGATTCTTGGAGCGCTCGGGTTATTGGCGGAATGGTTAATCTATGGACGCCAGCGAAACCGCGCCCGTACCGTGGCGCCTGCGGCGGTTGAAGAAGTTTCGATGAGGCAGGCGTCATGACATTCGATTTTCCGTGGGTTTTGTTCTTCCTCGTCCTGCCTGTAGTCTTTCTCTTGTGGGAGTGGAGAAAAACGCCAAGCCGCCTTGGGCTCGCGCTAAAAGCGGCCACATTCATCGCGGTGATTCTCGCGCTGTCGGGGCCTCGGCTGCAAGTGAACAGTTCCAGGACCGCGACCATCGTTCTTGCCGACACATCCGCCAGCGTTTCGGTCCCGGATCTGCAGAACGAATCGAAGATCGTGAACGAGATTGAGAAGGAGCGAGGCCGTCACTGGTTGCGCGTCATCCCGTTCGGGCGGTCCTCCCGTGATATCGAAGCATCAGAGCGCGTGAACGGCTTGACGCTTAAGCACAGCGCGGGCGATACCGGACGCGGCACAGACATTGAGGCCGCGCTAAGAGACGCCATTGCGGGTCTGCCCGGTGGCATGTCGCCACGCATCGCGCTCATCTCTGACGGACACGAGAATCAGGGCAGTGTCGCCCGCGCTTCCTGGCTTGCGCGCGAATTGAATATTCCCATCGATACCTTTGCGTTGACCGGTCGCCCGCAACCGTTGCTGCGTATCGAGTCCGCATTCGCCCCGGCAATCGCGTTCACGGGAGAAAAGTTCCCCATCGATCTCGTTGTCAGTTCGCCGAAGGCAGCACAGGGTTCCGTTGAACTCATGGCCGAAGGTAAGCGCATCGGATCGAATGATGTATCGCTGGAAGCAGGCAGCAATGTCGTGCGCGTCTTCGCCAGCTTGAACGCGACTGGCGCCATCGATCTGTCCGGTGTTCTGAAAAGCGCCGGCCTTGGCGACGCTCCCTTCGAGCACGCGATTACTTTGCGGAAGCCACGTGTGCTGTTCTTATCGCAGGATCCTGCGGGAACCGAAGATCATCTTCTGCAAGCTCTACGCGCCGCGCACTTTGAAGTGAATCGCACAACCGATATCGCGCCATCGAAATTTCTCGACTATCAACTCCTCGTCTTCAACAACTGGAACCTTGAAACGCTGCCTCTCGACATCAAGGACTCCGTTGAACAATACGTGAAGCAGGGTGGGGGATTGCTCGTGATCGGCGGCGAGCGGAACGTCTACGTCGAAGGCAAGAAAGTCGAAGACGCAATGGATAGGACATTGCCCGCCAAGCTCGCGCCGCCAAGATCTCCGGAAGGTACAACCGTCGTCCTCATCATGGATAAGTCGTCTTCCATGGAGGGCCGCAAAATGGAACTGGCGAGGCTGTCGGGAATCGGTCTCATCGACAATCTGCGCCAAACCGACAATGTCGGCGTGCTCATTTTCGATAATTCCTTTCAATGGGCCGTCCCAATCCGCAAGTCGGAGGACCGCACGCTGATCAAACGGTTGATCGGCGGCGTAACTCCCGATGGCGGTACGCAGATCGCTCCCGCGCTAGCGGAAGCCTATCGACAGATTCAACGCCAGACATCCACTTATCGTCACGTCGTATTGCTTACGGACGGTATCTCGGAAGAGGGCGATAGCATCTCTCTTGCTAAGGACGCGGCAACAAAAAAAATCACGATTTCAACCGTAGGGTTAGGACAGGACGTCAATAGACCGTATCTCGAGAAGATCGCGCAACTGGCGAAAGGACGTTCCTATTTTCTGGTCGATCCTTCGGGTCTCGAGCAGATCCTGATTAAAGACGTCCTCGAACATACCGGTTCCACTGCAATCGAGAAGTCGATTACGGCTGATATCGCCAAGCCGTCTCCAATCCTCGAGGGCGTCTCGATGCAGACCGCGCCGCCGTTGAAGGGATACGTGAAGTTCATCGCGAAACCGGGCGCCGACACGATCCTCACGGTAGACACAAAAAAGGAACCGCTGTTGTCGGTATGGCAAACGGGTCTCGGCCGTTCGGCCGTATTCGCGTCCGACGCCAAGAGCCGGTGGGCCGAACAGTGGGTCGCCTGGAACGGGTTTGATCGCTTCTGGGTCAATGTGTTTCGCGATCTGTTGCCGCATGCTCAGCCGGGGGAAGCGAGCACTTCCTACGATCCTGCTTCAGGGAGTCTCGTTGTGGACTACAAGATGGCTCCGCAGTCAGGCGATCCCGGAAAGACCCCGGATATCTTCGTGCTCGGCCCCAATGGTTTTCGCCAACCGATGCCGGTGCGCAAGATTGCGGAAGGACAGTATCGCGGCACAACACGTATCGGGGCGATGCAGGGACTCTTCCGAATTCGGCCTCTCGCCGAATCCCGCTTCTTTCCCGAAACCGGCTTCTACCGCCCGGAAGAGGAGCTAACTAAGTACGGATCGAACCAGGCTCTGCTGAAGCAGATCGCCGAATTCACAGGCGGCCGCTTCTCGCCGGCTCCGGCGCGCGTCTTCGATCCCTCCAGCCGGCCCATTCCTTCCAGCATGCAGTTGTGGCCGGGACTACTTGCCTTCGCAATCGCATTAAACGTTGCCGAGTTGGTGCTTCGCAAGTGGCGGGGCATCGTTGCCAGCTTCTCGCGTCGCCCGGCCCACGTCAACGCGTAGCAGAATGAAAAGGCCGACAATAAAAAACCCGAGTAGAGACAAAATCGCAGTCCGATAGCTGCCGGTAAATTGAAGCGCAAGCCCGAAGATTAGGGGAGCCATCCAACTCGTGCCCTTGTCGCTAATCTCATAGAGGCTGAAGTACTCGCCCTCACGACCCTCGGGGATCATCTGCGAGAACAAGGACCGGCTGAGCGCCTGCGTACCCCCGAGTACGATTGCGACGACAGCAGCCATCACGAAAAACTCGGCGGTCGTGCGGACCGTCACATAGATCGCCAGAATCACACCCGTCCAGATCATCAGACTGATTGCGATCGCTTGCTTTGTACCCACCTTTCTCGAAACTAAGTTAAACAAAAGCGCTCCGGCGAACGCGAGAAACTGAACCATCAATATCGCCATTGTCAGAGTGCCCATCGGAATCTTCAATTCATCGCTACCGAACTGGCCTGACAAGGTGATCACGGCTTGGACGGCATCGTTGTAGATGAGATAGGCGATCAGGAATGTTAGCGTTTGCGGATAGTGCCGCATATCGCGAAGAGTGCGAACTAATTGCTTAAACCCGTTCGACAGGCTCTCCCCCGGCTCCCGTCTTCTGGCTGGAGGCCGATTCTTAAGACCGAAAAGCGGAATCAAAGTGAATAATCCCCACCAAAGTCCCGCCGATGCCAAGCTGATGCGAATGGCCAATCCTTCAGACAACCCGAGTTTTGCGGCATTCGAAAAAAGTGCTAAATTCAACGCCAGAACGATACCGCCGCCAAGGTATCCGAACCCCCATCCCTTCGAAGAAACGTTGTCGCGCTCCTCCGGTTTTGAGATTTCCGGAAGAAAGGAATTATAGACGACGATCGATGCGCCGAAGGCGAGATTTGCGACGAGAAACAGAAACCCGCCCAGCAGATATGACGACCCCTCCAGCGTGAACATCGCCACCGTTGCTGCGGAGCCAGTATAAGCGCATAACGCGAGCAGGCGCTTTTTGTTGGGGCTGAAGTCAGCAATCGTACCCATCAGCGGCAGCACCAGAACCTGCGTCAGGACCGACAAAGCGACCATGTATCCCCACCATGATCGAGGCTCTACGGGAATGCCGAACGGGTATACTCTGCCATCCGATCCTGCTGCCGCCTTGGCGAGGGACGTAAGATAGGGACCCAGAAACAGTGTAATGACAGTGCTCGCAAAGGCGGAATTCGCAAAATCGTAGACATACCAGGCGCGCTGCTCTTTTGCATTCAGACTCGGACTCAAGCGGATACCTCGGAACTGACCGACATTTCGGTGGCCATCTTTCCAAGCGTTATATAGTCCTTCTTTCCATTTCCGAGCATCGGAATGCGATCTAGATAGATGATCTTTCGGGGAATCGCTAGCTCCGGTGCGCCCATCTCCCGCTGAGCCGCCTGCAACGTATCGCGCTTCAGGTTCTTGTCTTGCGTGAACAGGATGATGACTTCACCGCGCCTTGAATCTTTGTACGATGAAGCCGCATGTAGCGATTGTGGATGGGCTGTAACAGCGATTCTTTCGACTAATTCGAGCGACACCATCTCACCGGCCACTTTGGCAAAGCGCTTCAATCGCGCCTGTAGCTTTACAAACCCCTCTGATATTGTCACGACATCGCCTGTGTTGTACCATCCCGATCCGTACTCCGACTGAGGGGGCTGAATCACGCCCGGTTGATCATGCTTTAAATATCCCAACATCACGTTGTCGCCGCGTACATGCAAGACACCGCCGGTGTCCACTCCTTCAACAGGAGCAATCTTGTACTCCATACCCGGCAACAACTCTCCCACCGACCCTGAACGCGTCGCCAACGGCGTATTGACGGCAATCACCGGAGAACACTCGGTTGCGCCATAGCCTTCAAACACGCGCAGTCCGAACTTCTCCATACAGAGGCGTTGAACGTCTTCGGTCAACTTCTCAGCCCCGACTACAAGGTACTTGATGCTATAAAAATCGTACGGATGAGCGACTTGCGCATACTTACTCAAAAATGTGTTGGTCGCAAAGAGAACGCTGCAATCCCGGTCGTAAATGATCTCGGGTATGGCGCGGTAGTGCAGCGGGGAAGGGTAGAGGAAAACGCGGCAGCCATAAAGCAAAGGCAGGAGCATACCGGCTGTCAGACCGAACGCATGAAACAATGGCAGCGCGCTCATGAACTTCTCTTTCGAAGAGAACGAAAATGCCGAACTGGCCTGGGCGGCGTTAGCGAGTATCGATCCATGGCTGAGAACTACGCCCTTTGGCATTCCTTCCGAACCTGACGTAAACAGAATTACCGCCGGGTCCTCAGGTCTCGACTTCTTCATCACACGACGGGGCCGCCGCAGAGCCCACAGGATCAGCCAGAGCTTGTCCGCAAGCCCGAACTGCGCCTTCAAGTCTTCGAGGTAAACAACTTTCACAGACGCGAGTTGCTGCACCAGATCGCCGAGCTTTGCCTTTTCGACAAAAGCCCGCGAAGTAACGATGGTCTTCACTTGAGAGATACGGCACGCGTTCTGCATCGCGTCCAGCCCGGACGTGAAATTCAGCATCGCAGGAATTCGGCGCATCGCAAACATGCCGAGCAGCAGATACACCGTCGCGTTCACGTTCGGCATCAAGACACCAACGTTCTCGCCTTCTTTGCTGAACTTGGACACGATCCGGCCCAGAGCCAGACTTCCTTTGATAATCGTCGCGTACGTCACCGGCTTAGCGGTCATATCTTCGAGGATGTCCCGATCCTTCCCCTGCAATTCCACGGCATCGAGAAAGGCGTCATAGATGTGTGTGCGCTTTCGCGACTCGAAAGCCGCTCGCTGTAACACCCTTCGCATCTCCTCGCTCGCAAGCCGCCGGCGAATCTTCGCGGTCCTTCCCTCCGGCATCGGGATGACCACACCCGGATGAATCGTGAGCGTGATGTGGGGAAAAGTCTTCTGCGGAAAATCGCCCTTCATCCGGCTGAAGGGTGAATAGATCGGCCCATTGATGTTCAAGGGAACAACCATGCATCCCGTCTTGGCGGCTACGAACGCCGGACCATCGTAGATCTTCATCAGGCTGCCCGTCTGCGAGATTCGGCCCTCCGGAAAGATCACAACCGGGTGGCCTTCCTCCACCAAAGCCACCAGCGCTTTGATCGCTAGGGGGTTATTCGTATCCACGACTTTGTGGCGCAGAAACTTCAATGGCAATTTGAAATACCATCTGCTTGCGATGGTCGAGTGAATCAGGTACGTCGGAGACAAGTCGAGGAACGCGCCGATGATAACGCCATCGAGGAAGGATTGATGATTGCTGATAATCAGCATTCGGTCGCTTTTCGGCAGCGTGCCGACGACCTTGGCGCGATAAAACAGCCGCAGCAGTAGCCGCGCTGTGAACGCCACGATTTCTCCGGGAATAGCAGACCAGGATGACATGGTATGAATGCTCTTTCCTATCGTAAGAGATATGTATGCCAGTGCATTAGGCTGGCGGTTGCCGTGCGCTGCAGTCTTACGCGGCCGAAACGTCCATTCGACCGGAAGACCGACAAATCCGAAATCGAAGTTATGCGGCTGCAACAACTGCTACAAACGACGCATCCAATTCAGTAGCCGATGAGAACATTGATTGTGGCGGTGATTCTCTGCATCACTACGGGTATCTTTGTTGAAAAGATCGGATCCGCTCGGCTCACTATTCCATTTCGCCTGGCCCGTCTTCAATTTCGTGAACCAGATCGCGGTTTGCTGATTCCGGTTTCTGGAGTAGCTGTGCGAAAAGTCACCGACACTTGGTCCGCCCCTCGTTCCGGAGGACGCTTACATCAGGGTCAAGATATCTTCGCTCCGCGAGGCACACCGGTTGTCTCCGCGACAGAAGGAATCGTCGTTCGCGTCGGGACGAACCGCCTCGGCGGAAAGGTTGTCTCCATAATAGGCGCGGGGGGACGGCTTTACTACTACGCGCACTTAGACGGATACGCCGAGGGTCTCGATGTTGGCCACACGGTATCAAAAGGCTCCACGATCGGGTATGTTGGAAATACTGGGAATGCGCGCGGGACTCCGCCGCATCTACACTTCGGTGTTTATACGCCGGCAGGAGCGTTGAATCCGCTTCCAATGTTCGTAGATCGAGGTCAGATTTGAATCGCAGAGAATTGTTCGCAGGAATGGTCGCGTTTCCATTAACTGCCTTCGTCGGAAGACCACAGATGCAGGCGTTCAAAGCCAAAGCATTGAACGGGGAATCTTTCAGCAATGAATCTCTAAAGGGCAAGCCGTATCTGGTCCAGTTTTGGGCCACCTGGTGCGGCTATTGCAAGCGAGATGAGCCTGCCGTAGAGCGCATCGTAAAGGAATCGCCCGAAGTACCGGTCATTGCGGTCAGCGTCGGCGAAGGCAGACAAAAAGTTCGCAAATACCTGCAAGGTTCTCCACGCACGGCGAAGATCGTTGTCAATGAAGATACGAATCTGCCGGCGCTTTTTCAGATTACTTCATTTCCCACCTATGTTCTGGTGGACGCCAAGGGCGGGATTGTCGAGATGCAGGAAGGTTCTGGCGGCTACGAAGCACTGATCGCGCTTCTGAAAAAAATCTGATATCTCCTGACCGACGAGTGGTTGAAACTCCGCGGTACCTTTCGCCATCTAAACGGGAAGACCCTCGCGTCCTGGACAACGATTTCAGTTTTCTTTTGAATTCTACTTGCCAGTAGAGGGTTCCCTGTTTATACTTCTTTTTTTGTGGCGGTTCGTGGTGAAGAGCATTCAGCTGAGAGATGATTTCGATCCCCTGGCTTCCCAGCGCGAAGCGGCGATGTTTTATGGGCTGTTTTTGCGTGGGCACTCAGTTGATTCGCTGCGCCGTGACATCGATATTCCGAAGCCGCTTCTCCACAAGTGGCTGAGCACACAGCGGTTCGAGCCAGGCTTCCGTGACAACTTGAAACGCGTCTATCACTACCGCAAACAAGTTCTTGCAATTTTTGAAGAACTCGTATATAGCGAAAAAAATCGAGCTCGCCTCCAGTAATGTTCTACAGTAATCGGAATATCAAATAGAACGTTCCGATGATCGCGAGCGGTTTCCCGTCTTTGGTTGCAGGGCGAAATCGCCAGCGTTTCACCGCGTCGAGAGCTTGTTCATCGAGTCCAAAACCTAATCCATCCCTGACCTTAACCGCGTGAGTTAAACCCTTCTCATCGATGATGCCTTCCAGCACGACTGTGCCTTGAATGCGCGCCTTGCGGGCCTCCTCGGAATACTCGGGCTCCAGTTTATAAAGCACCACAGGAGCTTTCATGTCGCCGCGCAAGGGAACGGCGCGAATCCCATCTACTCCGGGCCCACTATCATTGCCGGCGCCGCCATTATTTCCGCCGCCCAATCCGCCCCGGACGCCTGGACCTCCTGATGGCGGCCCAGGCGTCCCGCTTGGGAGTCCCATCGGACCCTCAGGCGGACGCAGTTCTACAGTGGCAGCCATCACCAATGTGGGTTCAACTGCAAGCTTGGGCGTAAAGTTAACGGGGACCACTACCGGAGGCGTGAATTGCCGTTGCGCAAATCTTGGTAGCACGCCTCGACTCGGCGGGAGCGGCGTACTCGATCCGCCTCCACCCTTTGAAGGCGAGGGCACAGGCCGCAGGAGAATTCGGACCTTCGGGCGTTCTTTCCGTGGCACGCGGATAACGTTGAGTGGCGCGGGAGCGAGCAGGATCAACAACATCACTGCCAAAACATGGAGCGCAATTGATACGAGCATGCAACGCCCAGGGCATGCTCGGTTCCAGAATGCTAACACGTTGATACATCAACAAATCGGACCTCTCACGCGATCCATCGGCCTCACAGGTGTGAAGAGGCGGCGCAGGCTTATGTCGTCTGGTCAACCACTGCTTCGCCAGCCTTCGGCTTGTCCAGCTTTTCGCGGATCGAGGAAAATTCCTTCGTTAACTGTGCGATCTTTTCATCGTCGGAATTTTCGAGATCCACAAGTTCATTCCTGGCTCTGCTGACCGCTCTGATCAACTCGTCCAGCTTCAGCTGCATTGCTTTTGCATCGCGATTCTGCGTGTTTTGAATAAGGAACACCATCAGGAAAGTTACAATCGTCGTACCCGTGTTGATGATGAGTTGCCAAGTGTCTGAGTAGTGAAAATAGGGTCCCGTAAGGGCCCATACCAAAATCACTCCCACTCCAAGCGCGAAACTCCCCGGCGAACCGCAAGCGTCGGCTGTCCGGCAGGCAAATCTACGGAATGCTTCTCGCAATGTTCCTCCTATCCCGGCTTAGACGCTGAAAGCTCTAACCTTGTGACAGCGCAGTTTTTATCGTGCTACAGTGGCGGCGTGAATAGAACGATATGCGCATTGCTCACTTTGGCAGCTTCCATAATGGCCGCAGATAAGGACTTCAACGGACGTTGGGACATAACCGTCCCGGAGAATGACAGGCGCCGCGCCTGGTGGCTGGAACTCAACAACGCCGAGTCCGGCAAACCCACTGGTTCGTTCATCAGCGCCTATGCCGGCGATCTCAACAAGATCGACGAGTCCTCAATCCAAAATGGCGAGTTACACCTGGTATTTCGATCGCGTGGCAATCAGCCGCAGGTGACACACCTGCGCGCTCGACTGGTCAACGGAAAGCTCGAAGGCACGCGCGAAGTCGAAGGGAATCCCGCTAAACTAGTCTGGACCGGAGTCCGAGCCCCAAAATTCAAGAGCATCGACGCGAAGAAACTCAAAACAGGAAAGCCAGTCGAGCTCTTCAATGGCCGCGACCTCACCGGTTGGCGACCCTTGCGCCCAGAACGGAAAATTGAATGGACGGTAAAAGACGGAGTCACCGCCAATGTCCCGGGCGCCGTCGATCTCGTGACAGAACAGAAGTTTTGGAACTTCAAGCTGCATGCCGAGTACCGCGTCGGACCCAAGAGCAATAGTGGCATCGGTCTTCGAGGCCGGTATGAGGTACAAATCCTCGAAGACTACGGGCAGCCACCCAACACCCATGGCAATGGAGCGCTTTACAGTCGAATTCTGCCTACACGGAATGCGAGCAAGCCCGCGAATGAATGGCAAACATTCGATATCACGCTTGTCGAAAACCGCGTGACAGTCGTTTTAAACGGGATCAACGTCATAGACAACAAGGAGATCGATGGCCTGACAGCCATCGGAATCGACCCGGATGAAGGCAAACCCGGCCCAATTATTGTGCAAGGGGATCATGGCGCTGTAGAGTTCCGAAAACTCACCCTTACGCCCTTGGAATAAAGAGGACCACAATATATAGTGGTCCATCGATGTAACAATCAAAACTTCGTAGTCCATGCGCTTTACAAGCGCGGCAAATGGGTTTACGATAGGTTGCATCCCCCGAGACGCGGGTCCTGTGCCGGATCCGTGCAAAATTCTTGTTCACCGGAAAGGGGAGCACCCATTGCTCAAGCTGAAACGTGTTGAATTGCAAGGGTTTAAATCCTTTTGTGATCGTTCCGAGATGCGCTTTCATGGCGCTGGTATTTCGGCTGTCGTAGGTCCGAACGGCTGCGGCAAATCGAATCTTAGCGACGCGATCAGTTGGGTTCTGGGCGAGCAGTCCGCGAAAAGCCTCCGCGGAAGCCGGATGGAAGACGTCATCTTCGCCGGAACCAGGGATCGTAAACCGGTCGGCATGGCCTCGGTCACGATCACGATGATCGACCCTACGGTTCACGCCGAATTCCCCGCGCAAAGCAACGGGAACGGAAACACCAACGGCAACGGGCACGTCCACGGTAGCGCCGTTGTCAATAACAAGGAAGAAGAAATCACGATCACCCGGCGGCTCTATCGGTCCGGGGAAAGTGAGTATCTGATCAACGGCCGCACTGCCCGCCTTCGCGACATCCAGGACCTCTTCATGGGCACCGGCCTCGGTCCAGAAAGTTACGCGATCATCGAACAGGGGCGAATCGGCCAGATTCTCAGTACCAAGCCACAGGATCGCCGCGCGGTGATCGAAGAGGCGGCTGGCATTACTCGTTTTAAGACGAAGAAACGCCTCGCCGAAGCCAAGCTCGAATCTGCCAAAAATAACCTGACCCGCGTCTTCGACATTCTCGAAGAAGTCGGCCGGCAGGTCAATTCTTTGAAGCGTCAGGCTGCGAAAGCCAAGCGCTACGGGGAACTCAAAACCGAGCAGGTAGAGCAATTGCGTATCGCTCTCTCCGGCCGCTTCAGGATGCTTGAACGGGAGCTTACCAAGATCGCTCTCGATCTCAATCTGGCGACAAGTGAGTTTCAGAAGCTTCACACGGAGATTGGCGAAAGCGAGAAACACCATACTTCGCTCCAAGAGCACACGTATGCAATCGAAGCGAAGCTGACCGAAGCACGTAAGGAATTATCTGAATTTCGCGTCGAAGCTGAGCGCGTGCGCGGACGCCTGGAATCGCAAGCGCGCCAGATTGCGTCGATCGAGGATCGTCTCAATCGTGGAGAAACCGAAACCCAGGATCTTGAGAAGCGTTTCGAGCAGCAGCAACTTGAACTCTCGCAACATACAGATCGCTTGCAGGAAGTCGAGCAACTGGGTCAGCAATCGCAGCGCGCGCTTGCGCTCAAATCCGAGGAGCGCGACCGCTCGCAAGGCTTGCTGCGCGATCGTGAGCGAAACATGGAGGGCTCACGGCAACAAGTGTTGAAGTTGTTGGGAGAAGCTTCCGGGCTAAAGAACCAGCTTGCGCAGATCGATCAGTATCTTGTCGGCATCGATCGCGACGTCGAGCGCATCCAGCGTGACGAGGCATCGGCGCATAACGATCGCGAACGTCTAGAAGCTCTCAAGGCGGAGCTCTCGCAGAAACAGTCTGTGCGTCAACTGGAACTGCAAACGACCGTTGAGCAGCGCCGCAACATAGATGAGGAGCTTTCCACCCGTAAAGCCCGCGCAGGAGAAGCGCGTCGCAAGCTGGAAGAGCTCCGGGCCGAAACATCGCGCCTGAAAGCCCGCCGCGATTCGCTGGAGGAAGTGTTATCGCATCGCTCGTATACGACCGAATCCGTTAAGAAGCTCTTCAAAGCCGTCGAGAAAGGGCAGACCGGGGACTTCGCGCCGATCGGTGTTCTCGCCGACTTTGTCGAAGTGGATTCGATTCATGAGCGCGCCGCCGAGGAATTTCTGCATGACGAGCTGGAATACGTGGTCGTCAAGAACTGGGAACAGGCCGAGCGCGGCATTGGCTACATGCGGTCGGACCTGGAAGGCCGCGCGACTTTCCTCATTCATCCCGAAGAGCCCGAGTCGATTCCCCAAGCTCAGATCTCGAGCCCTGCAACGGAACCGGGCATTGTCGCCAAATTAAGTGATGTGTTGCGCCTGACCAACGGCCTGAGCGCTGCGCCGGTGGATCTTCTTCCCCGGCTTTCGCGCTGCTACATCGCCGAGGATCGCGTCAGCGCGCAACGACTTGCAGTTCAATATCCGGACATCTACTTTCTCTTGCCGGACGGCGTCTGCTATCACGGACACGCCGTCAGCGCCGGCAAAAAGACCGGCAGCGGTCCCCTCGGGCTCAAGCGCGAGCTTCGCGAAGTCACCACACAGCACGCGTCGAAACAGAAGGAGTTCGATCGTACCAAGAGCCTGCTCGAAGATCTCGATCTTGAAATGGGCCAGTTGACGGAAGATCTCGAGCGGCTGCGCGGCCAACAGCAACGGCAAGAGAAAGATGCGGTTGCTCTCGACCATGAGCTTCGGAAGATGGGAGAAGAGTTTAACCGTGCCGCCTCGCGCCTTTCCGTTGCCCGCACGGAGTTGCAGCGGCTGGTGCAGGAGCGGGAGCGCTCGGCTGCGCGCCGCGAGCAAAATCTCGCGCTGGTTGCCGAGAAGGAGCAGGCGCGCGTTCAACAGGAGCAGGCGCTTGCCGAAGCGCGCGCGGCGCTGGATGAATTGCGCCAGGACGTCTCCCGCTTGTCCGAGGAGCACTCCGGACTGCGCGTCGAACTGGCCGGACTCGAGGAGCGGCGGCGAGCCGAACAATCGGCGCGGCAACGACTCGAGAACCAGATTCGGGAAGTGGCTCATCGCCGCCAGCAACTGACCCAAGAAATGGAGCGGTTGGGCCTCGAGAAGGCGCGATTGCTTTCCGACAATATCGAACTCGACAGCCGCGCTTCGGAGCTTGCGAAGCATATTACTGATGGGGACGCCGTCGTAACGGACTTGGCCGCGCAGGAAGCAAAGGGTAGAGCGGAACTGGCCGCCGCCGACGAATCGCTGCGCATCTCGCGACAGGAAGTCCAGGCCGCCTCAGACCGCCGCTCTCATATTGAATTGCAACTCGTCAAAAAGCAGGCCGAGCTCAAGTATCTGGAAGACACCTGCAACAAGCAGCTTGGCTGTACGCTGCAGGAAGTTGCCGAAGGAGATGAAACGCTTCTCGACGAAGTCGCTCTCGCGGAGATCGAGCAGCGGTGTCAGGACCTGACTTCCAAGATCGACGCGTTAGGACCCGTCAATACGGACGCACTCGAGCAGTTTGAGGAAGCCCAACAGCGCTACGATTTTCTCAGCGCTCAACGGCAGGACCTTCTGGTATCGATTCGCGACACCGAGAAGACAATCAACGAAATCGATGTCGAAGCGCGTAAGCGATTCACCGAAGCATTCGACGCGATTAACGATAATTTCCGCGAGATGTTCAAGACGCTCTTCAATGGCGGCATCGGTGAAATGCGTTTGAGCGATGCGGAGAACGCGATCGAATCCGGGATCGATATTGTCGCTTCGCCGCCGGGCAAGAAATTGCAGAGCGTGCTTCTGCTCTCCGGCGGGGAACGCGCGCTCACCGCGATGGCGCTTCTCATGGCGATCTTCAAGTATCAGCCCAGTCCGTTCTGCGTGCTGGATGAAGTTGATGCGCCGCTCGACGAGGCAAATATTGATCGCCTGACACGCTTGTTGAAGGAGATGTCGACGCAGACGCAGTTCGTCGTCATTACTCATTCCAAACGTACAATGGAGTCGGCTCAGGCCCTCTACGGTGTCACGATGCAGGAGCCTGGGGTGTCGAAGCTGGTTTCGGTGAAATTCAATCCTCCTGCGCAGCCTCCCTCACCTGCCGTCATGGAGCCCGAGTTAGTCGCCAACTAATCGTCGCCAGGTCTGGTCATTCGATACTCTAATACGCAGGACAAGAATGACCAGACCAAATCCATTCCTTTACGCAGTTCTATTCGCCGGAGTTGCCGCCTTTGCTGCCGACCCTCCCGCACCTCGTGTTTTCGGACCATCACAAGTACAGGAAGTCTACCGAATCGTCCTCGATCGAGACGCCCTGCTCCTTGAAAGCATCAACGAGGTCATCAAGCAAAAGAACATCCAAGATGGCCACGTGATGATCACCGCCGGCTCCGTACAGGAGTGCAACTATCACTACGTCACCTCAACAGCTACTAAGCCCAAAGACGAATTCAAAAATGTCAAAGGCGCGTTCGAAATACTGAACTCAGGCGGAATCATCGCCGACGGCCAGCCGCACATCCACATCACCCTATCAGCCCAGGACAGACCGGCGTTCGGTGGTCATCTCGAAAAGGGATGCCGCATTCTGTATCTCGGAGAAGTCACGATCACGAAATACAGCGGTCCTTCCTTAACCCGCAAGCCGAACCAGAACGGCATCACGCTACTCGATGCCAAATAAAAATTAGGCCCTACCCGGCCACAGCACAGCTACCATAGGTGTATGGGCGCAACCCCCGAGCCTGGTCTTTCGGCCCGGCCGGCAGTGTATGCCGTAGAGCAGTTTTTTCAGGTCTCGCTCCTCGGCCTGCTATCGAGCGGCTTCCTCGCGCTCGCCTTCTCCGGATATCTCGACACCCCGACGATAGCGCTCACCTCGCTTGGCTTGCTTGTGCGGGCGGCGGCCCTCGTCGGCAAGTTTCCGTTCCTGCGATTGCCGGCTTCCATCGCTAACGCTCTGACGCTTGCATACATCGGCTTCTACCCACTTGACTATATATATGTATCGCAAGATTTCATCCCCGCAACCGTTCACCTCGTTTGTTTCTTGTCTGTCGTACGCCTCCTTTCAGCGCACACGAATCGCGATTTTTTCTTTGTAAAGCTGCTCGCGTTTCTCGAACTCGTCGCTGCGACTTTGCTTTCGTCGAACATCAGCTTTTTCGTATTCCTCACGCTCTTCATCGTATTTGGCGTGGCCACGTTCTGCTGCTCAGAAATTCGCCGATCGAGTCAACGGCCGGGCCGAATCGCGATGGCGAACCTCAGCTTCCACAGCCGTCTGGCCGCACTGACGGCGATGATGACCATTGCGATCGTTCTCATGACAGGCGGGCTATTCGTTCTGCTGCCGCGCACAGCGCAGGCGGCCTTCCGATCAATCGTGCCCGACAAATATCACGTTACGGGCTTCTCGAACGAGATTTCCTTGGGGCAGATCGGCCGCATACAGCAGAGCTCTACCCCGTTGGTACATATCCGGATCGATAACGTGAATCGGCATTTACCGCTGAAATGGCGAGGCGGAGCATTAACCCAGTTCGACGGCCGGCGATGGTACAACCCACCGGCGCTGAATCAAACAATCCGAGTCAAAGATGGAATGGCGTTCCTCGCCGACGACGATCAGCGGCGCCGCAAAGGCCAACGGATCGGTTATCACGTGCGCATCGACTCCATTGAGGCCGATGCGTTGTTCTTTGCCGAAATCCCGGAGGTGATCAACATCGGCCTGCCTCTGCTAGTACGGACCCCGCAGGATTCTTTTCGGACTGGCTTTGGCTTTGGATCGCCGGCGCAGTATTACGCCAACAGCTTTTTGCCCGAGACCAGCGCTTCTCCATTTCCGGTTCCTTCTTTACCCCGTGCCGTTGTGACTGAGCACCTTCTCCTGCCGCCAGTCGATCGGCGGACTATCGATCTGGCGCGTAGCCTCGATAAAGGAGGATCCACAACCGACCGCGCCCTCGTGCTCGAGCGATATCTCCGAACGAATTTCTCCTACACAACGGATCTGCTCAAAGAAGAAGTAGCCGATCCCCTCGCGCATTTCCTGTTCGAGCGCACAGCGGGTCACTGCGAATACTTCGCCTCCGCCATGGCTGTGATGCTGCGCGTTGTTCATATTCCCAGCCGAGTCGTAACAGGCTTCCAAAGCGGAGCGTACAATCCGATCACCGGTTGGCATGTGCTGCGCGCCTCCGACGCGCACTCATGGGTTGAAGCTTGGGTTCCGGGACAAGGATGGGTTACCTTCGATCCGACGCCGCCCGGAGGTTCGCCTTCCGGTAAACCCTGGTCGACCCGCGCGATGTATCTCGACACTGCGGAGATGTTCTGGCAGCGCTGGGTTGTCGACTACGACCTGGAACATCAGTTGTTCTTGGCTTCACGGTTCGAACGATCAGCGCGTGGCTGGAAGGGATTCTCCACTGACCGTTGGTTGAAGCAACTGACGCCGAAGTGGAATGAAACGCTGGCCGCAGCGAAATCTGTCGTACCTTTGGTTGGCATAGCGCTGCTAATCGGCGCTGCCGCGTTTCTGCTGCTGCCCGGACTCATTCACCTCTTACGACACAGACATCACGCCCGACGCATACGCCAGGGAGGCGCCGGCGCGTCAGACGCTGCCATGCTCTATGGGCAGATGTTGGTGCTATTGCGCAAGAGGGGATATGAAAAGCCGGCATGGCTCACACCGGCCGAGTTCGCGCAGGTCATCCCCGATTCGCCGCTGTCTGCTCTCGTAGGCGAATTCACTGGGCTTTACCACGATCTGCGCTACGGACACAGACCAACTGCCGGAGAACGCATGCTAAGCCTGCTCGAGCAAATGAAGAGCAGCAACGCAGCTTCGCCCGCAGAATTGCGGCACTGATTCAGTGGCTCGAAACCAAATTCGGTAAATGCAATGCGTCGGCGGGCTTGTCCTGCAGCAAGTCTAAAAACGCTTGGGCTGCGCGATGAAAACGCTTCTTCTTGCGGTGAACGATTCCGACCGGCCGGTACAAGCCAGGCTCAGCGAGCGGCGCTGCGCACAATCTTCCGTCGGCCAGCTCGCCTTGCAAAATTCGAGCCGGTACGATGCTCACACCGGATCCTAAAATCACGGCTTCCTTTATGGTTTGGATATTGTCAAAATGCATCGTCGTGTTCACTTCGACACCATGCATTTTGAGGTAGCGCCCGATCTCGCGGCTGATCGGCAAATCGTCATCGAAAGTGACAAAATCCACGCCATTTAAATCTTGTGGGTGGATGCGCGAGAGGGAAGCCAGTGGATGATTTGGAGCGGCCGCCAAGACCATTTCCTCGCGCCGCCACGGTATTACGGCAATCTCCCGCGTGGGCTCGGCGTAGCTCACCAACCCCAAATCGACACGATCGGAAGCCACTGATTCATAGACCTTTTCCGGCCGGAGATACTGGACTTCGAGCTTTGCCAACGGCAGCCTGCGATGAAACTCCGTCTCAAGCTCCGACATTTCCGACAATCCGACCGAGTAGATCGCTGCCACGCGAACTGTACCCGCGACTTCGGATTTCAGTTGGTCAAGTGACGCTTGAAACTCGTCGTTGCGACGCAAAATATCGCGGCACATGTCACTATAAAGTCTTCCTTCGGCTGTCAAAGAGAGCGGCCGTGTCGACCGGTCGAGCAGCATAACTCCTAGAGAACGTTCAGCTTCATTCACCTGCTGGCTTGCGGCGGATGGAGTGATTCCATTGATCTCGGCCGCGCGGGAAAGGCTTCTCGTCTGGGCTATATCGCGAAAGAGCCTTAGCTTATCGAGGGTCACCAGACGCGATTGTACCTTAAGCAGATCTTAAAAGTAAACAAAGAGTTTTTAGATTGCCTTAACGTGAAGGTGGGTGTTATACTTCACGGTATCCCACACGCCGGAGGGAAAAAATGAATCAAGCTGTTACGAATACTGGCTTACCTGTACAACAAGGGCTGTATGATCCTCAAAATGAAAAGGATGCTTGCGGTCTAGGCTTTATCGTCAACATCAACGGCGAGCCGTCGCACGACATTATTACAAAGGGCATTCAGATTCTCATCAATCTGACGCACCGCGGTGCTTGCGGCTGCGACCCGGAGACCGGCGATGGCGCTGGAATTTTAATTCAAATTCCCGATAAATTCTTCCGTCGTGAATGCAAAACGCTCGGATTTACTCTGCCGCCGGTGGGCGAGTACGGCGTTGGCATGGTGTTTTTGCCCGTCGAGCATACTCAGCGTCTGGTTGCCGAAGGGATATTTGAGCGCATTGCTGTTGAAGAGGGTTTGGCGGTACTCGGATGGCGTGATACCCCGGTCTATGGAGACGCGATAGGCCGCGTCGCGCGGGCCAGTCAGCCGTACATCGAACAGATCTTTATTCGATGCGCGCCGGGGATGGATCAAGATACGTTTGAGCGCAAGCTTTTTGTTGTGATGAAGCGCGTTGAGCGCGAAGTTCTCGAATCGCCTGAGATCAAAGATAAGAGCTTTTTCTATATCCCTTCGCTTTCCTCGCGCACCATCATTTATAAGGGTTTGTTGCTCGCTCCGCAGATCGCCAATTTCTACCGCGAGCTTTCTGATTCTGATGCGATGAGCGCCCTATGCCTGGTGCACCAGCGTTTCTCGACGAATACTTTCCCAACTTGGCAACTGGCGCATCCGTTCCGCACAATCTGCCACAACGGAGAGATCAACACCGTGCGTGGAAATACGAACTGGATGTACGCTCGTCAGTCTGTGATGCAGTCGCCGTTGTTTGACGACATCAATCAGCTTTTCCCGATCATTCCGGCCAATGGCAGTGATTCGGCGGCCCTCGACAACGCGGTACACATGCTGCGCATGTCCGGTCGCGAACTGCCGCATGTTATGGCGATGCTCATCCCTGAAGCGTGGGATGCGGATACGACGATGTATCCCGAAAAAAGAGCGTTCTACGAGTATCACGCTTCCTTGATGGAGCCATGGGACGGACCGGCCGCAGTTGCCTTCACCGACGGAAAGGTGATCGGCGCGACGCTCGACCGGAATGGCTTGCGACCCGCGCGGTATCTCGTTACCAACGACAATATATTGATCATGGCGTCGGAAACCGGTGTTCTTCCGGTCAAGCCCGAGGATGTCAAATATAAAGGACGTCTTCAACCCGGGCGCATGCTTCTCGTCGATCTGCATCAGAAGCGCATTATTCCTGACGAGGAGTTGAAGCGTAATCTCGCCTCCCGCCGGCCTTACGGCCAATGGCTGAATGAGAATCAGATCGACCTCGAAAAGCTCCCTGCGCCATCGCGCGTACATGGAACGGATTTCGATACACTCATCCAGCGTCAAAGGGCTTTCGGTTACACAGACGAAGATATCCGGGCGCTAATGACGCCGATGGCCGTCAACGGCGAAGAAGCGATCGGGTCCATGGGGACCGACACGCCGCTAGCCTGTCTATCGGACAAGCCGCAAGTACTCTTCAACTATTTCAAGCAGCTGTTCGCGCAGGTGACGAACCCTCCCATTGATCCGATTCGCGAGGAATTGGTCATGTCGTTGACCAGCTACATCGGGAACGAGCTGAATATTCTCGATGAGACTCCCCAGCATTGCCACACGCTGAAGCTCGAGCATCCGATCCTGACCAATTGGGATCTTGAGAAGCTGCGGCGCGTATCCACGAGCGACCTGCTGGCCACCACTTTGCCGGCGCTCTATCACGTCTCAGGCGGCGGATTGGAACTCGAACGCGCGCTCGACAGTCTCTGTAAGCGCGCTTCCTTCGCCATCAAGTCGGGATATTCAGTGTTGATCCTGTCTGATCGCAACGTCGATGCCGAGTCGGCTCCGATCCCCAGCTTGCTTGCCTTGACCGCGGTTCACAACCACCTGGTGCGCGAAGGCACCCGAACACAAGTTGCGCTCATCATCGAATCAGGTGAGCCGCGCGAAGTGCAGCACTTCTGTCTGCTGATTGGATACGGCGCCAGCGCGGTGAATCCGTATTTAGCAATTGAGACGCTCGAAGATCTCGCGCAAAAAGGCATGTTGCCTCCCGGAGCCACCTTCGAGAAAGCGCTCAAGCAATATAAGAAAGCCATCAACAAGGGTTTGCTGAAGGTCTTCTCGAAGATGGGAATCTCGACGCTGCAAAGCTATCGGGGCGCCCAGATCTTCGAAGCCATCGGACTGAACAAATCCCTTGTTCAGAAGTATTTCACAGGCACACCTTCTCGTATCGAAGGAGTTGGCCTCGACGTTCTTGCCCGCGAAGGGCAGATGAAGCACGATTTCGCTTTCCGGCCGATCACTGAATCGGACACGGAACTCGAAACGGGCGGATCATACCAATACCGGATCCGCGGTGAATTTCACCTGCTCAATCCGCAGACGGTCAGCAAGCTACAGCACGCCGTTCAGCAGGAAAGCTTCGCAACGTTTAAAGAATTCTCGGCGCTGGTGAATGATCAGAGCCGGCAGCACTGTACGCTTCGAGGGTTGATGAACTTCAAGCGAGGCGCCAAGCCGGTTTCGATTGACGAAGTCGAGCCCGCAAAAGAGATCGTCAAGCGTTTCGCAACCGGCGCCATGTCGTACGGCTCTATCAGTAAAGAAGCCCATGAGACGTTGGCCCAGGCGATGAACACGCTCGGAGGCCGATCGAACACCGGCGAAGGCGGTGAGGACGAGGACCGCTTCAAGACCAACCGGCGCAGCTCGATCAAGCAAGTCGCATCGGGTAGATTCGGCGTCACCACAAACTACCTTGTGAATGCCGATGAGTTGCAGATCAAGATCGCGCAGGGCGCCAAGCCCGGCGAAGGTGGTCAGTTGCCCGGCCACAAAGTGGATGAGAACATCGCGCGGACCCGGCATTCGATTCCCGGCGTCGGCCTGATCTCTCCTCCGCCGCACCACGACATTTACTCGATCGAAGATCTCGCGCAGTTGATCTACGATCTGAAGAACGTCAATCCGCAGGCGCGCGTTTCGGTCAAGCTTGTCGCCGAAGTTGGCGTCGGAACCGTCGCGGCGGGCGTCGCCAAAGCCCACGCGGACGTCGTTCTCATCAGCGGGTACGACGGCGGCACTGGCGCGTCGCCGCTCACCTCCCTCAAGCACGCCGGCATTCCTTGGGAACTCGGCTTGGCTGAGACCCAGCAGGTTCTCGTCATGAATGACCTGCGTAGTCGTATCGTCGTGCAGACGGACGGCAAGCTGCAAACCGGCCGTGACGTGGCCATCGCAGCGCTCCTTGGAGCCGAAGAGTTCGGCTTCTCCACCGCGCCGCTCGTCACCATGGGCTGTATCATGATGCGCAAGTGTCATCTGAACACCTGCCCCGTCGGTATTGCCACCCAGGACCCGGCCCTGCGCGCCAAGTTCGCAGGCAAGCCGGAAAACGTCATTAACTACTTCTTCTTCCTCGCCGAAGAGGTTCGCGAAATCATGGCGAGCCTCGGAATCCGCAAGTTTGCGGACATGATCGGGCGCGTCGATCTTCTCGAAATGAAGGAAGCGGTCGATCACTGGAAGGCCAGCGGCCTCGATTTTTCGAGCATCCTCTACAACCCGGCGATGCCGGCCCGCGTCGGTCGCCGCTGCATGGTCGCGCAGGACCACGGCCTCGACCTCGCTCTCGACTACAAGCTGATCGATCACGCCAAAGAAGCGATCGATCATGGCGCTCCAGTCGAGTTCAAGCTACCGATCAAGAACGTCCATCGAACGGTGGGCGCGATGCTAAGCGGCGAAATCGCAAAGAAGTATGGGTCTGCCGGTCTCCCCGACGACACCATCAAGTTCTACTTCACTGGTTCCGCCGGTCAAAGCTTCGGAGCATTTCTCTCGAAAGGTGTCACCCTTACGCTCGAAGGCGACTCCAATGACTACGTCGGCAAGGGGCTATCCGGTGGCCGCATCGTCGTGTTCCCGTCCAAGCAGTCCAACTTCGTACCAGAAGAAAACATCCTCATCGGAAACGTTGTTCTGTACGGCGCAACCACAGGCGAGGCATTCTTTAACGGTGTTGCCGGCGAGCGTTTTGCCGTGCGTAATTCCGGCGCGACGGCGGTTGTCGAAGGTGTTGGCGATCACGGATGCGAATACATGACTGCCGGCCTGGTCGTCGTCCTTGGCAAAACCGGAAAGAACTTTGCAGCCGGAATGTCCGGAGGCTTCGCCTTCGTCCTCGATGAAACTGGCGAGTTCGCGTTAACGCTGTGCAACAAATCAGGCGTCGACCTCGACCCGCTCGATACCAAGGATATGGAGGCGGTGCGCAATCTTATCGAACGTCACGTCCAGTTCACAGGCAGCCCTCGCGGCCAGTGGATCCTCGAAAATTGGTCATCGATGCTATCGAAGTTTGTCAAAGTCTTCCCGCACGAGTACAAGCGCGTGAAGGGAGTTCCGCGAACCGAGCTAGCAGTGAAATCCATGGCTGTGAAAGGAAGCGAAACAACGCAGGAGGTGCGCGCCTAGATGGGAAAAGTAACCGGGTTCCTTGAGTACTCACGCGAGCTGCCATCGCGCAGACCTGCGCGAGAGCGGATCAACGACTACTTTGAAATCTATCAGCCCTTCCCGAAAGCCGCCGTGCAAACCCAGGCAGCGCGTTGCATGGATTGCGGCGTTCCGTTCTGTCACACCGGCTGTCCGGTCAACAACATCATTCCCGATTGGAATGACTTCGTCTATCGCGACCGCTGGAAAGACGCCATTCGTCAGCTTCACGCAACGAACAACTTCCCCGAGTTCACCGGACGAATTTGTCCCGCGCCGTGCGAGGCCGCTTGCGTTCTCGGTATCAACGAGCCGCCCGTCACCATCAAGAACGTCGAAAAGTCTATCGTTGAGCATGCCTTCGGAGAAGGCTGGATTCAGCCCGAACCTCCGGAGTTCAAGACTGGTAAACGAATCGCCGTCATCGGATCTGGGCCAGCCGGAATGGCTGCATCGCAGCAGCTCGCGCGCGCCGGCCATGACGTAACACTCTTTGAGAAGTGGGACCGCATCGGTGGCCTGCTTCGCTACGGCATTCCCGATTTCAAGATGGAGAAGTGGACCATCGATCGGCGCATGGAACAGATGACCGCCGAAGGAGTAAAGTTCGTCACCAACGCTCACGTCGGTGTGAATGTTCCTGTCGAGGATCTTAAGAAGGACTTCGACGTCATCCTCCTGACCGGCGGCGCCGAGCAGCCTCGCAATCTGAACGTTCCCGGCCGCGATCTCAAGGGCATTCACTTCGCGATGGAATTTCTTCCGCAGCAGAATAAAGTCAACGCGGGCGATCATCTGGACAGCCAGATTCTCGCCACCGGGAAGAACGTCATCATCATTGGTGGCGGTGATACGGGCGCCGATTGCGTCGGTACATCCCATAGACAAAAGGCAAAATCGGTAACACAATTCGAAATCATGCCCAAGCCGCCGGACGAGCGGTCCGCATTGACACCGTGGCCTCTTTGGCCGCTTCAACTGCGAATCGAAAGCTCGCACGAAGAGGGCGGTGTGCGCGATTGGTCGATCAGCACCGTCAAATTCAGTGGCGACGAATACGGCAATGTTAAGAAATTGCACGCCGTACGCGTCGGTCCCCCACCGAAGTTTGAAGCCGTTCCCGGCAGCGAATACGAACTCGATGCCGATCTCGTACTTCTCGCCATGGGCTTCACCGGTCCGGTCCGGAGCGGCCTCGTTGAACAGCTTGGGGTCGACGTCAACGTTCGCGGCAACGTCGCGACCGACGATAACTATCAAACATCCGTCGAAAACGTCTTTGCCGCCGGCGATCTACGGCGCGGTCAGTCGCTGGTCGTATGGGCCATCGCCGAAGGTCGCAAAGCCGCCCGGGCCATCGATCTCCACCTGATGGGCAAGACAAAACTCACGTAACACGACCTCCCTCAGCAGGAACTGGGCCAAACTTAATGTTCTGGCCCAAAATCTGCAAATCTGCTAACATTCTGGGACGGTTTGCTGTGCGTTCCCTCGCGATTTTAAGCCTCTTAACCGTCCTGCCGAGCTATGCGCAGGTCCAGTGGGGTGGCGTGCGCGGAACGGTTTCAGACCCCTCGGGAGCGGTCATTCCCGGCGCGTACGTCGGCGCCACTAGCAACACCGTTCCTCGGGGTCTCACCACCCATACAGACGAGCGAGGCTACTTCACGATTCCCGCGTTGCCAGTGGGTTCCTACACCATCACCGTATCGGCTCCCGGCTTTCACACTCTGATCTACCACCATCTCGAAGTCCGGCTCGGCGTGCAGTTGACCTTCAACGCGCGTCTTACCCTGGGTTCGGTTGCGGACTCGATCGAAGTCAACGAACCGATGGCGCCGGCCGATCTGACAACGTCCCAAACTGCCACACAGATCAACGCCAATACTTTCGAAGCGCTGGCGCGAGGACGCAGCTTCCATACCATATTGATGATGGCTCCCGGTGTCCGTCATGAGGCCAAGGCAGGCGCGAACGGCGTCGGTGGAATCTCCGTTGATGGCGCGAGCGGCTCGGAAAACAGCTACTTCATCGACGGTGTGGAAGTCACCGATGTGTTGACCGGCGCCTTACGCGCCCAGAACTCCGTACCCTTCGAATTCATCCGCGAGCTTCAGGTGAAGAGCGGTGGATTTGAAGCGGAGTTCGGTGGCGCCACCGGTGGCGTAGTGAACGTAACAACACGAGGTGGATCGAATGAGATTCATGGCGAGCTGCAGCTAGAAAGCACCGCATCCAACTGGAATGCCGGCGATCGAGGGTTTTATCAGCGGTCGGCTTCCGATCCGTTGCAAGCCGAATTCCTCCGGCCGCGCGAAGACAACTATTCGATCCTATACCCTGGTTTCTCCCTCGGCGGACCACTGCTCAGGGATCGCCTATTCGGCTATGCCAGCTACATGCCTGAATTCGAACGCACGGCGCGGGTAATCGACCACGAACTGGACGGCCGGGGTGTCTACAACATGGATCGGATCCGACACTACCTGCTTGGTCGTCTCGATTATTCCCCCGTCGCCAGACTACAGCTTTCGAGTTCCTGGGTTTGGTCCCCTGCGCGTCGGCAGGGTGCGCTCCCGATGCGCGATCCGCGTCTGAGGCCTGCATCCAACGACCTGAACGAACTAGGTGAATACGTGCCGTCACAGACCGCGAGCCTCACTGCAACCTACAGCCTCGATAGCCGAACCTTGATCTCCGCACGCTACGGCTACAAATACCTCAACAGCCGGACCAGCAACTATGGACTGTCGGGACTGCCCTATTGGGTTTATCGAACGCCGTCCACCGGCATGGCAGGCGTACCTGACGAGTTAGCCGGAGCATCCGGAACCCAAAACTACGCTGGCTCACTAGCCACATGGCGTGACGTAACCAGCCGCACCAACCTCTACCTCGATGGCAGCCGTGTCACCACCATCGCCGGTCAACAGCACATCCTCAAAGCCGGTTATACGATGAACCGCATCTTCAACGATCCGCTCGATGGCTATCCCTATGGACGATTCGACATCTACTGGGGCCGTGGCTTCACCAGAGGCGGCTCAGTAGACGAGCGTGGCCGCTATGGCTATTACATCTGGGAGGACGGCCCCCGTCATAATACGAGCGCCCTCGGACGCAATCACGGCATGTACGTGCAGGACACGTGGCGATTCACACCACGTTTGACCATCAACGTCGGAGCGCGGCTCGAGCGTGAATACATGCCTCCATATCAGCGGATCGTCAACGGACGTCAGGTCGCCAACCCGATCGACTTCGGTTGGGGCGACAAGATCGCCCCGCGCCTCGGAGCCGCCTGGGATATCACCGGTACCGGGAAATGGAAACTTAGCGGAAGCTTTGGACTCTTCTATGACGTGATGAAGTACGGGCTCGCTCGGGCGGCCTTCGGCGGCGAAACCTGGATGAGCCATGTGTACCGCCTCGATGACACAAACCTCTCCGCTCTAAGCCTCCAGAATCCTGGTGCGCTAGGAGCGCCCATCGCAAGTATTAACAACCGTTCCGTTCCGGTTAACGAGCAAGGCGAATGGCAGGGCATTGACCCCGCCATGAAGCCTTATACGTTGCGCGAGATGACCCTCTCGCTCGAACGACGCATCGGATCGCGCTTCGTGCTCGGCGCTCGATACACCCGCAAAGACCTCTTGCGCGCAATCGAGGACATCGGCGTACTGGATCGAAACGACAACGAGGTTTATATTGTAGGCAATCCCGGCTTCGGCCTGACACGCGATCCTACATCAGTCTACGGCGGCAGGACGCCAAATGGTCAGGAGTGGCTGGTACCGCGGGCCAAGCGGCAATATGATGCCCTTGAGTTCCGTGCGGAAGGAACCATCCGGCGCTACTCTCTGCTGGCGTCGTATACGTTCAGCCGTCTCTACGGCAACTACGCCGGCCTTGCGAACTCCGACGAAGCCGGACGCATGGACCCCAGCATCTCGCGGTCGTTCGACCTGCCGACCTACTACTTCGACAGCACCGGCAGCCAGCGTAACACCGAAGGCCGTCTTGCCACCGATCGTCCGCATGTATTCAAGCTCTTCGGATGGCGCGACTTCAACAATCGCTTCGGAGTGACCAACATCGGTATCACGCAGGTCGCCATGTCGGGAGGCCTGGATTCCACCACCGTTACCTACATGACCGCGCCTATGTTCCCGTTCGGACGCGGCGATCTCGGCCGCATGCCGGTCTTCACTCAGACCGATCTCAATTTCGGTCACGCCTTTCGCATCGGTGAGCGATTCGGGTTGAAATTCGAAGCCAACGCGACAAACCTGCTAAACCAGGCGACCGTCATATCGCGCGTCACGCAGATGAACTGGAACAGCAATATCACGCGTAACGAGTTGCCGCTGTCGCAGTTCTTTCAGGGCTTCAACCTGAGCAACTTCGTTCGACCCGGGGCGTCGAATTACAACGCGATCTACGGCCTGCCCGGGGGCGACCCTGTGGATGGAGGTGTGGTATATCATGGCGGTAAATCCGATTTGAGTAGTGCCTACCTCGCGAACCATCCAGGCTTCGGCGCATATCAAGGACCACGCTCATTCCGATTCGCAGTTCGACTGACTTTCTAATCCATGACTCGTAGATCTCTACTCGCGGGCGCTGCTGCGCCTTTACTCGCGCAAGGCGCAAAGAAACGCAACCTTGTGTTCATCCTTTGCGATGACCACCGATTCGACATGATGGGCTTCCGTGGTCATCCTTGGCTCAAGACTCCCAATCTCGACCGCTTGGCCAAGGGCGGGGCATTGATCGAGAACGCGTTCGTCACCACTGCGCTTTGCTCCCCCAGCCGCGCCTCCATCCTGACCGGCCAGTACGTGCATGCGCATGGCGTTACCGACAACGTCTCACCCCTGCCTGCGAACTTGACGACGTTCCCGCAGGTACTGCAGAAACACGGCTATAAGACCGCGCTCATCGGCAAGTGGCATATGGGCGGTGACAGCGATATGCCGCGGCCGGGCTTCGATCGATGGGTGTCGTTCCGCGGCCAAGGCAAGTACGTTGATCCCGACATCAATTACGACGGCAAGACCCGTACCGTCAAGGGCTACGTAACGGACATCCTCACCGAAGAAGCCAAGCGATTCATTCAGGAGAATGAAAAGGGCCCGTTCCTGTTGTATCTTTCCCACAAAGCCGTCCATGCAGACTTCACACCTGCTGACCGGCACAAGGACCTCTACAAGACCGAGCCGATCCCGTATCCCGCCACGATGGCGAACACGGACGAAAACTACAAGGGCAAACCGGAATGGCTCCGCCGTCAACGCAACTCCTGGCACGGCGTCGACGGCATGTACAACCATCGCATTAAGTTCGATGACTTCTATCGCGACTACTGCAGAACATTGATGGCTCTCGACGACAGCGTCGGCGCCGTAATGGATGAGCTCAAGAGCAAGAACCTTCTCAACGACACGCTCTTCATCTACATGGGCGACAATGGCTTCCAATTCGGCGAGCATGGACTCATCGATAAGCGCACCATGTATGAGCCATCCATGCGCGTTCCGATGATCGCGCATTGCCCCGACTTGTTCCCCGGCGGTAAACGGGTCGAGCAGATGGTGCTAAACCTCGACATTGGTCCCACGCTACTGGAAGCCGCCGGCGCCCCCATCCCTTCCACGGTTCATGGCAGATCGTTTCTCCCACTTCTAACGGGAAAACCAGTGAACTGGCGTACCGAGTTCATCTACGAATACTTCTGGGAGCGCGACTACCCGCAGACGCCAACTGTTATCGGTCTTCGCACCGATCAGTACAGCTTCATGCAATATCACGGGATTTGGGACCTCGATGAGCTCTATGACGTGCGGAAAGATCCTCAGCAGCGCACGAACTTGCTCGCCGACGTTCGAACAACCACTGAGAGCGGCCGGCTCTTCGGTCGCATCAAAGATCCCGAGAAGAAGAAGCTTGTCGCCGATCTCCAGAAGCGGACCAAGGCGATCCTCGACGCGACGGGCGGCTTACCGGAACCCACATGGAGAACAAGATAGCCACACCGCAGCAAAAAAAATAGGCCGAAGCTTCTACGCTCCGGCCTCGGCTGCACTTGGGAAGAAGCAGCTAAGAAACTTATTTGACGCTGATGCCGTGATGGGCTAATGTGCCGCCCACGGCTTGTTCCAGGCGGCTGACGCTCTTGTTGAACTCGAGCTTGGCGACGACTTCGCGGCGACGGGAATCGGCGTACTCGTTCTGTCGGGTCAAGACCAGGAAGTTGGTTGACTCCCCCGTCTGATAGAGGCGCTGTTCACTGTCCAGTTTTTCGCGCGCTGCGCGGGCGCTCGCCTCCGCTGCCGCAATTCGTTGCCGCGCAGTCTGGATGCCTTGCAGCGCATTGCGAACCTGAGCTTCGATAATTTGCTCTATGCGCGCCTTGTCAAGAGCCAGGCGCTTCTCGTTGATCAGCGTCTGTGTGTATTCGGCGTCGGCCTTACGGTTCCGAAGGTTAAAGTCGATCGAAAGGCCCACCTGAAAAGACTGATAGCGACCAAGATTTCCCAGGGCCCGCCCATAGTTGCCCACAAGGAAGTCTGGCGGGTTTCCGAGCGATGTTCCGGGAAGCGGCTGCAGTCCGAGTCGCGCGGAAAGCTCGTTAATCCGCTGCGCCTGCGCAATGCTCGAGGCCGTGAATGGATTGTCTGAGTCGTTGAGCCGCCCACCGAGCCCGGTCAACCAATACTGGCCCAGGAGGTTGACTTCAGGTTTTTGAAGATCGACGTTCAGTTCTTTCTGTACATCGTTGATCTCTTTCTGAACTCCTACGGAACGAAGCTCGGGACGGCGTTTCAAGGCAATCTGCACCGCTTGGCGAAGGTCATCAGTCGTAGGCTCATCGATAGTGCGCGACTCTGTCGGCAGAATCTCGTCGTTCCAGATGGACGCAACACGCTCGGGAGCGATCAACATCTTAAGATTGTTTTCCACTTCGGTCAGAGCGCCGATGCTCGTGTACCAGGTATCCATGCGGCGCTGTAGCTCAGCTTCCGCCGCGGCAAGCTCAACAGGAGCGAGCGTGCCCGCCTTGATAAGCCGCTGGTTAATCGCTAACTGCTCTCTTGCCCAGCCGACGTTTTCTTCTGAGACTGCCACCGCCTGTCTCGCCGCAACAAGATCCCAGTAGGCTTGCTCCACACGAGAGACGATCTCGATCAATCGAGTTTCAAGATCGATATTCGACGCATTGACACGCTTCTGCGAGATGCGAAGTTCGGCGCGCGGACGGTCAATCGTACGGCCACGATAGAGAGGTTGGGAAAAGCCCATAACCAGCCGGGACGTCAACATCGGAGTAAACGACTGAAACGGATTAGTCGTCGAGTTCCGGGAGTTCTCGAAATCAAGATGCACCAGCGATCCCCATTTCGGTAACTGTTGCCGCAGATAGAGGTTGTTGGCAAATCCCCGGTCGGTGAGTTTGCCGCTGCTGCCTTGCAACACCGATCCTGTCGGTGTATTCACCGTTTCAAGCAGGGGCGCCCACCGAAATGCGGGATCGAAGAATCCCCGCGCCGCTTCTACGCCGGTCTCGGCAGTCGAGCGGTTAGTCCGTTCGATGTCGATGTCGATGTTGTTCGAGAGCGCCATTTGAACGGCCTCTTCGAGACTGAGATTGCGCTGCGTAATGCCGACGCCCACGCGCGATGGCGTCGCGGGATCCGGAAACGATCGCGGCTCCAGGGGCTTTTGCTCCTGCCCAAAAAGAGCAGAGACACTTAGAGCGAACAATGCGAGTCTGCGATTCATATGAGTTCCTTACCTAAGCAAACCGGTCCAGCCGGTTACCGCGCGCCGCGCCCTAAGGCCGCTCGCGCTGAACATATTGCGGATGCGGCCCCATACCGGCGCATGCGCAAGATCATCAAACAATGAGTAAGCCACGGGCGTAACCAGCAATGTCAATAACAGACAAAGTGTCTGACCGCCAATGACCACAATGGCGACGGTACGGCGCGATCCCGATCCCGCCCCACCACCGAGAGCCAGCGGAATCATTCCCGCCACCAGAGCCGCCGTCGTCATCAGAATCGGACGCAATCGGTCCATACAGCCCTCGTAAATGGCTTCGAGCCGTGGCTTTCCTTCTTCCCGCAGCTTCTTAATGTGGTCGATCTGAAGAATCGAATTCTTCTTCACGATGCCGAACAGAACCAGAATGCCGACCGAAGAATAAATGACCGAGAAGTTCTCGCCCATCAACAGCAGCGACAACAATGCAAACGGCACCGACAGCGGCAAGCTCAACAAGATCGTCACAGGGTCGATGAAGCTCTCAAACTGCGCTGCCAGCACCATGTACATAAACACGATGCTAAGAACGAACGCTATAACGAAGTTACTTGCGGCTCGACCGAATTCCTTCGACTGGCCAACCAGACCCGTCGAATATCCGGCCGGCATGTTCAGAGCCTCGATGGTAGCGTTCAGCTCCGTGAGCACATTACTCAAGGCCTGACCCTTCACCAGATTGGCTGTAATCAGAATCTGCCGCTGACGGTTATAACGTTCGATCTGTGTCGGACCTGTCGCAGCTTCAACGCGCGCCACGTTCGACATCAACACATTTCCAAGAGTCGCTGACGGTACATACAACCGCTCCAAAGCTTGCGGAGAATTGCGAAATTGCTTATCGACGCGAAGCTGAACGTCATAGCGATCATCGCCTTCGCGATAAGTGCTCACCTGATCGTCCCCGCCTACCAGCACGCGCATCGCGTTCGCGATCGACGCTACATTGACGTTCAGATCGGCCGCTTTGTCGCGATTGACAATCACTCTAAGCTCCGGCTTACCCGCTTCGTAAGAGCTATCGAGATCGGTCACACCTGGAATCTGGGAAAGCCGCGCCTTCACCTGTTGGGCGTACTTTTCAAGCTGCGCCAAGTCCGGACCCTGCAGGAAGAACTGAAGCTCCGCTGTCGATCCTGCTCCCTGAATCAGCGCAGGCTGCTGTACACCGATCGTCAGTTCGCGATACTGACTTACTTTCTCGCGCGCCATCAACATCAGCTCTTTCTGCGACTTTTCACGTTCCTTCGGATCCACCAGTTCGATCAAAATCGAGCCGCGGTCCACCTGCCTGCGCTGATCGGCTCCCAGAACCGTAAGCATGTCGCGAATACCCGGAAGTGTTTTGAGGTCGGCTTCAAGCTTCTTCACAAATTCCGAAGATCCCTCCAACGAAGAACCGGGAGGCAGCCGCAGCGTCACCTCGAAAGCGCTTTGATCGTCCTGCGGCAAAAAGTCTTTGCCGACCATCATGAACAGCGGAATCGTGCTGACGAAGACGAGCAACGACACCACGACAATTGCCCAGCGATGACTCATGGACCATACGAGCATGCGGTGATACGGATCGGCGATTCGCTTAAAGAAGCCCCCGTGTTTCGTATCATGTCCGTTGGTGCCTTCCGAACCACCTGTGCGCAGAAATCGCGAGCTCAACATCGGTGTCAACGTAAAGCTGACAAGCATCGAGACCATGACGGCAAAAGCAGCCGTGTAGCCAAAGCTCGACATGAAGCGGCCGACGATGCCGCTCATCATCGCGACCGGC
>DASQLD010000206.1:0-8471 GCA_035630195.1 Bryobacteraceae bacterium
GAGGTGATGATCGGAGAGCAGGCGAGGAACTGAACTTCGATGTTCGACGAGATTCGGGTCGTGCTGGTGAACTTCGACACGCCGCGAGGTGATATCGTCCGCTGTGTCACGGCAGTGTGATCACCGATATCCTGACATCACTGCCGGAGTAGTACTTTCCACCACAACCACCCAATGAAAAAGCCGCCAGCGTCTGATAGACTGCATGCGGCTCGGAAGGATCGCACCTCCGAGGCCAACCCAACTCGGAGGAAACCGGATGAAGGAAGTAGTCATGTGCCTCGTGTTTGCGGGCATGATGGCGGGCACGCCGATAGAAGGCGGGGGACGCACAGACTTTGTAACCCCGATCAACTCCACATGCTACATAGTCAAAGCTGGCGCCCCGGTCTACGAGGGAGGCGCGGCTGACCCGCTATGCCGCAACTATCACCCTGACTTAGGGATCGCCGATGGAAGTACTGCCATCAGTACCTACGCCGATTTGTTTTGGACTGAAGCAGTGGACGAGGGAGAACTCATCTTCACCGGCAGTCTTAGCTACGAACTCTACTACTCTATGTATGGCAGGCTGAAGTCGTACACCACAGAAGATGGTGGAGCGTACTTTCAGACAAGGGCTCGTGTGGGGTTCACTGAATCGTATCCGATACGAGCCACCCTGCCGGGATCGGGCTATGGGAGATTCCTGGGCTTCAACGAGCCGCCGCCGAGTATCGGCCAATTGCTAGTGCCTAAAGTCGTTGTCGATTTCCCCGTGTTCCGTTTGGGCGAGGAAGCTGTCATCGCTGTCATAAATGTGGATCTTCCTCCCAGCTACCTTGATGAGAACTGGTGGGGAATCTACAACGGCGGAGGTTACCTTTTGCGTTGGTACTCCGCAGATGCGCCTGCATCGATTCCAGAGCCATCAACCTACATGATGCTTGGCACCGGTTTACTCGGGCTGTGGTGGCGGAAGCGCCGGCGGTCCCGTAGCGATAGGCCCACATGCGCAAGATCGGTCAAGCATCTGTTGTTACTCACTTCGCTTGGAGGAGCATTATCGGGCGCGCCGACCAGTGGGACAGCCTTTAGTGATGAGCCGCTCGGCCCGACGCTTTCCTGCTACATCGCAGCTTTCAACGCCGGGAGCCAATCGACAGCGTACGAAGGCGGCGCCGCAGATCCTTTATGCCGAAACTTCCATCCGAATCTTGGAATTGAAAGCCTGGAAACTACGGTCGATAGCGTCAATTCCGCCTTCGGTTGGGATGGAGACGATGCCGGAGATATCAATGGATTCCTCGGATCGACCGCCGAATTCTTGCTAAGTACGCCACTTCCGACTTGGGAGGATACGGCAACCGGCATCCTCTACGAAACAAGACTGCGGACGAGTGCCATCAATAGATTGATCCCGATTATCGCGAACATTCCCGGAACTGGATTCGGTCAGTTTTTCTCGTCGGGAGTAGTGTTTTCCGACTCACCGATAGGGGCCGTTCCTGCTTTCTTAAGTCACGAATTCCCAATGTTTGAACTCGGCAAACCTTCCACTGTCGCATTCCTTAAGTTGCGTGTGAACGATGGCGGCTATCTATCGCATTCCTTCGTGTCAATTAGTGGGTCCGCACAGTCGGAACAATTAAAACTCACGCGCATTCCAAGCGAGGTTCCAGAACCATCCACCGCGTTTCTAGTTCTACCCGCACTTGCTGCTGCACTTGCATTCCGCAGATGAGCGCCGCCTGCATGACCAAGGAGAGAGTATTTGCCGGATTCGTGAAAGCCGGCAAATGTCGCTAGAAGCCTGACAACAAGTGCACGGCCATTGGAACGACTCGCTCTCCAATCATGGGTCGCTGGCTGAACAGATACCCGCGTGGCCCATTCCACTCCTTGCGCCGGCGCTCGATCCACTTCTTCAGCCGTGCTCCATCTACGCGATGGATCTTGCCGGCAACGATCACCTCGAATTTCGTCTCAGTAGTGGGAATCGGGAAACCGCAGTTAGGCTGGCCGACAACATGTGCCAAGTAGAGGTGCGCGGCATCATAAGAGCTATTTGCATTCAGTTCGAGACTGTACCGCTTGCCCTCACGATCGGTGACCGTCACCGTACACCATTTTCCCACCCAGATATCATAGCGAATAAAAGGCCAATATGTGATTAAGCAGCAGATTCCTACGCCGATCATTAGGAGGAGGCAAACAACGAAACGGCAGGAAGAGAGTGAAGACCCGGCCTGCCGTTTGGTGGAGGGAACAAACTTGCGCGCTATGAGGATGGCTCGCAATTCTGACGTTCTGGTAGTGCAGTGAAGCGCTGAAAGTTCTCGCCTTTATTCGTCACGATGGGCTTATCGGCACACATTTGGGTTGCTTGATCAGAGAAACCGGCGCCCGGTGTTGAATAGCACGGCATGGTTAGATACTTTGGCCATCGCGAACCCTGCCGAAACCTCTATCGCAGCCGCACTGTCGAGGAAATCCGATCGGTGACGGCAACTACACCGGCTGTGCCTTTGGTGACCGCCACGTGGCTCCGTTCACTCGGCCGTGCGACTGCCCGGTGTGCAAAGGCTCCGGAGTTCGAGCGGTTACGATTCGAACTGAGAACTTTCACGCCAGTCCAACACTATCGAATCAAATAAAGCAACGAATGGGTGATACCAAACGCTGCGGTCACCGGTTCTGCTGGTGCTTGTTCTTCAGAACTTGAAACCTCTTAAGGGCTCCGCAAAGCACCAGCCGGCCGGTTTGACTTCGAAACGTCCATTCGCGTCCTTTTGAGCATGCTACCAAAGGCGGTCGCGCGACAATGCACACCGCCTATTTTTTCGAATGCTGATGGTAATGCTTGGACTTATCTTTCTGCTGATTGGACTCTGATTGGCGTGTATACAACCAATCCGTCAGACGGTGGTTCCCGCCGCGCGGACAAACGCGAACGCGACTGGTACCGTTCCTAATTTCTGTTTGTTGCATGAAACTACGCGCCCAAACCGTCCCTTGAGGTCTCGCTAGTTGGTGATTCCTTCTTAAATTTAGCCTGGCGTTCTCTTAATAGCCTCACCCACTGGTTGAAGACTACTTGTTTCTGGTCCTCGTTTTTAGCAATGCGCCGCGCCAGGTCATTAAGGACGACTTCGGCGGCGTTGACTGCTTCTAAGCGAGCGAATGCGTCCGATAACACCATCTCATTCGAGAGCTCGACGCCAACAAGCTGCGATCTTATCAAGTCGCGTTTGGAAATCCATTCGCGGTACTCGCGATAGAGCACATCTGTCTCGTGTGTCATTTCCGAAAGGTATCGTTTCGTATCCGAATGTTCGCGGGACGAGATCGGCATAAACTGCCGATCCTATCGTGCCGGCGTGATTGACGAGCACAAGAGGTACCTATTCCGCCGCTATCCCATGATCCGATCCCAAGTTGTCATCTTCGCGTCGTTCGCGTGCTGACGTGTCTCGGCGATCGTAGAAAGACCATAGGCCATCACAGTACCCTGAATACATCCGATTAGACGCAAGGCTTCCTGGAAGCCGCCGATCTGGCTCAATAGCGGAGTGATCTTTTCTTGCAGGACCCACAGACAGTGCGCGAGAACATCTTCACGAGGCAGGACTTGTGTTACGTCCACGATCTTTGGCTGAACGCCTTCGTTGACCAAGATTTGATGGTAGGTAGAAATGAGTTGGGCGAGATTTTCTTTTGTCACGGCCAGTACACTATTATAAGTCTCAGGCGGGTTCGTCCTGGGAATCCGCTTGCGACCAGCCGAGGGGAGGAGACCCTTAAATAGTACGCATCTAGCGAGTTGCTAAATTTAGATTGCGGCCGTGATCCGCGAGCCAATGCGCATCGATTTTTAGGCGTAACTGCGAGCGGGCGTCGCTAAGTGCCGTAACTCTAAGGTTTGCTTGGTGCATTGCTAGGAGATTTTGTTGCACAAACGCCGCATCGTAAACGTCGCGCTCAGCTTGCAAGTGCTGCCTCATGATCAGGAGTAGTTCTTCCTCGTGTTCCCTACACGTCGTGCAGTCAATATTCACCCGCATTTGCTACAGAAGATTTATGGTACGAGTTTGGTATTTACCTGTCAATCGAATCGGTACTTTAATGGGCTTGTCTTCCCGTTTCGGCATGGGCAATTGAAATCACCCCATTCGCGGGGGTTGTTTTTTTGAGAATCCCTAAAGAACCGTGGATAATTTCGACTCGAATATCACCGTTACATTGAGTTGATACGCAGATAATTGTATTGCCAATTAGCGATTGTCGCCATCGTCATTATCCATCTAATCATTGCCAAGTGCGCCTCGCTCGCACCATCTCGTAAATCCCGGCTGCATAAGTCTGAGCATCGCGTTCAAGTTCACTGAAGAAAGCACCCTTGGGTTCTTTCTCACAGCCGTGAAATCGGACCTGAAAGACATGCCTGAGTTCGTGCGCGACCGTCGATGCGGCATTATGCAAGTCGGCGCAGACATGAACGGCCCCGCTTGATAACACGTTGGTCCACGAGATGAATCCGCGAAGTCCTTTTTTGTCAGAGAAGTAGTTGAGATCCCCGCCGAGAAATCGCTCCCGGGCTCCAGGCTGGTCTTTCGCCAAATCCTGGAACCACTCAATGTGGAGTGGCAGATCGGATAGCCCCAGGTCATTCAGGCAATGAGTAAGGGTGTCGATCGCCTCTTGGTACGTCGCCGGATGCATGGTGCAGTCGTCAATGGAGGAATGACCTACGCCGAGAAAGTGTGCAATATGACCAACTCGAATGTTGCGGTGATAGGAAAGGACCGCGACCGCTCGATTGCGATACTTTAGCGGTTCGGTACAAACGACCCGAGCCAACTGCTAAACGTCCTGTCGGCTGATTGCATTGCAATAACTCGTCGGGCTTCCTCGCTGCCGAACCGTCCTTGCATCAATGAACATCCATTTCTGGTCGGCGTCTCTGGATTCACGAGGCCGCAACCCTTCGTGGAAGATGTCAAGAAGTTGATGAGCGTCGGGCCGTTTGCCAGAGGTGGGCCGCCCTTCCAGCCCCGCAGCACCGTTGTCAAACAACTGGTTTAACCAGCCATAAAAAATCTGGTAATTATCCCCTTGACACAGAAAGTGAATCTCCTTATGCTTGGTTATGGGCAAACGACACGCAAGGGAAGGAGCCTGATGGTTCTCCAGCGGGAGCTTGGAACCGAAGAACAGTGCCTTGCTTTCCTTGAGAATGTCCGTTGGCCTGAGGGTGTCCGTTGCGTGAAATGCGACGGCGATCGGATTTCCAAATTTTCTACCGTGGTTGGCACACGGAACTACAAAAATCCCAAGACAGGCGAGATCGAAGAGCGCACGGTTCCGGCGCGTCACCTGTATCAGTGCCTCAACGCCGACTGTGCGCATCAGTTCACCGCGACCGCTGGCACAATCTTTAACGACTCACACCTTCCGCTGCACAAGTGGATGCTGGCGACCGCTATCATGTGCAACGCAAAGAAAGGTGTGAGCGCGAAGGAACTACAGCGGGATCTACAGTGCAGTTACAAGACTGCGTGGTACCTATCTCACCGCATCCGTGAAGCAATGTCGGCTGGCAACATCTTCGGCGTGAAGATGACGGGCACAATCGAAGTTGACGAGACATACATCGGGGGAGCCTACGACAATCGCCGTAAACGTGCCCGCTACGACAAACCGGCGATCATGGGATTCCGTGAGCGCG
Source organism: Bryobacteraceae bacterium (assembly GCA_035630195.1). GTDB lineage: Bacteria > Acidobacteriota > Terriglobia > Bryobacterales > Bryobacteraceae > DASQDN01. Next base: position 5,708 of record DASQLD010000206.1, read on the forward strand.
GCGGGGAAGTGCGCGCCTTTCATGTCTAGCGTGCCACGGGAATAATCGCAGCGAAGGCCGTCGAGGACAACATTTCGCTCAAGGCTGAATTGGTGTGTACCGATCAGAGCCCGATCTACGGTTCACTGACCAAAGAGGGATACACCCATCAAATAGTGAACCACTCCGCTAAAGAATGGGTTCGTGGCGATGTCCACACGAACGGAATCGAGAACTTTTGGAGCCTGTTCAAGCGTGGCGTGATAGGGTCGTTCCACAAGATCAGCGTTAAGCAATTGGATCGCTACCTTGCCGAGTTCATGTTCCGATTCAACAACCGCGAGTAGGAGGAGTTATTCGCAAAGACCGTACTATATATGGCGATAGTCAGCGGACTCCCGTACGAGAAACTTGTGGGGCCGAAGGAGACGCGGCTTGTAGCGCGCAAGCAAAAGCTTTCTACGCCGCCTACTTCGCCGGACGAGCCTTTTTAACAGGAGTTTTGCGGGGTATCGGCTTGGTCGCGACTAGATTACGGATTACGTCTGTGAACTGTTCACGATCTACGCTTTTAGGCAGCTCTGCCTTATCCTTCTGACGTTCCCGCATCTTGTTCAGTCCCTCTTTAGTCGGATTTTTCGCGGATAGGTCCGTGATCGCGCTCGTAATTCGAGAGCACTCGATCTAATGCCATATGGAGAGCCTTTGCATGCTCAAGAGACATCGAGATAGCCACCTTATCCTCAATACGCGGTGGTTCTCCAGGGTCCATAACAAGATGCCCGAACATGAAACGGATATCAAAGAAGCTGACAGCGAAATTGGCATTGTTTACATAAACTGAATGAAAGTCAGCACTCTTCGTGCGACTAACAGTATTAGCGTCAATGGGCACTTTTAAATCATCGAGCTTGTCTGGCATAGGCCTTCTTTTCTGTCAACTGGAACGAACTAGCTGTCATAGAAACCGCCGCCATCTTGCGGGTGGTGGTCCCTGATTCAGCGTATAGTTCGGCACTGATTTGTCCGGATTCTATCTGGCCTTGACCGCGGACACAGCCACCGTCTATTACGGTGATCTTGCGTTGCCCTCCAGTAGTACCCGGATTCTCTTTCATCCGATCAATGGCCGCAATGGACGCTTCTTCTTCGGAAAAACTTGGTACTTTGAGACTACCAGCACTGAGATTAGAAACCCATTCGGTGAGTTCCCTGAATGGTGCGAATCGAACAATCAGAGCGACATCGAAGGCCGCGGCCAATCGCTTTAAAGTAGTTATAGAAGGGCGCCCATATTCTGCGGATTCCAGCCGTGAGATTGCATTCTGCGCCATCCCTGTCAACGATGCCAGTTCAGATTGGCTCATTCCTCTCTCCTCCCGCATGGACCTAATTTGGAAGCCGATCGCCTTTGAGATATGGGACGAAACAAATATGGATCGAGTCTCCCTACTTCGCTGAAGACGAGCCCGAATCCTTTGCCTTTGTAGTGTTGAATTCCAGGTCATCTAGTTCTCCGATACCTCTATCGAATAAATTTTTGCGTGACTGTGCCTGCTTTTCTGTATCCACATCCTTGTTCTTCTTTTTCTGAGATCCAGAGTACCCAGAAAACTGCCGGCGTGCTGGTCCGAAGTAGCCATATAAACGATAGTTTCCGCTTGCCGACTTCCAGCGAATCTCACACAGCCCTTTGTCTAGCGTCTCAAACTGTGGACGAACCCAAGCTTCTCGTTCAAGAAACCGTAGATAACTGATTACGTCCTCTAGTTCGTCCCGCACATCATCAGGGAGTGAATTTATCCATTTCTGAACTACGGGGACCTTCATTTGGGTTCTATATACGGAGATCTTCCACGGCACTCCTTCACTGCCAATACTATCACATTTTTGTGATTTGCGAATGTTCACACTGAACCCCTACACTCATTACCGGAGGGCCTCGGACTCGAACCGAATCGCCGTCACACGATCAACCGGGTATAAACCGATCTCTAGCACCTGCTAGTCGCCCTCCACAAAAGCTGTTAGTATATGGGCTGCCGCCCATAATGGTAGGCAGCCCAGAACCCCGAAGCCAAAACCGACCAGCAACGCTCGGGGGTACAGCAACAACACGGGGAAAGTCTCACGACTAGCCTCCGTAACTCTGGGGCTTAAATTAACCCGAGCGTGCAACCCGCTCGGGGTTCCCCAGAAACTCCATCTTTAAACGCACAGACACACTTCGCGTGTATCGCTTAAAGCAATTTCTCTTGCGCTGATAGGGGATCTTGCGGTAGGATTGGGTCAGGCAAAGACCACAATATCTACAACGTAATCTCTCATGGCACCTATTAGCAGTAGGTGCCATTCCTATTTCCGGGCCCCATAGTACCAAGGACGAGCGCCTAAGGCAAGTAGGTAATTATCGTGTTTTCAATATCATGCAAGCTGTGAGCGTCAATAGGCGTCGTTCAACAGCGATGAGCACTTCACATGGGTGCCCGCCCGGTTGAGTAAACCGTGTTCGCGCTTATACTCAACGGCGGCATAAGTCTAACTGTCTTACATGTTTACGCGACGGGTAAGTGGCCGGGTTGCGAAGGTATGGCTAAATCATAGTTATTTACACTGCTGGTCGTTGTTACCCAAATGGTATTCTGCTTTCCCGTAGGCTCTACGGTCTAGTAAACCGACAGATACTAAGACTGAGAACTTTGACGACGCCACCGCACGGTAGAATGCTAGTGCCTAACTCGGATTGTGATCCTGCTCCCTAAATGAACGCTACGATCCGCAAGAC
>DASQLD010000207.1:0-5873 GCA_035630195.1 Bryobacteraceae bacterium
GCTCGCCGCCGGGATTACCAAGGTACCCGGCGCGCGCAGCGAAGGACCCCGGGCAGGGAACTGGCTGACCCGCGACCCGGCCAGCCGGCTGCTCTCGCTGCCCGACCCCGAGACTCTCAAAAGGCAAACGCGATCGCACGATTTTGGCGTTGCTGATCGCCTGTGGGTTGCGGCGCGATGAATTGGTCCGGCTCGCGGTCGACGAGATGCAACTGCGCGAAGGCAGATGGGTGCTGGTGGATTTGCTGGGGAAGGGAAGAAAGCGCCGGACCGTGCCCGTGCCGAGCTGGGTGAAGGCTTCGATTGATGAGTGGAGAAAGGCGGCGGGTGTCGAAAGCGGCTGCGTCTTGCGCGCCATCAACAAGGGCGGCCGGGTCTACGGCGACGGCTCACCGCTAACGTCATTTGGTCCATCGTCCAAGGCTACGCAGCCGAGATCGGTATGCCCAAACTGGCTCCGCATGATTTGAGAAGAACTTGCGCCAAGTTATGCAGGGCAAGTGGTGGGGATTTGGAGCAGATTCAACTGCTGCTCGGACATGCCTCGATTGCGACGACCGAGAGGTACTTGGGAAGTAGGTTGGATCTGGTGGACGCGGTCAATGACGACCTCGAACTAGACCTACGTTTCAATGTGGTCGGCCGCTGAATCCGCTGGCTGTGCGCAACTCATCGGCATTAGTCAGCCGCCCTTCCGACATCACCCACACTGTGCGCCGAAGATCGCCGACGCGTTGCGATGGATTGCCTTCCACGAGCACCATGTCTGCCTCTTCCCGACCGCAATCGAGCCGGTGGAATCGCCCCGCGTTTACCAGTCTCGCTGGATAGAGGGTAGCGGCGCGGAGCGCTTCCACCGGGGTCATCCCGACTTGGACGTACAATTCCAACTCGCGGATGAGTTCGAGTCCGCTGCCGTCGGTCCCTGCGACGATCGGAACCTTGGCCCTGTTCAGAGCCGTGACCAATTCCTTCATCTTCGCGAAGCTGGCGCGATAGTCGCCGCGAGTCAGGTCCTTTGGAACAGCGAAGCCGCCGGAGCGGAAACCGCGATCGGTAACCGGCGGCATCGTGCCTGTAAAGGGAGCATAGGCCGGCGATAGGTCGCCATTATCCGGAACGTACAACCCTTCAAATGTGACCAGTGTCGGGTGTACCAGCGATACGTACGACAGGCAAAGGCCTTCGCATTCGATCCGCTGTCGAAGGCGCTATAGGGCCGTCGGTTAGAGAGGAAATGGCGTGTGCGGCGCAACAACCAGTTACCTATTCAGCCAATATCGTCCTGAAGACTGCTACAAACGCCTGGACTATTGGGCGTAGGTACTGGCTAAACCTAAGTGGTCGATAACGTCTCCCTCCACTTCGTTTTACCTTGCGTTTCGTCGCTGTTGGGGAGCAGCACGAGCAATGCTTTGGCGCAGCGGGGGTTCTGCGCCTCTGACAGTATCTTCTTGCTTTGGGTGATTTTTGTGACATCTTCCCTCCTTCTACTGGTGAGTTCGCGTTCCGATTCTGTAGTACGGCTCACTTGCGGAGGTGGCAAGAGAATGCAATCTAGCAAAATATTTCTTCAACTACTCCAATTTCGTCCTCTTAAGTAATAAGGGACATGGTTGCGTTTGGCATCTGCGCTTGGGTCAAAAGATGGGCCCGGCTGGCACGCTTCTCAAGCGGGTGAACAACAGATCCGCATCATCTTCGATGAACCTATATCCCTCCGTCGTATTCAGCTTCGTTCCAGGAAGTGATTTTTGAGCGAACACAGGAGTTCATCCTTCGATGGGCGTCTGCGGCAGGGGGGTCGACCAGAGAGATTGTGCGTCAGCAATGGAATTTCAGCCCTACAGGTTCAACGACGGAAATTGAAGACTTTGTGGTCGATCTGGACAGCGTGTCCGTCTTGGAACTCGCGATTCAACCGGATGTAAGTCGGCGAGACGCAGTTGCGACTCTGGCCTCTTGGCGTTTGGGGTGATGACTTCAGCAGTGCGGCCTTGCACGCGTAGGACGCAATTGCGTCCCGAAGAAAACGGGCTCCTGTCGTCAAATCCCCCCGTTTCGGGTCTCAAGTAGTGAAATGGCGGTTGCCCCTCAGCGGCCGAAACTAACACACCAAAGGAGAAAAACAGCCATATGCGTCTTATTTATACTGTCTCCACTCTTGCCATTCTCGCTACGCCGTCGACGGTGGCCCAAACCTCAGCAATAGCATTGCCACAGGTTCATACCTCTGGCTCGATAGGGCTCAGCAGTATGGATTCGGTCAGGTGGAACGTATTGAATCCGCCCATGCCGGCTTCGATCGTGGCGCCAACCTGCAACGCGACTCTCTCCTTCTTAAATGGAGCAGGAAATGTCCTCAAAACAGAAACAGTGACACTGAAAGCCGGGGAAAGCCGTTCATTGACGTTGAGTGCACTAGACTTCCCGTCCACCGGCAACCCCACTGGAATCTATGCGCTCGCTGTGGTTCCCGTGACGACCCCAACGGATCAGCCCACGCCTACCGGCACGTGCACCATCGTAACCACCACTCAGATATTTGAAACCGCGACCCGTAAACCCTTAGCGGTATCGAACGGCACGCAGGTCCGCCCTGGCGGTCTCCAGCCTGCGGATCCGCCGGTGATCCTCCCCGCGACCCGCTAGTTCGACTTGCGCATTGCGAGCCGTGTGGGCTCGCAGTGCGTTCACTTTTGTTCACGCACGCCATCGCTCAACCGCGCGAAGGTTATGCGTTACCTTCAAAGTGTCGGATGAATAAGAATGCTTTGATCGATCATGTGGCCGAGGCAACGCAAAGCGCGAAGAAAGACGCCGAACACTTAGTCGACGCAGTGTTGACGGGCATCGTTGATGCCTTGGTGAAAGGTGAGAAGGTTGATCTTCGGGGCTTCGGCAGTTTTCAGGTGAGCGGAAAGAAGGAACTCCAGGGCCGGCATCCCCGAACGGGAGAGACCATGACGATCGCTGCCCGGAACGTGGCAGTGTTCAAGCCGAGCAAAGAATTATCAGGTCGCCTCAATGGAACAACTGAAGACGGTGACGTAACTGGTGGCGTTAACGCCGATCCAGTCGCTGAACCCCAGGAAGGTTCTTTGAAGGTGCACGGCGACAAGCTCGACGTCTCGCCGTCCAGTGGCGGTGTTAATAAGGCTTGCTTCTTCCCTTCTTGCTCTCTCAGCAACTCCTCAAGCTCGGGTAGCGTCAACGTCCTACGCTCTTGCTTCTCCGGCTGCTTCGGCGCGGGTCGCCCTGCCCTCCATGAAATCGCGAAGGTGTTTCGTCGCCGCCAGACGGGCGTAGTGGTCCGGCCCGCCATAGACAATCTGCCCTTCCTTCGTCATGTATTCGCGCCTGGCGTTTAGCGCGTGCTCGATCGCGCCGAGCGATCGGTAAAACAACGCTCGCATCTCGTCGCGTTCGTCGCTTACGAACTCAGCAACGAGTTGCCGGCACTCCGGCGAGTTCGCTTCGCGGGAGGCGAGGGTGTGGCCGATGCCTTCGGCTTCGGCGATGTCCGTCACGGTGGCGCCGGAGACGAGCGCCTTCGCGATTCGGGCTAGCAGCACGGCTGTGAACCACTGTGCCTTTGTCTTGTGGTTTACCCGAGGCTCAACTTCCGGCGCTCCAACTCTTCCAGACACCGATCGTATTGCCATTGCTCAGCAGCCCATGGCGGGTCGTGGAGGCCTGCGACGTGACGCATAGTGCGCGTGAACTCCAGCAGGCGCGGATTGTCCATGCTTATGATGTAGTAGAGGAACGTCTGGACTTGGCGTTCATCCAAGAGCAGATGTCCCTTGATCGGGCGATAGAAAGCAGACGGCATTCAGTTCCGTCCAAGCGAACTCTGAAGACGGAAAGCACGATTATGGTGTTACCGCCAAAACTCTTGCTGTTATTTGCTGGCCCGTCGCCCCGATTTGGATGGTGACCTCAATGTTACCCTCACGAGCCACCAGTCCTGTCGGACTGCTAGCGTCTTGGATAGCGACCGTCCCTGGCACCACGAATCGGATAGACTAGACAATCTCATCCCGTCGCAGCGCCCGTTGCATCATTGGCGGATTATACCGCCGCGGCTGATACTAAGCGCGTGCTTCGGTCACTGGAAAGAACAATAGAAACAACGCTAGCATGTTCATCGTTATACTCTGAAGGATCTCCGCAACATGACGTCTGTCGAATAGCGGACGAGAGGGGTGACCAGTCGTGGTGACTGTATGAGCGCGGCGCATCCTTGTTGTGCTAGAACTGTCGTGAGCGACCGTGATTCATATCGAACTACAGGTCTGTTGACCATGCCGGCGATCGGACTGTTTGACTCATTAGCTACAACAGCCGTTCAGATCAGGTAATATTCGCGTGGACATTTCGTAAAGCTTCTTCGAAGTACGGCTGCTTTCGGAATTTAGTGTGGTGCCCGGGAGAAAACAGCCGCATTATCTGGTGTGGCCACAAGTAGGAGCTTTTATGCGCTTTGGGCGGCAGCTTATTTTTAGCAGTAGGCTTATTGCCTGTCCAGGGCGCGCAGACTTACCAATTCACGCTGAATGACTGGGCGATTGAACCGGCTTCGCTTCAGTTGACGTTCGAAGAGGAAGACCTCGATGGGAGCCAATCTTTCGAACTATTCTCCGGCGAACTGTTGTCGTTTTCGGCCACGTATACCGACGTGATCGGAAGTATCGATTGGGAGCTCTCCGATCTGAGTATATTTGGCTTCGCGTTGGATCCCATCTTGGACTCTGCGTTTTATTTCATCAGCGCTCACAACTCTAACGACTATTCACTAGGGTTGGTAGGCGTAATCAACGATGTTGGGATTGGAATCATTTCTGACGATCTCATCGAAGAAGTGGTGAATCTTAGCCAACAGCCGCTATTCTTGGTTCCAGAGCCGGAAGGGTTCGGTTTGATAGGACTCTTGCTACCATTCGTCGCGGCGTGGCGCCGGAGACGAGTCCCACACACAACAAATCGCGGAATTGTTTTGTCGCCGCAATACGGGCGTAATGGGCCGGGCCGCCATAGATAAAGCCCAGAAAGAAAAGACATCGCTTTTGGGTGAGCCCTTGCGACGCGTTGTCAAGCATTTCGCAGGGTACGTGACGTCGGAGAACTCGCCCAGATCTACGTTGGCAATTCCAGCAGCTCGCTACGGATCGTGTTGAACGCCTCGCGCGGGCGCTTGAGCGTCCCTTACAGTGCCTCGCCTCAGTTTGAAATCGAAACGAACGTTTCAGGAGCACTCTTATGACCATTGATTTCAAGGTTGATCGGAACTTTGCTGCGAGGGTTCACAATCGGCGGTACCTTTACGTTGATTTGGCACAAACCAGAAACCATTCCGGGCACAGAGCCCGCCCAGTCTGCCACAACTGTCAACTCCTTATCGAATGAAACGGCGACGGGCGCAGCCGTAGAAGGTATAACCGTGTTGGCATCAACAATGCTGTTCATAGTTGGCCTCGGTGTGAGGTCACCACAACCGGTTGCATAGACGGAGATGTAGCCGCCTACCTTAACCGGTCTCTGCGTCGAATTCGTTGACGTATACACGCCCTGCTGGTCATAGTTCAGGACGGCTGCCTGACCGATGCCCGACGCATCAGTCGTGAAGATGCCCGGTGTTGCCTCACGAACGTTAACAACTATGGGCACGGATTGTACGCCGTCGTTTTCGACCTGCAGCTCGATGGTTGGACCCGTGAGCCCGAAGGGCAGTAGCGCATTAACCTGCGTTTTATACGAAAGAAGCGGAACGGCGGGCATCCAGTCTCCGTTTACTTTCACTTGGACTTTTGTGCTGCCGAGAGTGGAGGCATACTCGCCCTTCCTATTGGGCGCGGCGGCAATGACTCGCT
>DASQLD010000208.1:0-5003 GCA_035630195.1 Bryobacteraceae bacterium
ATATCGAATTCTCCTGCTGTATCGGAATGGATCGTACCGCCATCGATCTTGAGGACTTTGCTGGAAAGCTTGAAATCGATGCCGGCGCGTCTGAGAATCTGAAAGAGACGTGAGGACACTTCGCCATCGCTACCCGTGGCGATTTGCGGCAGCATTTCATAAACAGTCACCTTTGAACCGATTTCGTTGAAGAAACAAGCAAACTCGAGTCCGATGTAACCGCCACCGATAATCGCGATCTTTTCGGGAACCGTGGTAAGAGCAAAAACGCTGTCGGAATCGAGGACGCGCTCAGAGTCAATCCCGGGAATCGGTGGTACGGCGGGCTTCGAGCCCGTCGCGATCAGAATGTTCTTCGTTTCGTAACGTTGGTTGGCAACTTGAACTGCATTGCGGGAAACGATTCCCGCTTGACCAGTGATTACTTCGACGCCTGCGCGCTTCAGCATCCCACCGACGCCGCTGGTGAGTGTGTTGACGACGCGATCTTTCCTCTCAACGACGGCGGGCATGTCGAACGCCAACGATCCGATACGAATACCGTATGCCGCGGCTTGCGTACATTCGTGATACAGCTTCGAGGAACGCAGGAAGGTTTTCGCAGGAATGCAACCTACATTCAGACACGTTCCGCCAAGGCGATCTTTCTCAATCAGCGCAACCTTCTTGCCCATCTTGGCTGCATGAGCGGCCGACTCGTATCCACCGGGGCCTGCGCCAATCACGATCAAATCGTACACAGGGACTCCACGTTCTCGATGCGGTCTTTTACTACCTGCAGAAATCTGGCTCCCGGCGCGCCATCGATTACCTGGTGATCACAGGTGAGGGAGAGACCAATTGCATCGATAAACTCGAGCTTGCCTTGCTTCCGAACGGGCTTGACGTGCGTAGCTCCGATCCCTAGAATCGCGACCTGCGGTGGGTTCAACAAAGGCGTGAACGATTCGATTCCCAATCCTCCCAGGTTGCTGATGGTGAACGTCGCGCCGGATAAGTCATCAGCGGAAATGCTTCCCAGCGCTGCCCGGGCTGCGAGGTCCTTCATCCGGACCGCGAGTTCTCCAACCGTCATGGTGTGAGCGTCTCGTACTACGGGTACGATCAAGCCCCGCGGTGTATCCGTGGCGAAGCCGAGGTGAATTTGCCAGTGCTTAATTAACTTGTTGTCGATGAACTCGGAGTTGAGGTCGGGAATCTGCTGCAGCGCCTTGACGGTGCAAAAAGCGACCATGTCATTGATGTTGATGTCCGGAACGTTCTTGGATGCTTTCACGCGAGCGCGCAGAATTAACATGGGTCCTGCGTCGGCGGAAGCGGTCATTGTGTACTGTGCCGTACTCGCTAAGGAATCACGCATCCGGCGTGCGATCTTCTCCCGGATGCCCGTAATGGGTGTGGCCACGGGACTATCGTCAATCTGCTTCTCGGCTGCTTCGGGAATCCTCGAAGAAGCATAGTAGGCAGCACGAAGATCTTCCTCGAGGATTCTCCCACCGGGCCCTGTGCCAATGATCGCTTCAGGATGGAAATCCTGTTCCTGGGCGAAGCGGCGCGCGCGTGGACTATACGCCCTCGATGATGTTCTGCTCGTCGGGGTAGGTAGCGGCAGGGGCGCCTTTGTCTCCGGGACAGACTCTCGTGTTGATGGTTCGGATGCGCCGGGACGGAACGAATCGATGTTCTCTCCTGGTTCGCCGATAACGAACAAATTCGTGAAGACTGGTACCAGGGAGCCCTCATCAAAGAACGTAGCGAGAATGGTGCCGCCGATTGGCGCTGAAACTTCGAACGTCGCCTTATCCGTTTCGATATCAGCGACTATCTCTCCCGCCGAGACTTGGTCACCCTTACGCTTTCTCCATCCTGATATAAGACACTCCTCTACTGTGTTGCCTAGCTTCGGAACCTCGACTGCAGTGGCCATCTATCGATACGTCTCCATCAACTTCCATCCTGATTCACAGAACTGGCCAAGCGTTCGTTGTGTAGCTCCGAAGCCGATGAACTCATCGGGCGACATGCCGTCTCTTTCATAAGCGCGCACGAATTCCGGTAATTGCGACAGTCGATCAATCACATCCAACGGAACCGGATTGTCAATACGTTCCTCACGCGGGTGATCTTTCGCGACAAATAACTCTTGCGATGTGGGATGAATGGACATCACCAAGTCGGCGCCGGCGAGTTCCGTAAAATGGTAATCGCCTCTAAGTGCAGCGACGAGCAGCACGGCTTCATATCCCTCATCCTGATAGATCTGATATGCGCGCTTGGTTACCGCGAGTCCGGCTTGACGAATATCAGCTTCACTGACTTGGGCATTGTTGTCGTGAGCGACTTCGCGCAAGTAATCGTCAAGGCGTCCGATCATGATCACTGCGAAACATTTACCCGGCTCGACGCCGGCCTTCTTTGCGCGATTCACGCCGGCGCGATGACGCTCCGCGATAGCGAGCACTTGAGGTAGTGTGAAACTGACCGTCGCGGTGATAGTGATGCCTTCCGCAACACAATTCTCCAGGACGTCTAACCCCGCTGCAGTGGCCGGAAGTTTGACTGCGATGTTCGGAGCCCATGCCTGGAATCGTTTCGCCATCGCGTACATGCAATCGCGGTCCCCCGCGCGAACAGGGTTAACCTGCGCGCAGACATAGCCGGCCTGTCGGTTACTCGATTCGAACCGCGGCAACAGCTTCGCGGCGGCTCTGGTCACCACGATATTTGTGAGGGCCTCTGCCCTCGCGTCCGGAGCGAGGTCGCGTGACATGACGTCTTCGATAGCCTGACTGCAAAGGGACCGGTTTTTGTTGATGGCAATATTTGCCAGAAACGGATTCGTCGTGACACCGATCGCGCCACGCTCAAGACCGAGGTCCAACTCACTCGATTCCGCCGAGTCATGCCACCATTTGGTCGGGGTGTTTTCAATCACCCAATTCAGGTAAGTGCTATTCACGATCCTTGTCCTCCTCAGTGGCTCTTGACGGGCGTTTTCAGCCACCGAATGCTATCAAGCGTGTGCGACATCGTCAAGCGTAGAACACCTGCCCATTACTTGAGTATCCGCTTGACAATTACCGTTCCGTTGCGAATACTTAAGCAGGTGCTTAACAAATGAACAATCGGTCTGTTACACACACGACCTTCGTCATTGAACGCAGTTACTCTCACCCTGCCGAACGCGTGTTTGCGGCCTTCGCAGACCCAGCTAAGAAGCGCCGCTGGTTTGCGGAAGGGGATGGTTTCGAGATTGAGGAATTCAACCTGGATTTTCGCGTTGGCGGAGTGGAACGCGCTCGTTTTCGTTCCACGCACGGCGGACCGGCGGGCGCCGTCTTTTCGAACGAAACCACCTACCAGGATATTGAGCTAAATCAGCGCATCGTCTTGGCGTATACGATGGCGATGGGCGAAAAGCGCATTTCCGCTTCGCTTGCCACCATCGAACTCCTGCCCACGGACAAAGGGACCGATCTGGTATTCACGGAACAGGCTGCATTCTTTGAGGGCGCGGACGGCGCTCAGCTACGGGAACAGGGTTGGCGTCAGTTACTCGAGGAATTGGCAAAGGAGTTGGCGCGCTAGCAAGACAAATGACTCGCACCCCGCAGCATGCTGAAGTCGACCGGGTTTTCCACGCTCTCGGAGACCGCACTCGGCGATTGATTATCGAGAAGCTCAGCGAAGGCCCCATTTCTGTCTCGCGATTGGCAAAGCCGCTCGAAATCACCCTTGCCGCCGTGGTTCAACACTTGCAGGTGTTGGAACAAAGTGGGCTCGTACGTACGGAGAAGACCGGGCGAGTGCGCACGTGCCGCATTGAATCGTCCGGATTCTCTGTCGTCGAGCAATGGATCCGGGATCGACGGTCCCTGTGGGAACGCCGATTCGACCGCCTTGGCGCTCTGCTGGCCGAATCCGATGAAAAGTGACGTATATTGACACAATGCTGCGCATGAGCCTCTTGGCGGTCGTCGCATTGTGTCTTCTCGCCGAGCCTGCCGATAAGATCTCGCGTGTTGAAGGCGGGTTACGGGCCGGTGTACAAGTCGCAGGCGAGCCTGATAGTCGGTGGACGATTGAGGAACGCATGTCACGCCACAAGGTCCCAGGTGTCAGTGTGGCCGTGATCAATAACGGCAAGCTGGAATGGGCTAAAGCTTACGGAGTGATCGATGCTACAACCGCCCAGCGGGCGAACGTAAAAACCATGTTTCAAGCGGCGTCCATTAGTAAACCCGTCAGCGCTCTGGCGGCGCTGCGACTGGTTGCTCAGGGCAAACTCAATCTCGACGCAGATATCAATGTTAGTTTGAAGTCGTGGAAAATACCGGCGCATTCCTTCGCGAGGCCCGTGACCCTTCGGAATATCTTGAGTCACACCGCGGGAACCACCGTGCATGGATTTCCAGGATACAAATCCAACGTCAGCGTTCCGACCGCCGTCCAGGTTCTAACAGGTGGCGCCCCTGCAAATACTCCAAGCGTAATCGTGAATGCAGAGCCGGGAAGCATCTGGCACTACTCGGGCGGTGGCTACACAATCATGCAGGTCTTGATGACCGATGTGACTGGAAAGTCTTTTGACGTATTGCTTCAGGACTCCATCTTGGGCCCGCTCGGAATGATGCGCAGTACGTTCGAGCAGCCGCTGCCGGAACGATTCGCGGCGAACGCCGCCCGAGCGCACGGGAACGAGGGCAAACCCATCGCCGATCGCTGGCATACGTATCCTGAACAAGCCGCCGCTGGTCTGTGGACGACACCAACCGACCTCGCAAAGGTCCTCATCGCTGTACAACGAGCGCACAATGGCGAAACGAAACTTCTTCCAGCTTCACTGACCCGTGAAATGCTGACCGAGGGAAAAGGCGACTTTGGGCTTGGCTGGGCGCTGGCAGGTAAGGACGAAGACCTTGCGTTTTCGCACAATGGAGCAAATGCCGGCTTCCGATGTATGGCCTGGGGCTACGCAAAAAAAGGCCAGGGAGCGGTAGTCA
>DASQLD010000209.1:0-3680 GCA_035630195.1 Bryobacteraceae bacterium
ATCCAGGCGCGAGACCATGCCGGCGTATGTCGCACGCGCGTCCGGTTGATCCGCGTAATGCTTGCGGGGATCGATATAGGCCTCCTCCTCGAGTTTTCCGCGATAGGGGGCAACGGAATCCTCCGGAGCCAGCAACTCCAGATGAGGAACGGTGAAGGGCATGTAGCAATAAAACGGAACATCTTTATTGCGCCGGATGAACTCCAGCGCCTTGTCGGCGATCACATCATGGGAGTACGTTTTTCGACTATTTTCGGAGTTGCCTGCGAGCGGAAGCCTCTGATCGTTGTGATAGAGGAACTCGTGATAGAACCAGTGCGCGTGCACCTGATTGAGATATCCGACGAACTCATCGAAGCCTTGCTTCCAGGGCGCTCCTTCGGTCCCCTTGTCACCCAAGCCCCATTTACCGAAGGCTCCCGTCTTGTATCCGGCCTCCTTAAGGTATTCGGCGACGGTTTTATCGGAATCAAGGATGGGCACGCCACCCGGGTTGGAACGGACAGACGTATGCCCCATGTGATACCCGGTCATGAGCACGCTACGCGAGGGAGCGCATACTGTACAACCGGCATACGCCTGTGTGAAGCGCATGCCCTCGCCCGCCATACGGTCAAGGTTAGGTGTCTTTATGATCTTCTGACCGTAACAACCGAGATCTCCATAGCCGAGATCATCGGCCATAATCCAAACAATGTTGGGCCGGCGGTACTGGCCCACGAGGGCAGAAGCTGCTAAGGAAGAAAGAAAAAGCCGTCGGGAAAGTGGCACGACGGATATTGTATCCAGGCCATCAATCGATGCCGTGGATACGAAGTTTCACGATCTTATCGGCTGTCAGATTCTGAAAGCCGGACTCCTTCAATTTACGAAGGTACTGTTCGTTCACTCCGTGAATCTTCAGCTCAATGAGTTCCTTCCCCGTGAAACTGAACCCGAAATTTTTGGTAGCGTTAACGAAGTCCGGTTTCACGCCGTGGATGCGCATCTGAACAATCTCGTTGGCATCGGGTCGCAGACCATAGTTATTCAACTCGCGAATGTATTCGGGACTGACACCATGGATCTTCATCTCGACGACTTTCTTTGCGGGGACATCGTAGCCAGCCTTCTTCAGTTCGGCCACAAGCTCCGGCGTAACGCTGTGTATCTTCATCTCAACAAAATTCTTAGCGTCGAGGTTCGTATATCCGGTGGAATGCATGCGCTGGATGTAATCAAGCGATATCCCGTGAATTCGCATCTCGAGCAGTTGCTTCGTCGTGGAAGGCGCCTTGGCCTGCTTCACGCCGCGCGCGAATTCGAGGCTGACATCCGCCATCAGCATGCTGAAGAGTTGGTTTTCCTCCGGAGCTTCGTACCCGAGCCGCTGCAGTTCCGATGAGTACTGGGGATTCGGAGAAAACTCAAAACTTCCGATTCCTCGACCTGTCGTGAACTGCCCTTCGCACACCAAACGCCCGGCATCGCGAACGAATTCAAACTTCGCTGGACCTCCGCTCGAGAGCGCCTGCAGCGATAGCCCGTGAAAGCTCTCGATTGGCATATCGGAACTGTGGTTCCATCGATTGCCCGGGCGGCTTCGCTCAATGGAGAAGTGGACTTTGCCGGCATCGGCAGACTTCCTCATGCGCCATTCCTGGTCCCAATTCTGGGCGGAAGAGATCAGCGCGAAGGCTGCGCACAAAAATATGGCGATCGCATCGAATGAGCGTTTCATTGCATTCCTTTGCTCGAGCCGTCCTCGAGTTCGAGTGGAAAGTATTAAATAACTCCGGCGGTCTTGAGCCGGACAATCTGACGTAGCGTGAGATTGCCGCCGTATTGTTTAGCTTCACGTAAATCCGCAGGGTTCATCCCCTGGTTCACGGCGTCCAGTATGTCCTTAATATCGGCTTGCACGAAGCCGGCATCTTTTAGTGCACGGAAAAACTCGGGACGAGCGCCGTGATTTGAAAAATCGATGATTTGACGAACGTTGTAGGGACCGAAGCCGAGAGAGGTGATCTCTTTGACCATTTCGGGACGTACGCCGTGGTTGGCGAGCTCAATCGTGTCCTGCAAAGTGAGGCTCTTGAGACCTACCTCGGACATTCCTTGCAAATATTCGGGGGTGACGCCATGATTCCGAAGCTGAATCAGTTGCGCCGTGGTAAGTTTTCCCCATCCCGCCTTATTCATTGCTGACAAGTAGGAAGCCGAGATACCGTGATTTCTGAGGTTGATGATTTCCTCCATGGATAAGTCTTTATAGCCGGCGTTGGCAAGTGCGCCGAGGAACGATCCGCCTTCATCGTTCCCTTTAGCGGGCCGAGGCGCCGGAGCAGCTTGCGGGCTGGGAGGCAACGGAGGCGTCGGCATCGCGAATGCCAGCGTTCGCGGAGCGGGCGCGGAACTAGGTGTTGGCGGCATGGGCGGCGCCGGATGAAGGTCGAGTACGGAGTGGGCCGGAGGAGCGGGCAGGGCTATGGGACCGTCGAAGGTTCCCGCAAGTGGCGGCGCTGGTGGGTGTGGTATCGGACCCGACACGGGAAGCACTGCACGTGGGGGCGTAGCAGCGTGTACCGGCGCCGCCAGGCTGGCAGGAGGCGTGGGAGGGTTCGGGCTCACAGGCACTGCGTCCTGCGCGAACACCATCCATTGCGGAGTCTGCGAGGCCGTGAGGACCAGGACCGTCAAAACGAAGACGCTCATTGCGATCTTTACTAAGGACGTTCGCGCGTCGCAGTTTTCGCGTAAGCACAACAGACGTTCGATACGGCTTCCGAACTGAGATCTTCTTCCGCCGATACCGGTTGCAAGCATTTCGCGACGACGCGCCAGGCGGAACTCGGCCAGTCTGGCGAGACTGGCGGCGTAAGGCTTGGATGCGCCCGTCATTGCTACAACCCAGTCATCGCACGCTATCTCCCGCTCCGCATCAATTCGGCGCAACACCCACAGCGCAATCGGATGCAGGGCAAACACCCCGCCGGCGAACCGGGCAATGAGATTTGTCCAATCATCGCGGCGCGCCAGATGAGCAAGCTCATGCAACAAGATGTGATCCAAGTCCGGATCGGAGAGCTGCTGAGTCATTCGTTGCGGAACGATCACTGCCGGATGACGAAAGCCCGCCGCCATCGGCGATTCAACAGTATCGGATAAGAGGAACTGTGCCCGACGACAGACACCACATCCGAGCATCCATTCATCGAATCCAATCCGGAGATGACGCGGCGCGGGAACACCGGACCGTTTGATTTGTCTCAGGTACACATAGCTCGACAGGACTCGCAGGGATTGGACGACTAAGATTATCAACCAGACGGCCATCACGAGCAGTGGTAGATACCCTGCTCTAACTTGGAAGGGGAAGTTGAGGGAAGCCTGTGAATTCTGGTCCTGAACGACTAGCTGCGGCGTTGCAGAAGATACCGGAATGAATTCCGAATGTTGTGCGACGCGGGGGGCCGGCGTCACTACAACCCGTGAACCGGCGGAGGTTGGATTCGAGTTAGAGAAGTTCCGTAGCGCCAGCGGGGTGGCGAGGAATGACACGAGCACCGCCCACCAGATAACGTGTCTGGTGGCGGCGTTAATTGCGGGAACAAACCGACAGAAGGCCGCAGCCAAGAGGGTGATCGCTACCGCAAAAACGAGCGAATTCAACGCTGCGGAGAGCACGACGCTGGCGGTAT
>DASQLD010000210.1:0-7552 GCA_035630195.1 Bryobacteraceae bacterium
CACAGACCTCAAGCGCATACTGCAGGACGGGCGCTCCCATAGGTGCTTTAATGATCGCGTTGTTCGGCAGAACAGCCTCGCTGTTTTCAGGAACGTGCTCGGACGCGAAAACATACTCCGCAGAGAAATCGAAGAACTTTAAACAAACGACATCAGTGTCCACCCACCAACCGCCTCGTTCTAGCAGTAGGGCATACCGAAAGCCATCAGCAAATGTAGCGTAGCCCTTCTCGCCACGATCCTGAAAGACTTTGACCTCACACATCATCTCCGCGGCATCACGAAGTGTTGTGCCGGACGGGACCTTTCCCACGGGCCCGTAAGTGTATAGGTGATAGTCGTGGCCGTTTGCGAGGAACGATGCAATCGAAATCTGTTGCAGTAGGGGAAGGTCGCCATAGAACCAGAGCCCCTGCACGATCTTGTTATCCGACATTTGGCGTCAGCCCAGCATCACGAGTCGCACGTCCATTACATTCGTTCCTGTTGGTCCGGTCCGAATCAGGTCGCCGAGCCGATCGAAATACCGATAGGAATCATTACGCGCAAGATAGGTCGCCGCCTCAGGACCGCGACCTAAAGTCTCCCCATCGCAGAGCGCGCCCGCAGCATCGGTCGGACCGTCAGTGCCATCGGTACCGCCGCTCAGGATGCAAACATCCTTAAGTCCTGCGATGTCCATTGCCGCAGCGAGTACGAACTCCTGGTTGCGGCCTCCTTTTCCATCGCCTCGCAAGGTAACAGTAGTCTCGCCACCAGAGATGATGCAAGCCGGTCTTGGGAGCGGCCTTGCGAATGCGTTGATCTCTTTCGCGATACCGGCATGAACACGCGCTACATCCCGTGTCTCGCCTTCAAGGAAACTCGACAGAACCATCGTGTGGTAACCAAAGGCCTGGGCTTGCTTAGCGGCTGCAGTTAACGCAAGATCTGCGCTTCCGATAATCACATTGCGAGTGCAAGTAAACGCCGGATGATCCGTCTTGGGCGTTTCCGGTGATTCGGAATCGGTCAAGCGTGCTCGCACCGCGGGAGGGATGTCGTCGAAGATACCGTATTTGCGAAGAACAGCAACCGCATCGGCGTACGTGCTGGAATCCGGAGCTGTGATGCCGGAACCGATCACATCGAGATTGTTTCCAATCACATCACTCAAGATAAGCGACAACACTTGGGCCGGGTAGGCCGCGGCCGCCAGTTGACCACCCTTTATCGCCGACAGATGTTTCCGAACAGCGTTGATCTCATGTATTGTAGCTCCGCAAGCTAATAGCAGCCGCGTCGTCTCCTGTTTATCTCCTAGCGAAATTCCGTCTGCGGGCAGAGGGAGTAAGGCCGAGGCTCCGCCGGATAAACAACAAATCACTAGATCCTCCGCTGTGGCAGCCTGCGCCGTCGCCAGAATCTTGCGGGCTGCGGCAACGCCTCTTTCGTCTGGCACAGGATGGCTGCACTCGCGCAATTCTATTCGCTCTACCGATGCTCCGTGACCATCTTTGATGGCGATGCAGCCGCCTTCGATGCGATCTCCAAGCAGTCCTTCAAGGGCAGCCCCCATCAGAGCGCTCGCCTTGCCCGCGCCAACCACCCATACTTTGCGGTACTGCTCGAAATCGCGGCGTGACGCCATGTGACGACGGACCGCCTCACCCGGATCCGACGCTTTCAAGGCAGCGTCGAAGATAGCGAGAGCGTGTTTTCGCAGGAGCATCAGTCCAGCAAGTTTAACTTTAGGATTCCCGCCAGCGCTACCTTCGAGTCGTTGGTGTGAACCGGAACATGATACTCGGCCTGAGAATAGAATGCCCGGCGTTCGTAGTACAAACGCTCGAAGCGTTCCGGGTCACGGGCGAGCGGCCGTCGCTCACAAGCGTGTACTCTCTTCCGCGCGACTTCAAAGTCGACATCAATCCAAACCGTGATGCCATTTTCCCGAAGCAATTCGATGTTGTCTGCGCGAGTGAACGCGCCTCCACCTAGAGCAAGCACGGTCGGAGAGCCGCGGCGAATACATCGAATCCGGTTTTGTATCGCCTCGTGCTCGATACGTCGAAATTCTTCTTCTCCAGAGGTAGTGAATATTTCAGTGATGCTTTTACGTTGGGAATGCTCGATGTCATCATCGAGATCTGCGAAACGCCAGCCAATCTCTTCCGCTAGAAGTCGTCCGACGGTCGTCTTGCCTGAACCCATGAAGCCGATGATATAAATCCCCGGCGTCCGCTTCAGCTTCAGGTTCATCGTTGCTTGTCCTGCCGCGAATTCACACGCTCGAGTTGCCGGTCCACGAGTGTAGGAAAAAGGCGCTCCAGAGCAATTAAAAGCCAACCCGAAGCTGGAGTAACGACTGTCCGTTTTCCGTTCTCAATTCCCCGTACGATATCACTCGCGCACTGATCGGCGGAGATTGCCCACTGACGTGTGCGTCCCGCCAGCGCGGGAGGATCGCCGTGAAGGACATTTTGTTGGAAGCCGGTGTTGACATAACCCGGGCACACGGTCATCGTATGAATGCCGAACGCGCGCAACTCCATACGCAGTCCATCTGTGAGAGAACCGATGGCATATTTCGATGCTGAATAGAGCGTGAACCACGGCAGGGTCATCTTGCCTGCGATTGATCCCACATTCACAATGATGCCACCGCGTTGCTGCTTCATGTGAGGAACAACGCGCTGGGTCAAATCGAGAGGCGCAAAGAAATTCAGCTCCCACATTCGCCGTGCTTCTTCTATGGGCGCCGAATGCGCAGGCGCGTACAGCCCCACACCCGCATTGTTGATCAGAATGTCAATGCGTCCGAATTGCTGTAGAGTCCGATCGACTATTGTTTGGCGAGTAGTCTCATTGGTGATATCGCCGGCGACTATAAGGGCAGTTTCGCCCCCGACCGAGCGGAGTTTTTCTTCAGACCGCGCCGTCAGGGATAGCAAGGCCCCGCGTTGCGAAAGCAAGCGGGCGAGGGAAGCTCCTATGCCTTCGGACGCGCCTGTTACGAGGGCGACTTTGCCGTCCAATCGCATCTGAGGCATATACGTGTGGCTGAGTCGAGATAATAGTAACATGCAGGAATTGCTTATCCCCTTGTTTCCGCTCGAAGCCGTCCTGCTTCCTTCGAATGTTCTGCCGCTCCATATTTTTGAAGACCGATACAAGCAAATGATCGGTGAGGCTCTTGCTGCGAACAGTGAGTTCGGTGTTGTCCAGGCGCACGAAAAGGGAATCCTCAACTTGGGTTGTACTGCGGCAATCGAGCGTGTCGTTACTACTTACGAGGATGGGAGGATGGACATCGTCACAATCGGCCGAAGGCGGTTTGAGATCCTGTCCCTCGATGAGACAAAGCCGTACTTGCAGGGCGCGGTGACCTTCTTCGGCGACGATGATCCAACCGACCCTTCCCCGGAAGCGCGATCGACGGCGCTGGCGTGCTTAGAGTTACTGCGACGACAGCAAAACTCCGATCCGGAGATCCCGGCACAGGATGATCCACATCTCAGCTTCAAGATTGCCGGGCATGTGCCCGATCTGTCGCTTCGGCAGACATTGTTGGCAATGCGTTCGGAAGCGGACCGCATTGCCTATCTAATCAACTTTTTTCCGGAGTATCTCGCCAATCAGAAGCGGTCGATGCACGTGCGCAAGGTAGCTGTGACAAATGGACACGGATTCATTGCGATAGGGAAGAAGCCCGAGTGAGACAACATCTTTTGATCGATGCGGACGACACGCTTTGGGAAAACAATATCTACTTCGAACAGGCTTTCGACGATTTTGTAGCCTTTCTCGATCACTCGTCTCTTAGTCCGTTGGAGATTCGGACGATCCTCGATGAGATCGAGTTAGTGAATATCAAGGTCCATGGATACGGGGCGGAAAATTTTGGCCGGGGGCTGTGTCAGTGTTACGAGCGGCTGGTGGAACGTGATGTGCAGACCGGCGATCTAGACCGAATATTGAATCTTGCCTCAAAGATTATCGCGCAGCCGATCGAGATGATCGAAGGCGTTCCCGAGACGCTTGCCTAACTGGCCGTGAAGCACGATCTGACATTGTTCACGAAGGGTCATCCCGAAGAGCAGAAGCTGAAGGTGGATCGGTCGGGCGTGGGCGTGTACTTCGGGCACACGGCGATCGTAAGAGAGAAGGATGCGCCAACATATGCGGCCCTTGTTGCTGAACGGCGTCTCGACCCCGAACGCACATGGATGATCGGCAACTCACCGAGGTCCGATATCAACCCAGCGCTAGAAGCCGGACTTAATGCCGTTTTCATCCCTCACGACAGGACTTGGCACTTGGAACGTACCGATCTCAGGTCGGGACCCGGTCGCTTGCTGCAAGCCAAAAACTTCGCCGATCTGAAGGCTTGGTTTTGATCACTCTACATCGTTGTAAATAAAAGGGAAGCTGCGTTCGCCGGTTTTGATTGACGGTTGCGTTATGGTACTCTGGGCTCAACGGTACAAGTGTAACTTTTTCGCCGGTCTCCCCTAATGAACTTCCGCTCTCTATTCAGCCTCTTTTCTTCGGACCTTGCCATCGATTTAGGGACCGCGAACACGCTCGTGTTTGCCAAAGGGAAGGGGATCGTAGTGAACGAGCCCTCCATCGTTGCCATTAATAAGACGACTGGCGATATTGAAGCGGTTGGGAAAGAGGCGAAGGAAATGCTCGGTCGAACGCCTGGAAATATTGTGGCGATCCGGCCTATGAAGGACGGCGTGATCGCCGACTTCAAAGTGACCGAGCGGATGCTTAATTACTTCATTCAAAAAGCCCACGGCCGAAAGATGCTGGTCCATCCCCGCATTGTCATCGGCGTGCCGAGCGAGATTACACAAGTGGAAAAACGGGCAGTCATCGACTCGGCCTATCGTGCAAAAGCAAGCGAAGTTCACTTGGTCGAGCAGGCCATGGTGGCCGCAATCGGCGCCGGACTGCCAATCACAGAACCCTCGGGCAACATGGTGGTCGACATCGGTGGAGGTACCACCGATGTGGCTGTCGTCTCGCTCTCCGGAATCGTCTACTCACGTTCCGTGCGCGTTGCAGGTAATGAGATGGACGATGCCATCATGCAGTTTTTGAAGAGAAAGTATAACCTTCTAATCGGCGAACGGACCGCCGAACAGATTAAAATCCAGATCGGATCTGCTTATCCCTTAGATAAGCCGATGACGATGGAGATAAAGGGCCGCAATCTGATTGAAGGCGTCCCCAAGACTGTCACCATCGATGACACCGAAATTCGCGAAGCCCTCTCAGAATGCATAGCCACCATCATGAATGCAATTCGAGTAGCGCTGGAACGCACGCCGCCAGAACTCAGTGCCGACATCAGCGACAAGGGCATCGTGCTGACCGGCGGGGGAGCCCTGATCAAGAATCTCGACCGGCGGATTCGCGAGGAAACCGGTTTGCCTGTGTCCATCGCAGAAGACCCCTTGGCATCTGTATGCCTCGGTACCGGCGTCATGCTTACCGATTTCAAGCTTCTGCGTCGAATTGCCATCGAATAGAAAGAGAAACGCATCAAACAAGAATTAAGTCTTTCGTAGAGGGCTGAATTCGCCCGGGCGCCGATGGAGTTCCTGCTTACCCGCTTTCGCAATCTCACGGTTTTGCTGGTAGTCGTACTGGCACAACTTCTCCTGCTCGCTTATCAAGTCAAGGGAAACCAAGACGTTCGTCTAATTCGGGTTTGGTCCGTTACAGCCGTTACGCCGGTCGCGAAGGTGCTTGAGGTGGTCCGCCGTAACACGATCGGTGTGGTTGAAGATTATTTCGTCTTAGTCAACATTCGAGAAGAGAACCGCCGGCTGACTGAGGATCTCGGAAAGTTGAAAATGGAGAACCATTTTCTGCGTTCAGAGCTCCAGACGGCAGAGCGGGCTCAGGCCTTGGGAGCTTTCCAGGCGAGAACTCCATCCCGCACGATTCCCGCCCGAATCATCGGTACTGGCACGGGAGCGAACTCCCGAGTCGTCTACGTCGATCAGGGAACTGCCAAGGGCATCATGCGTGGCATGGCAGTCGTTACACCCGAGGGGATCGTCGGTAAAGTGCTGAACTCTTATCCAACTGCCTCGCAGGTTCTTCTGATCACCGATCCCAGTTTTGCCGCCGGTGTCATCTCGCAGAAGAACCGCGTTCACGGGACGATCAAAGGCCAGGGGCAGAGCAAGTGCACAGTCGAATACGTGCAGAATGAGGAAAAGGTCGAAGTGGGCGAGATGTTTTATACCTCCGGGGATGATCGGATTTTCCCGAAAGGCATGCCAGTCGGACGAGCAAATGTCGTCCGAATTGGCAAGACTTTTAAGGAGATCTTTGTTGTTCCAACCGGCTTTCAGAACGGCTTGGAAGAGGTTTTGATTGTCATCCAGGGAGAACATCAGCCGATCCCCGAACAACAGGAAGCGACGGTGTCCAGTAACGTCTATTTGATGAAAGCGCCGCAAGCCGGAGTTGCCACCAACAAACTGCCTGACGTACTGGTAACAGACGCGGATAAGCTTCGAGAGCAGTATAAAAGCGTTGGCGACGCGCAAGGGCATCAATTCGGGGAAGGTGGGCCAGGAGCTAAGCCCCCGAATTTCAATCTAAGAATCGAGGTTCCGAAGGCGGCTCCTCCGGCTCCCCCAGCGGCGGCCGGAACGATTGGCGAAACGAACCCACCATCAGCCGTAGTTAAGCCCAAGCCTGCTGCTACCCCGCAGCTTGGACCGGATGGTCAGCCGATCGTACCAAGACCGAAGGTGATCATCCCTCCTACTGTTCCGCCCGGAAACGAAACGAACCCGGCGCCAGCAGTCACGAAGCCGAAAACCACTCCTGCGCCCCAGATCGGGCCGGATGGTCAGCCGATCGTTCCAAGACCGAAGGTGATCATCCCTCCTACCGTTCCGCCCAGAAACGAAACGAACCCGGCGCCGGCGGTCACGAAGCCGAAAACTCCTGCGCCGCAGATCGGACCCGACGGACAACCGATCGTTACCAGGCCGAAGACATCTGCGCCTTCTATCTCTCCGCCCGTGAACGAAACGAACCCGGCCGCGCCTGCGGCTAAGCCCAAACCCACCGGGTCGCCGGAGGCGACGAAGCCTCGGCTTGCCCCTTCAAAACGCGTCTCCGGTGACGGCTCGACGATCAACATCGTCACGCCAGCGCCAAAGGCAAAGCCGGCCAAGCCTGAAGGTTCAAGTCCGCCGCCTACTCAATGACCGAGTTTTCCAGCGAGCGGCTTCTCACGGAAGTTCCACGGCGGAACCGGATGGTCCGTCTTCGCCCAGCAGGCATGATCCTGGTGCCGTTGGTGGCGATCTTGTTTCAGGTCTACCTGCCCAGGTTCTTTCAGTATTTGGGATATTTGGAACTGCCGCTGTTGGTAACCGTCTATTATGCGTTGATGCGGCGGCAACCGATCCCAGGTTTGTTATTCGGCGCAGTCGTCGGCTTAGGCCAGGATTCATTGAGTCCTAATCCGTTAGGCATGTTCGGCATTGTGAAAACGCTCGTTGGCTATTTTGCCGCGAGCGTCAGCATGCGT
>DASQLD010000211.1:0-5773 GCA_035630195.1 Bryobacteraceae bacterium
ATCCCGAAAAGCAGGTGGCATTCTCCAGCTACGCCAAACATAGAATTAAGGGTTCCATCCTCGACAGCCTACGCCAGCTCGACTGGGCATCCCGTGACCTTCGCCGCCGGCACAAACAGGTCGAGGCCGCGACGCGTGAACTTGCGTCGGAACTGCAGCGCATGCCGATGGAAGCAGAAATCGCAGAACGGCTTGGCATCGATGTCGACAAATGGCGTCAGATGATGATGGAGCTGCGCAATGTTGGCTTGATTTCTGCCAACACACGCGCAACCGATCACGAAGATCTGCCTGCTCCGGAGTATCCGAGCGCTCCGGAGACGCAGCCTGATCATATGTGCGCACGTGTACAGCTGCGCCTGGTGCTCGACAAAGCCATGACGACCCTTCCGGTTCGTTACAAGCAAGTGGTGGTTCTCTATTACACCAACGAGATGACAATGAAGGAGATCGGTGGAGTGTTAGGGATTAATGAAAGCCGTGTCTCTCAGATCCACAAGTCGGCGCTCGAAAAGATGAGTATCGCTCTACAGACCGCAGGTATTTCTTCCGCAAGCGCGTTTTAATAAAGTCGCATACGGTCAGCGTGCTTCCTACTGCAGGCTGACCGTATACGGCATCATTTTCATCATTCCGCCTCTCAACCATACCTCGTAGTCGAACCCAAGAATTTTCCGAAGCTTAGTCTCTATGGTTTGATCGCTCGATGTACTTTTCAGATATTGGTCAAGAATACTGCGCTTCGGCGGATAGGGTACCAGTTCAATGCGCTCGTCGGCGCGCAGGCCGGCCTTCTTTTTGAGAAGTTCCAATGCCTTATCCAGTCCGCCCAGTTCGTCTATAAGTCCATTCTGCTTGGCCTGCGATCCCAACCAAGCACGGCCCTGCGCCAAAGGCTCGATTTCTTCCCACTTCTTCTTTCGACCTTCGGCAACGCGGCTTACAAACTCGTTGTAGATCTCGTCAATTCCTTCCCGAAGTTTGGCTCGAGCTTCGGGCGTAAGGGGAGTGTAATCGCTGTCAATGGCAGCATTGTTCCCGCGAACAAGGATTTCTTTGTGCACGCCGATTTTGTCATACAAACTTCGCAGGTTGACCTTGCCATAGACCACGCCAACGGATCCAGTCACCGTGTTCGGATAGGAAACAATTGGATCTCCGGTCATGGAGATGTAGTAGCCACCCGAGGCTGCTGTGTCAGAGAACGATATTATTGTTGGCTTTTTCTTGCTGAGAAGCCGTACTTCGCGCAACATTTCGTCCGAAGCCACGGCATCCCCACCGGGTGAATCAACGCGCATAATTACACCGGAAATTGAGTTATCGGAGCTGACTCGGCGCAGCATTTTAATGAAAGCCCCGGAAGTAAAGCCTTCATCTGTTCCCATAGCATCGGTTCCTTCGCCACGAGTGATTGCGCCTTCGCCGACAACAAACGCGATACGCTTCTTTGCGGCGCGATCTTTGCCGCCGGTAGCGCTGACGTAGTCGTGAAAAGAGAACTTCTTTAACTCACCCTGCTTCAACCGGTCTCTTAACTCTCCGTAGACCTGGTCTTCATATCGCAGCGCATCTACCAAACCTTTACCTGCGGCTTGGCGTGCCGTATATGGGCCTTGGTCAATCAACCCACGCATCTCCGCAACACTTTTTTTGCGGCTCTCCGAATACGTGGTCAACATGTTGGAATAAACGCCGTCAAGAATTGAATCAATAACCTCGCGCGATTCAGGCGATAGGGCCGTCTCACTGAACATGTCGCCCGCATCTTTGTATTTGCCGCGATGCTCGATTTCAACAGCAACGCCGATCTTGCTGAGAGCATTTTTCAGAAACATCACTTCTGCGCGGAGCCCTTTAACGTCAAAAAGGTCTTCCGGTGACATGTAAATGCGATCGGCCGCAGTAGCCAGATAATACTCGCGCGACCGGGGTGTCCGGATAACGGCAACGAGCGGTTTTCCGGATTTCTTAAACGCAAGAAGTCCGTCGCGGAGTTCCTGAATCTTACCCCAGCCGGCTCCGATGCGCCCGGTCTCAAGAACGACCGCCTTAATCCGGCCATCGTTTGCGGCGCTGCGCAGCCCGTGCCACGCGTCAAGAATCGTAAACGTGTCTGTGGAACCTATGAATGGTATTGGAATGTGTACAGGCTGCTTCTCAGGAATGTCGCCGTCCAGATTAAGAATCAGTGTTGCGCCGTCCGGCACGGTGGGACGGCGTTCGCTGAGTCGAATGGCCGAAAAGACAAAAACGAGACCTGTTAGAACGGCCAGGACAAGACCAGTCAGTATTCCGATCAGGAACTTCTTCATAGCGTAGGCTTTGACAGCTCAGCTTTAGAATAGCGCCTTACGCGAGCTTGCAACCTTAAGCCGAAGACACGGTCTTGGGCGGGACCTGTTTAAACCAGATTTGGGATCTTAATGATCTTCTTTTGAATGGCGTACTGAACGAGTTGTGCCTTGTTGTGAATATCAAGCTTGCGCATAAGGTTAAACTTGTGCGCTTCAACTGTCTTTACGCTCAGATTGAGATCGCAGGCAATCTCCTTAACGGAGTTACCCTCGGCAAGCATTTTCAACACTTCGCGCTCACGTGTGGTCAACGTCGCAAACCGAGGCATGCGGTTGGCAGACTTAATGCGCGTTCGAAAATCGTCGACGAGCTGCGATAACATTCGAGGACTGAGATAGCTTCCCCCGCGGCAGATGTCGCGAATTGCCGCGACCAGTTGCTGCGCCGGGCTGTCTTTCAAGACATAACCGCTAGCGCCAACTTCCATGCCTTCGACGAGATAATCTTCATCGTCGTACATCGTGAGAAACAGAACTCTCGTCTCCGGACGAATCTTCTTGATTTGCCTCGTGGCTTCGAAACTGCTTAAGCCCGGCATCCCGATATCCATGAGAACAACGTCGGGCCGGAGTTCGCCGCATTTGTCGACAGCATCACCGCCGTTGGACGCCTCTCCAACGACTTCCATATCATTCTCGGCAGATATGAGGGTTCTTATCCCTTGGCGGAACAACGTGTGGTCGTCCGCCAGCATGATCCGAGTCTTTGACATAATCCCCTCTAATACTTAATGCTGGTACCGACCCTGTTATCGTACTACAACTAGCGGGCATTTACGAGTTTTTACTTAGGGAATTGGCAACTCTATCTCAATTACCGTGCCACTTTTTTTACGCGTACTAGGTTTACTCCCCTCTTTGCGGGTACTGTAAATCGAAACTCTACCCCCGAGTACGGCCACTCTCTCCCTAATTCCCACTAATCCGAAACAATCTTTTCGGCCCAGAGCGGTCTCTACATCGAATCCAATACCATCATCCTCGATGTTAAGCCTTAGTACCTTATCGACGACGGTTATTGAAATGTTTACGGTGGCAGCCGCGGAATGTTGCGAGATATTGCTGAAACACTCTTGCGCTAGACGATAAATGACGACCTGGAAATTCGAGTCCATCGCGGGGAGATGAGGTACATTCAGGCGGACATCGGCGGGATAGCGTTCGCGAAATCGATGAACTAGCTGGCGTAGAGCCGCGCCAAGCCCGAGTTGTTCGAGCACAGCCGGACTGAGATCGCTGATAAGTCGCCGCATGTCGAGAATCGTTTTCTCGGTAATATCCCGTGTCTCGGCAAGCCTTTCCCGCTCTTCGCTGCCTTCCGGCAAGGCCTGCTCAATCATTTCCATCTGAAGGCGAATAACAACCAGAGACTGACCTGCGTCGTCGTGCAATTCGCGGCTGATGCGGCGTCGCTCATTCTCTTCTACCATCAGCATTCGGATTGCAAGTTTGCTGAGCTGATCCTCCCGTAGAGCGATATCTTCCAGCAGACGCGTTTTCTGCGCGGCAGCGTGGAATCGCTCGCCGGCCGCGGAAAGCAACTCGATTTCACGAGGCAGCAATTCGCAATCGCTATCAAATCCCAATTGGATGACGCCGCCGTGGGCGACGGGCGTGGACCAGACGCATTTGAATCGCTTCCGCCAACCCTTATCGAGAAAGAGGACCGGCTGCGACAGCCGTTGGGACTTCAAGAGACGTCTACGGCTCGCCGCAGTGGCGGGAACCACGGCGAGGGTTTTCGGAGTGGCTGCCCGAGCGGTGCTCGCCGCAAGCTGCCAATGACTGCGGTCTTCCGTCGACAGATAGAGATGCCCTGCGCTGGCTCCGCAATTCATCGCCATCGACTCAATGAACTGCCGATACAAGACATCGACATTTGAAGACTGCACTTCGAGTTGAAATAACTCATAGAACGCCCGCGACTCAGCCTCACGGACTTCGTAGTAAGCGTGGTTTAAAGCAAGAATCGTGCAGAAGCTCAATTGCTCACGAACCCATGCATAGGCAGGGTCGGGAACAGCGGCGCTGATCAAGTTGTCGCAGATTTGTAGTGCGCGAGTAACGTCATTGGGCGTGACGTTACGCTTCGCCAGTACTCTTCCGCTAGCGTCCACATTCTGAAAAAACACCGTCAACTTCTTTTTAGCGAGAAGAGCGCGAGCCGCTTCCAACGGAGAGATACGAGCCAGACTCTCCCGCCGTGGTTTGTCAAACCCTTCCCGCTGGAGCGCCCGGTCAAACTTCCGCTCGAGCGCTGCCAACGTGGGCTGCAGCTTCAAACTTAATTCCCGTACGTGTTCGGTTAATCGACGACCCAGCAAATCTGCCGTAGCAGCCAATTCTGTGTGGCTCACTCTCCTATTATTTGCGCGTACCGGGGTCCTTCAGAATTGTCACAATTTCCTTGTGGCCGTTGTCGGCTGCGCACTGCAACGGAGTCTGCTTGGCCTTATTTCTCAGGCTCGTGTCCGCGCCGGCCGCTAGCAGCGCCCTCACCGCCTCGATACGACCCCACGACGCTGCGTGATGCAGAGGAGTTGCATTGTTCTCAGCGTCTTTCGCATTTACGTCAGCGCCTTTTGACAGAAGCAGCTTAAGGACGGAGATCTGCCCCCCAAGCGCGGCGTCATGCAGCGGAGTTGAACCCAAGGCGTTGCGGGAGTTCACGTCGGCTCCGTGATCAATCAAGATCTGGGCGATTTCGGTGAAGCCCTTCAATGCTGCGTCGTGCAACAGGAAACCTGCATTGGGGTCGAGTCCGCGGGCCAGCAGTATACTGACCATGTCCAACTGCCCTCTCAACACGGCATCCTTCAACTGCCTGGCGCCGGCTTCAGTTCCTCCCTTCAGACCCCGATCGAGAAAGACCGCTACGACTTTGGCTTGCCGGTAACGCAATGCCTCGTCGAGCGCGGTGGCCCCGCTCTTAGTCTTGGCCTCAGGATCGGCCCCACGCTTCAACAGAATCTCCACGGTTTCCGCGTGCCCCTTGGCCGCAGCCTCATGTAGAGGAGTGGCGCCAGCCTCAGAATTCACGGCTTTTGCATTTGCGCCTTTATCCAGTAACAGTTCGATTACCGCGACGTGACCTTTCCAGGCCGCTTCGAATAGTGGAGTATTACCGGTCGAGTCCGGAACATCAACCGCCGCTCCCTTGGCGATCAGCAATTCGGCGATCTCGCGATAACCGCGATTCGCCGCCAGATGAAGGGCTGTGGATCCCGTTCGATTCTTAGCGCCCACGGCTGCGCCGCTCTTCAACAGGAGTTCAGCTGCATCCTTGTGATTCGTGATGACTGCGTACTGGAGGGGTGTCGATCCAGTCTCCGAATGCTGCGCATCAACTTGTGCGCCGCTGTTCAACAGCAGCTCGATGAGTGAAAGCTCTCCGCTCCAGGCTGCATCGTGTAGCG
>DASQLD010000212.1:0-3266 GCA_035630195.1 Bryobacteraceae bacterium
AGACTACCCAGCGTCGCGCCGCCCGTATTCAAAGCATGAAACACGCCGAAACCAGCTCGAATCACCGTGGTCTCTTTGAGTCGATAGGCAATCCCGAGCCTTGGCGCAAAGTCGTTCGGATCCGTACGAATCGGTCTCTCCGGAAGAAGGGGATCTCCCGTTCCCGTTACAAGTCCGACTCCAGGCACATAATAGTCCGGACTGACGCTGAGCAATTGGCGACCGGTTGCCAGATCGAAATTGGCATGGCGTCCTCGCCATTGTTGAAACAACTCATGGCGGAGTCCAAGATTCAGCGTCAGGCGGTCCGTGATTTTCCAATCGTCCTGAATGAACCATTGATATTGAGTGCCGATGGAGTACTTGGCTACTCCGCCAAAATTCCCTAAGCTCCCTAGCCCCCCGTTGGCGGATTGCGCCATTCCGAGCAGATAGTCTCCGAACGCGTCCCCAGTGAAGTTGCCGCTAAAGTTGAAAATCCCGTTCTGGTTTGAGCCCTGGTCATAGCCGACCATCAACCTGCTTACATCGCCGCCAAATTTCAGCGTATGACGATTGCGGACCCAGGTGAACGTCTGGCCGGCTCGATAGTACAAGTTGTTTTGTACGATCCGCAAACCATAACCAACGAAGCCAGACGTCCCCGTGGGATTGCCAGGCGCGTAGCCCGTCAGGTTAACAGCCGGTAAAGTATACTCCCCGGGGTTAGCGGCAAGGTTCTTCAATCCGAGCTCCGCCGCATAGTTTGTTGAGGTACGATCCCCATCACTCTGCCTCGCCAGGAAAGCGCGAGAAAAACCGAGGCGGGTTTCGCCGATTACATTCGGGGTGAACAGGTGTGTGAATCCAACTGAAACGTGGTGCGTATTGTCCGGTCGGACGAGCCCCTTACCCGGAATATAGGCAACGTTGACCAGTTCGTTATCGGCAAGAGTGTAACGCCCGAATAAGGATGACTTATCGGAGATACGGTGATCGATCCTGCCAGTGAATTGGTCCCTCGTCTCCGTGTCACTTGGAGCGAGAAGGAAATTCACGCCTGGCCGCACTCCAATGAAGTTGGCGGAGGGAAAGTACTGAATCATCTGATCGGCAATTCGATCGAAGCGGTTGCGTGGTATGACGTTGCCAGGAAACGGCTGGTTGTTGTTGAGCGGATCGCGAACAATCTTGCCGGAGCCATTGAAGTCGCCTTGCTTCATGGGATCTGTTGGCACAAGGCCCTGAAGTATTACACCTGTGACCCTGCGTCGCCCCTCATAGTTGCCGAAGAAGAACGTCTTGTCTTTGATGAGCCGTCCACCCGCGCTCGCGCCAAACTGGTTGAATGTGAATCGTGGAGCTCCGGCGGGGGGGCGAAAGAACTGTCCCGCCTGGAGAGCGCGGTTCCGGTGGAATTCGTAGACTACCCCGTGAAAACCATTCGTACCTCGCTTGCTGACGATGTCGATCCCGGCGGCGCCATGGCCGTACGAGGCATCCATGAAGTTCAGTTGCACCTTGAACTCTTCGATCATGTCGAGCGATAACGCTATGGCCGGATTATTGATATTCGCAACGGAAAAGTCGACCCCGTCGAGCATCGCGTTGGTCGACGTGTTGCGCACACCGCCAATCTCTGCGGATCGCTCATCCATGACGCTCGAAGTCCCTCTGACCTTGACGACTCCCGGAGTGAGCGCCACCAAGTCATAAAAGTTTCGATTGTTGAATGGCAGTTCTCGAACCGAGCGGTTGTCAACGACGGTTCCCACGGCGGCCGTGTCTGTCTGAATGAGTGAAGCTGTGGCCTGAACATCGATTGATTCGCTCACGGCGCCAACCTGCAATGCGACATCAGCGCGGAGCTGTGAGTTAACACGCAACGTCAGATTTTCGACTCGAGCCTGTTTGAAAGAATTCGCCGTGACTGTAACCAGATAGTTGCCCGCTGGCAGCGCGTTGAACTGGTAGTTCCCGGACGAGTCGGTGGTGAATTCGCGAACTTCATTGGTTTCGATATTGCGGGCGATAACTCTGGCTCCGGTAACGATGGCTCCCGAGGAGTCCGTGACCGTTCCGAGCAATACACCTGTACCGTATTGGGCTATCGCGACGAACGCGAGAAAAAGGAGCGAAACGAGACGCAAAAGCATAACTGAAGTCTCCTGTCGTGGTGCATGTACTGTATCGTGGTCGAACAGTCAGCGCAACAGCCGATCCGCCGATGCATCTATCTGGATAACGTGTGTCGTCGACGCTAGAAGGCGGAACCCCGTCGGCGCGCACGGGGCGAACATTCCGGCGTGTGAAGCGATATCGCTTCCCAACACGCATGTATGTTCGGAACGGAACGTTACGCCTGCTCTGGTCTTATTGCAGCAGAGGTGTTACCGGCCATCTCCGTTCAACTACTGCGAAGTAGATGATCAAGCCGGCGACCCAGAGCAGCGACCGGTGTGCTGCGATGCCGTATCACATTATTCATTTCATACGGGTCGTTCCTGAGGTCGTAGACTTCGTCGGAATCGCTTATGTCCTCGTAGCGGATGTATTTCCATTGATTTGTGCGGACGGCCTTGTAGCCCATCTTTTGCACGTTCGGGAACACCGAGTCAGAGAAGTACTCAAGCAGGATGGCGTCTCGCGGCTTTCCCGAATGCAGCGGCAGCCCATGTAATGGCTGCGTAGTCTTTACTCCGCTGAGCGCCAAAGTCGTGGCTGCGACATCGATCGATAGAGCGAACTTGGCTGGTGTAGATCCAGCTGCAAACAGCCGAGGGTACCGAACGAGCAGCGGGATGCGGATGGACTCTTCATACGCCAGTCTTCGCTCCGGGCCGAGGCCGTGTTCGCCGTAGAAGTAACCGTGGTCAGAGGTGAAGATCACAACCGTATCGGCAAGTTGCCGGGACTTCTCGAGAGAAGCCAAGATTCGACCAAGGCTCTCATCAACCGCTTTCATCATGCGAGCCCTAGCGATGATCGTGCTGTCCGACGTCATCCCAGCGCCACGCTCAACGGTTCGTTTCAGTGCTGGCTGTTCCTCGGAGAGTTTGCCGTAATTCGGGCGTCTTGGCAGCGGCTGGCCCCTATAAAGGTTTGCGATGACGTGGTGCGGCGACAAACATGGCGGCATCATCGGCGCTAGCTGGATTCACGCTTCCATCGTCGGCTTGCTGAACATTTGGATGGATGGCCTTATGAGCAAGGTACAAGCAAAATGGTGCGTTGTGACGTTGATGGAGGAACTCGATCGCGTAATCCGTCAAAATGTCTGTCACGTA
>DASQLD010000213.1:0-21294 GCA_035630195.1 Bryobacteraceae bacterium
CAGTGATGTCGATCGTGCCATTTGCCAGCGTTGGCGCCGTCATTTGCCCGTTGCCGTCAAAGGTAATCGCGACCGGTGTCGCCAGCAAGTTGAAAGGCGTACCCGCGACCGCAGCCGAGTTTCCGCTTTCCTCGCCAGGAATCGATGCCTGCATTGACCAGGCGTCGGCCCCTGTCTTCGTGAAGGTCATGGTTACGACATGGCTGGCGCCCTTCGAGTCGACGACTTCCACGGGCGATTCCAGTTTATCGCCGATGGCGGCATCGGAGTTCAGATTGGCGAATACCGACATGTTCTCCGTGATCTTGGGCGGCGATCCCTGCGGTGGGACGATGATATCCTTCAGCGTGGAAGAAAGAACGCGCTGACCGGTCAACGTCGTAACAGCGCCCGAGTTATCCAGCTGAAAGCTACCGTCTCTGGTGTAGAACTTATTGCCCGCGTCATCCCGAACAACGAAGAAGCCATTGCCTTGCAAAGCGGCATGCAGAGGACCGCTACTCGCCTGTATAGGACCTTGGGTAAAGTTGCGGACGGTAATCGGCTGCGCGACACCCATGCCAACGCCGGTACCACCGCGCAGGTTCTCCGCAACGAGATCCTTGAACGCTACATCCACTGCTTTGAATCCTGTCGTGTTGACATTGGCCAGATTATGACCAACTGTCTCAACGGCGGTGGAATGTGCTTTGAGAGCGGCTAACGCCGATCCGAATGAACTAGACATTTGTTTCTCCTTCTGGTTTTGTTTCGGTGAAGCGGTCTAGCGCCGCGGTGACCGTCTCGACTTGGGTGCGTAACCCGGTGATCTCTTCGCGAATACCCATCGTCTGTTCGAGCTGGCTGAACTGAGCGAGCTGAGTGAGAAACTCGACACCGTCTGCGGGGTCGAGTGGATTCTGATTTTTGATCTGCGTTACCAGCAGTTGCAGAAAGGCGTCTTTTCCTTCTAATCCCTTCTTCGCTGCCGGGGCAGTTACGTCTGAAGCCGGGTTAACGCCGGCGGTGGGTGAGAAGTTCACCATAGATTCTCCTTGAACTCTTCTTCGGTCTGGCGCTTCCGCCTCTTATCCTGTTGCTCTTTCCAATCGGGTTCGCTCTGATGCTCACCGTGCCCGTCATCCGTTTGAGGCTGTTCTGCCTGCAGCAGGCCTGGTCCCTCGGATCGAGAGAAGGCAACGACGGCTCCCATAGCGTCATCTGGACGAACATCGCCGAAGGAATTGATCTGCGGCGTCCAAGCCTCTGCACGAAAGCCCTCTGTGTCCAGAGCACGGGTCAGCTCAGGCAGCGCATTGGCCACGCCATTTGCGATCTGGGAGTCGCTACTACGTACACTAACGTGGAGAGACCCTGCTCGCTCCTGTAGTCGGACAGTTATGTCTCCGTTCGAATCTGGAATTCGAACATCCATCTGCTTTAGGGGAATCCGTTCGCTTTGGAAGTGCTTTTCATCGACTACCAGCAGAGGGGGTCTTGGCGCCTCGAGGGTGGCCGGCCGCTCGGATTTGGCAGCAGAACTCGTGGTGGTCGCAACGTTCGCAAAGGGCGTGGCTTTGTCGATCGCGGGAACATTCTCCTGGGTAGGCGCTCTGGAGTGCTCGTCCTTGTCGCTACTCTCTGGATCGTTCTGCGAGGCCGTTTCGAATGACATGGAGCGCAATTCCGGAGCCGGAGCAGACGGCGGTTCGGATAATGCGACTTCCCGCGCCGGCTGATCTATCTGTTTCGGCAGTGGCTCATTGGACGGCGCGACATTGGACGAAGCTACATGGGCTGCTACTGATTTCGGTGTAACCAGGGCTTCGAGGATCACCGGAGCGTCGTTTGATGGCTTGGCCGGTACATCAGGAGACTCGCTAAACACTGCAATCGATGTGGGTGTCGAACGTCCGAACTTTATCTCACTGACGTCGCCGGTATCGGTCACATTCGGCTTGCTGCTGTGCGGAAGTTCAATCGGAGCAGGAATCAGAATCGATGCAGGAACACCGACAATGTCGAGTCTCTCAGAGGACGTAGACACCACACTTAGTTCTTCAATCTCTTCCGGCTCTTCCTCAGAAGATTCCCATCCGGTCCTTGCAACCAGCGTCGCAAGGACCGGCGTCGCAAGGACCGGCGTCGCAGGGACAGGCGTTGGCGATTCGGTAGAAGCAGCTTCGGCGTCAAGCGGAGGCGCGACCTCCATGGTCGCGACTGTTGCGTAGGCCGTTGCTACCTGATCTTGAGCTTCGTCCGCACTCGGAGGGGCGGCCTCCACCGATGAAAGAATCAAAGGTGGCGTGGTTGGAACAACCGGCGCTTCTTCTAAGACTTCGATCATTATTTCCGATGCTAGCGGCGGTTGTGGTTCCACGGGTACGGTCCCCTGGAACGCGGCTTCGCTCGCCAGAAGCATTTCTAGAAATTCATTGCTAATAGCTTGCGAGCCATCATTGTTCATAGAACCCGTTGGGCTAGGGATTGCAGCGACGGCTGCCGTTGGATCTATCACAAAAGCGGGCAGCGCAAGAAAGTTCACGATTCGCTTCTATGCAGGCCGGGTTCCAAATGTATTTACGTTCAAGAATCAGCATTTAGGGCTCTGAGCATGTCAAGTCTTTGCCGCTTGCGATGAACCGCTGACGGATTCCTGACGGATTGGGCTGTATGAAGACCAGCTATCTTTGAGTGAATACATCATCTTGCACTTTGGTTCGCAGCTTGCAATGGCCGAGTGCATGGATCCAATCGCTACGACCGCCGCAAGCGGAATGCGGGCGCGCATGGAATCGCTCGACATGCTTGCGAACAACATCGCGAACGCATCGACCGCCGGATACAAAGTCGATCGCGAGTTCTACTCTCTTTATAGCGACGCGATGGCAGACGATAACGTGCTTTCTCCGGTCATTGAAAAGCCGTGGACGGATTTCTCGCAAGGAACTCTGCAGGTCACGGGCAAACCACTCGACCTAGCACTGAACGGAACTGGGTTCTTCGCCGTCAATAGTCCGTCAGGTACGTTGTACACGAGAAATGGGTCCTTTCAGACAGCGCCATCGGGCAATGTCGTCACAGCGGAAGGATACGCCCTTCTGCTCACTGGAGGCGTGCCGCTCCGATCGCAGTCCAGCAGCCCGATGGAGATTGGAGCTGACGGCAGTGTAAAGCAGGGCGGTATTGTGCTTGGGCGACTGGAGTTGGTCGACTTCGCGGTAGGCGCGCTAACAAAGCAGGGAGCGAGTTTGTTCGGACCTGTCGGTGGCGCCACTCCAAAAGCTGCGATTAGCACTCAAGTACATCAAGGCAAACTCGAAGGTTCGAACGTTCCAAGTGCTGAGTCCGCCGTAAGACTCGTCAGCGTGATGCGGCACTTCGAGATGCTTCAGAAAACAATCACAATCGGCAGCGAGATGAACCGTCGCGCCATCGAAGAAGTCGCCCGCGTCGGGCAATAGAGAGGAATAACTATGATTCGCGCACTTTATAGCGCTGCCAGCGGCATGACCGCTCAGCAAACGAACGTGGACAACATTTCACACAACCTCGCGAACGCGAACACAACGGGCTTCAAAGCTCGCCGCGCGCAGTTTCAGGATCTGCTGTACCAGAATCTAGTCCAGCCGGGCGCCTCGGCAACACAGCAAACCGCCGTACCTACCGGCCTTCAAGTGGGTCTTGGAGCACGCGCCGCTTCAAACGAGATTGTTTTCTCTCAGGGAAGCTTTACGCAAACCAGCAATCCCTATGACCTCGTCGTGCAAGGCCGCGGCTTCTTCCAGGTGCGTACGCCCTCGGGAGAACTCGCCTATACACGCGACGGAGCATTTCACCTGGACCGTGATGGCAACCTTGTAACACTCGATGGCAATGCGGTTGAGCCATCTGTGACGATCCCGAAGGAAGCGCAAGCAGTTTCGATCGGAGCCGACGGCACGATCACCTACACGCTGGCTGGGCAAACGCAGTCGCAGCAAGCCGGTCAGATCCTTCTGGCCGATTTCCAGAATGCGTCAGGACTTGAGAGCATGGGCCGCAACCTATACAAGCCAACTTCGGCTTCCGGCGATCCTGTCGTAGGCACTCCGGGCGGACAGGAAGGCATCGGTTCTCTGCTTCAGGGCTATCTAGAAGGTTCAAACGTCAGCGTCGTTGAAGAGTTTATCAACTTGATCGTGAGCCAGCGCGCATACGAGGCAAACTCCAAGGTTGTCAAAGCTGCCGACGAGATGTACCAGCAAGTCAACAATCTTACGCGATGATCCCTCTGTTGTTCGCCTTAAGCTGCGCGCCGGTTGATGGCCCGAAGCTGCTGGCGAGGCATCTCGCCGGTGTCGTCGAGGAGTTCGGCTCCCTCCCGGCCAATACCGAACTCGGCTACGCCCCGTCACCCGGCGCCACCCGTGTCATCCACGCGGTCGAACTACAAAGCATTGGGCGCCGGCATGGGTTGAAGGTAGATGTTAATCCGGAGCCGGTCTGCTTTGAATGGCAGATGGCGCCGCTAGACGAAGCTCGCGTAATACAGGCGATGCGGCGGTCACTGCCCGAGGACGCGCAGATCGTTCTCTCTGAGGTGAGTCGCGTTGCCGCGCCTGCAGGAGACATCGTCTTCCCTCTCGATTCACTTAAGGCTGGACTATGGGCCGGATACATTCAGTACAGCGGAACGCGGCGCTTCAATGTCTGGGCTCGCGTTCGTGTGACCCTCAATCAGACACGCGTTGTGGCTGCCACTCTGATCAAGGCCGGCGAACCACTGACACCGGAACGCGTGCGCTTGGAGCAATTCGAATCTGAACCCGATCTAACTTTCGTTCGAACACTCGAAGAGGCATACGGTCGAATCACGAAAGCTCCGCTTGCCGAAGGGGCTCCCGTCATCGCGCGTATGCTCGGCTGGCCCGCGGCTGTTCTAAAGGGCGATACGGTGCGGCTTCACGCAAAAACGGGAGCCGCTCAAATTACAATCGAAGCTCACGCCCAGGCTAGCGGCCGTATCGGCGAGGTTATTCCCGTTAAGAATCCCACTAGTGGACGTATCATCCGAGCACTTATCAACGGCAGTGGGGAAGTCACATGGACACCATGAATCAATCTCTCAGAATGTTTTTTATAGTTGCGCTCATCGGCGCAACAGCAAGCGCAAAGAAACCTCAGGTACCCACGTCGAGCGCTCTCGATCTTTACATCCAGGAAGCCGGCCAACGCGCTTCGGTCAATCCGGCGACTTCCACGGGATCGCTGTGGTCGTCCTCAGATGCGCGACTTGGTGATCTGACATCCGATCTCCGGGCACGACGTATTGACGACGTTGTGACCATCATCGTTGCCGAACGGGCCTCAGCCTTATCGCGCGGATCGGTGACGGCGTCGCGCAAGGCAAGTGCAAGCGTTCAGGTGGATGGGGCGTTAGGCACTCGAACGACCGGATGGCTTCCGATTCTCGGGAACCTCGGGAGTGATCGTAAGCTCGACGGAAGTGGTGAAACAATTCGCGAAACAGAGCTAAACACCATTCTTTCTGCCCGTGTAACGCACGTCCTTCCCAACGGCAACCTTGTAGTGGAAGGAACGAAGGCAGTAACGGTCAATTCGGAAACGCAGAAGGTCCAAGTGCGTGGAGTAGTTCGTCCCTACGATCTCTCGACCGGCAATGCTGTTCGTTCGGATCAGATCGCGATGCTGGAAGTCAGCGTGGCCGGGCGAGGTGTCATTGCCGACGCCGTTCGTCAGCCCAACTTGCTCTATCGTTTATTGCTTGGGATACTTCCGTTCTAACATCATGAAGTCATTAATCGTAGCTTTCTTCTTCGTGGCCTGTCTTTGTACCGGCGCCACTCGACTCAAAGAGCTCGCGGGAATTGAGGGCGTCCGAGAGAATCAACTGATCGGCTATGGCCTCGTCGTTGGACTCAATGGCACCGGCGACAGGAGGCAGACGCTGTTCTCCGCCCAAAGCCTCAGTAATCTTCTTCAGCAAATGGGCGTTACTGTCCCGGCGCAAGCAATGCGCGTCAACAATACAGCGGCAGTCATGGTCACGTCCAGTCTGCCGCCGTTTGCGCGACCCGGAGCAAGAATTGACATAACTGCGGCAGCGATAGGAGACGCCACGAACCTGCAAGGCGGACTGCTTGTCATGACTAGCCTTCGGGGCGTAGATGGTCAGATTTATGCTGTTGCGCAGGGTCCTCTCGTGACAGGGGGCTTTGTCGCAGGTCCTGGCGGTAATCGCCAGACGGTTAACCATCCGACGGTCGGGCGCGTTGCGAACGGCGCAACCGTTGAGCGCGCAGTTCCAACAGCGGCGTTCACGAACGAGGTCCGCTTACAACTTAAGCATGCGGACTTCACAACAGCGGCGCGCGTCGCCGAAGCGTTGAACCGCCAGTTCGGGGCGGATACGCCCGTCGCGCATGCCGAGAATGCGGCCGCCGTGACCGTAGCCATCCCAAAGCAGTTTGCATCCCGCCCGACCGAGTTCATCGCGGCGCTGGAGAGCGTGAGCGTCGACGCGGATCGAATAGCGCGTATTGTCATCAACGAACGTACCGGAACAATCGTCATGGGAAAAGATGTTCAAATCTCTCCCGTGGCCGTCATGCACGGGAATCTCTCAATTGAGATCACAACTTCATACGATGTATCGCAGCCTGCGCCCTTCTCGCAAGGCGCGACTCAGGTAGTGCCAAACATAAGCGTGGGTGTGAAAGAAGAGAAAGCGCGCAACCTCGTCATCAAGCAAGGCGCCACTGTTGAGGAGCTTGTCCGCTCTCTGAATGGCATCGGAGTCACACCACGCGATGTGATCGCGATTCTACAGAACATTAAGGTCGCCGGAGCTCTGGCGGCAGACATTGAGGTGATATGAGTGATATTGGAAAGCTAACCACAAATCTTCCCGGACTCGAGCGGGAACAGCTAGCAAATCTGCCGCGCGATGGTGCAAAACTCAAGGAATCAGCATGTCAGTTTGAAGCGCTTCTGATCGGCCAGATGCTTCGATCTGCCCGCGAATCTGGGGGGAGCTGGTTTGGCGGTGGCGAAGATGAGGCTTCCTCGTCCGCCATTGGAATGGCAGAAGAACACCTGGCTCAAACGATCGCGGCGCAAGGGGGACTAGGGTTGTCGAGGCTGATATCGGACGGCTTGGCCCAGGACCAAGCACGACTCAAATCGAATCAAAAGTAGTTACGATTGTTGTTGAACGTGGCGCATACTCCGTATGCACCACTTACTGTTTAGCGCTCTAATAACTGGCGTTGATCGGCTCGTAGGAAGACGGGGTCGGCTCGTATAGGGCAGCCGGTGAGGCGACATCGGCCCCGATCTGCTCCCATCCCTGCAGCATCGTCGACATGAGATTCTGGACCTCTTCGAAAGGACTTTTGTCCTGGTCGATATGACCTTGGAGAACTCGGGACGCGCAGTATCCGTAAAGCTCACCGAGGCTGCTGCTCACCTCTCCACCTTGTGAATGGTCGAGGCTGGAGAGCAGTTCGACGATTCCTTCCGTCGCTTTCGACACAGCCCTTCCTCGGCCTTCGATATCCTTCGCGTCCGTGCAGCGGCATGCGTCCGCGAGGTTATCGATGACAAAACGATAGAGCATGCGGACGAGCTCGATGGGACTGGCGCTCAAAACGCTGCCTTCAAGATACTGTTCGTAGTGACTCAAGCAATGGTCCTTAACGTGAGAAAGAACGCGCGAGCGACCTTCGCCAGCAGTTCGTTGCGTTCGCACAGGCCGGATCTGGTGGTCCGCGCCTTCTTTCTCCGTCAAGCTACTTATCGTGGGTATTACCCTATTTTCGAGAGAAAATTTTGAGCCAGTGATTACTTTGATTATTGAAGAAGCTAACGACCATTCTCACTGTTTGTTTCGTCGCGGGAGGCCTCGCGCAGGAGCAGTCCGCGATCGAGAAGCAGAAGGCGTCCGTCCGCCGCCAGGTCCGCGCAGCCGGCTCTGCAGATGGTTTCTTTACTACGCCATTCTTGACTGGATGGAACACCACGCCCTCAGCCGCAGCGTCCGCGTTGTCATCAGAGCAGACATCCGATTGCGAAGCGGTACCGGACACAGCGCTCTCTCAAATGATTCTCGATTCCAGCCAGCGCGAAGGAGTAAATCCGAAGCTGGTTCGCGCCGTAGTCAAACGTGAGTCGGGAGGGAAGCCGTGCGCAGTGTCAGTAAAGGGCGCGCAGGGGCTGATGCAGCTCATGCCTGCCACACAAGGCGATCTTGGCCTTCGTGATCCGTTCGACCCGGCAGCCAATATCGCCGCCGGCGTCAAATATCTGAAGCAGATGCTCGACCGGTATAGTGGCAACACGGCTCTGGCGCTAGCGGCGTACAATGCCGGACCGCAGCGGGTCGCGCCCGGCGGGAAGATTCCGGACATCCCGGAAACGCAGTCCTATGTTATGAACATTCTCGGAGCGTTGAACGAGCAGGATACGCCCGAGTAAAGTAGCCTTATGGCGCAACTCTTTGTCGGCACTTCGGGATTCGCTTACGCGTCCTGGAAGCCCGACTTCTATCCGGCCAAACTGCCGGCAAAGGAATTCCTTCGGCATTACGGCGAAAGGCTGAACAGCACCGAGGTCAACTACACCTTCCGTCAGCTTCCAAAAGGCGACACGCTGAACTCATGGGTGGCGGCGACACCACCTGAGTTTGTCTTCTCGATCAAGGCGCATATGCGATTGACGCATATTATGAAGCTGAGGGACACAGGACCGTTTCTCGAGGTGTTTCTTAAGGCAATCGATCCCTTGCGTTCGTCTCGTCGTCTTGGGCCAGTGCTCTACCAGTTGCCGCCGACACTTCGATGCGATCTTGCTCTCCTGGCCGACTTCCTGGTCTTATTGCCGACCGACATCCGGCACGCCTTCGAGTTCCGGCACGCTTCATGGCTGGATCATAAGGTTTATGACTTGTTGCACAAACACGGCGTCGCGTTGTGCTTGGCCGAGTCTGAAAAGCTGATAGTGCCGCAAGTGATTACAGCGCCGTTTGTCTATGCGCGACTTCGGAAGCCCGACTACACGGAAGAGGATCGCGCCGATATCGCCCGCCGTGCTTCAGACATCCTAGGCGGCGACAGGGATCTCTTCGTCTATTTCAAACATGAAGACACACCACATGGAGCGTTATACGCCCAGGAATTGCTGAAGGCCTTCGACCGATGAAGCCACGCTACTTCGATCGCAGCAAATCTTGAAGCGATATACCAACCAATCCGACGGTTAAGCCAATCATCACCGCAACAGCGGTCCAGGCGACGAAGTTGTAGACCCGGGAGTTCGTCCACTCCTTCATCAGGTATTGTTTGTTAACAAGGATCGTCATGAAGATCAGCACCAGCGGCAACAGCATGCCGTTGATGACCTGCGAAAGCAGGATCATCTGCACGAGAGGAAAATTCGGAAGCAGGACGACGCCGCCGCCAATCACGATCAGCAGCGTAATCAGCCA
This sequence comes from Bryobacteraceae bacterium, assembly GCA_035630195.1. GTDB lineage: Bacteria > Acidobacteriota > Terriglobia > Bryobacterales > Bryobacteraceae > DASQDN01. The sequence goes on from DASQLD010000213.1 coordinate 9,467, forward strand.
ATAAAACACTGGGGCTTCATTAAACCGGCGGTTCACGCCCGATTCGAACCCTAATCCTTCACACACCGTGTACGCCGTCGAAAGTGGCAAAATGCAAGCGGCAAACACTGACGCATTCAGCAGTCCGGCGCAAAATAGCAGAAACGCATACTGACCGAAGGGCTTCAGCGCCTCGGCCGCGTCCGCAGCGTCGACGATGTCTCTCGGCCCATTCGACCAGATGGCGCCGGCACAGGACACGATGATGAAGAAGGCAATCACCGACATCACGATGCATCCAACGATGACTTCAATGCGAGACTCGGCGTAGCCCTTCGCGGTAATACCCTTCTCCACTACGGCTGCCTGTAGAAAGAACTGCATCCATGGAGCAACGGATGTTCCTACCATCGCAATCAGCATCGTGATGTACCCGCTGTCCAGCATGAGTACGGGCCTCACACTGTATATCGCAGCCTCCTTCCAGTCGGGTTTCACGAGAATTCCCGACACGATGTAGCAGATATACAACGAGCAAGCGAACAAGAAGATCTTCTCAATCCGTTGATAGTCAGTCTTTAAAATCAGGAACCATACAGCCGCAGCCGCTAGCGGTACCGAGATGTACTTGCTGACCGTGAATAGCCCAAGCGAACTGGCGATGCCTGCAAAGTTCGCCATGACGTTCGTCAGGTTGGCTAGCAGCAGCAGCGCCATCACAAAGAACGTTGTTCGAAGACCGAACTCCTCACGAATCAAGTCCGAAAGTCCCTTACCCGTCACGGCTCCCATGCGTGAGCACATTTCCTGCGTCACGATCAGCAGTAACGTAATTGGCAGCAAGGTCCACAGCGGGAGGTATCCGTACTTTGCTCCAGCTTGTGAGTAGGTGAAGATACCGCCAGCGTCATTGTCCACAACGGCGGTAATAAAGCCGGGTCCAATGACGGAGAAGAATACCGCAATGTGGTATTTCAGCCGTTTCAGCATGCCGTCATTTCTGTTTCAGCACCGAGATGACATCGTCCGCCGTTATGACACCCACTAGCTTACGGTCGGCGTCGACCACCGCCAGTGTCAGCAAGTTGTACTTGTCGAAAATGTCCGTAACCCGATTCTCCGACTCAGTCACCGTCACCCGAAGCAATGTATCCGGAGCCAGATCTTTGAGGGGATGGGAACCGGGAGCAATAAAGAGCTTTGCCAGTGGGACAGCCGCCACCGGCGCTTCCTCGGCGTCCACGAGAAAAACAGTATTCAGCACTTCCAACATCTCCTCATCCTGACGCAGTACTTCGATGGCATCCTGCACGGTCGCGTTCTCCGGCAGGGACACGTACTCCGTCGTCATCATCGCCCCGGCAGTGTGGTCACGATGTTCGAACAGCTCACTTACTTCCGACTTTGACTCTTCCGTCAGTTCTTCCAGAATCTCGCTTGATGTTTCTTCTTCGAGCTCCGCCAGCACGTGGGCTGCCTCATCGGGAGACATCTCCTCAATGATCTCCGCTGCTCTTTCCGTCTCTAGTGACTCGAGGATGCTTGCCTGGATATCTACATCCATTTCTGAGAGCGCGTCGGCAGCAACCTCAGGATCTATCGTTTCGATGATTGCCTCGCGATCATCAGGACCTAGCTCTTCTACGATATCCGCCAGGTCTGCAGGGTGCATTTTCTCGAGTGCAACGTTAGAAATGTTCAATCGCAGGCGGCGTTGGGGATCGGGTTCGACGATATTGCAATACTCCCAGCCGATCGAATTAGGACCGATCGGCTTCTGTATTTTTCGAACCCATGACGGCGGAATTACGCCCTGCGCTAGCCGCCGGAAAATACTACGCATTCCGATATCAACCTCAAGAACGTCGAGTTGCGTGTGCCCTTCCATAGGTTTAATCTGAAAAGTCACATCGGTAACACGCACGACTTTACGCCCGAGCGCATCAATGATTTGTTGGTCGAGCAGATCACGGACGATACGCAACATGTATTCGTCCGAGTGATAGGGTGTCAACTTCTCATCCCGGAGATAGATTCCATCAAGGGAGATGGATCTGACTTGGTCAAACCGCACGGTTAGCCAAGTCCATCCGCCCCCGACGAGAAAACGATCTACGCGAGCAGGATTGATGATGGGAACGAGCGCTGCATCCTTGACCCGGCCGAGACGGCGGCCCCGGGTATCGTACACCCTGAGCCCGATGAGTTCGGTGCAAAAGAGCACATTGTCGGAAACCATCGAGAACCGTCCATGTCAGTGATCAAGGGCCACTCTGGCCTCAACTCCATCTTATTGCAGCTTGCTCTTCAAAAGATCATTTACGATAGCCGGATTCGCTTGACCGCGAGACGCTTTCATCACTTGGCCCACAAAAAACCCTAAGACCGTCGACTTTCCGCCCTTGAACTGCTCGACCTGTTTGGGATTAGCAGCAATGATCTCATCGATGATTTTCTCGAGAGCGCCTGAATCACTCATTTGCTTCAAGCCCTCCCGTTCCATGATGACCCTTGCGCTGTTCCCGGTCGAATACATTTTGGAGAAAATCTCTTTCGCAAGCTTACCGGTCAATTCCTGCTTCGCGATCAGAGACAGCAGTTCTCCCAGCTGCTCGGGAGCGACGGGGGACTCGGTGAAGTCTTTATTGTCGGCTTTCAGGGCTGCCATGAGGTCGCCCATCACCCAGTTCGCCGTCGTGCGTGGATCCCCCGCTGCCGCGACCGCTTTCTCGTAGTACTCCGAAGTCGGGCGAGTCGCAGTAAGGACATCGGCGTCATACTCCCGTAGTCCGAAATCCTCGATAAAGCGCGTTCGCTTCTGACGAGGCAACTCAGGCATATCCGCCTTCAAGCGCTCTCGCCACTCGGCGCTAACGCGGAGTGGAACAAGATCGGGTTCAGGGAAGTATCGATAATCGTGGGCATGCTCCTTGCTGCGCATGCTGACGGTCTCACCTGATTCAACGTTATAGAGGCGTGTCTCCTGAACGACCTTGCCGCCGCTTTCCACAAGCGCTATTTGCCGCTGTATCTCATAATCGAGCGCCAACTTCAGAAATCGGAAGGAATTCAGATTCTTCACTTCCGCCTTTGTGCCAAATTTTTCGGCGCCTCGTCGCCGAACAGAGACGTTTGCATCGCAGCGGAGGTGTCCCTTCTCCATGTCGCAGCTAGATACATCGAGGAATTGGAGTATCTGCTTCAGTTCTGTGACGTATGCATAAGCTTCATCCGAAGTGCGCATGTCCGGCTCACTCACGATTTCAATCAATGGCGTTCCGGAGCGGTTCAGATCGACGTAGGAATATCGGTCGGAATCTTTGATGCCATCGTGAATACTCTTGCCCGCATCGTCTTCCATGTGCACGCGGGTTACTCCCAATCTTTTCTTTCCAGAGTCGAGTTGAATCTCTACTAGCCCATGCTCGGCGAGCGGCTGGTCATACTGAGATATCTGGTAGCCCTTCGGAAGGTCGGGATAAAAGTAGTTCTTGCGTGCAAAACGGGAAAACGCATTCACCGTGCAGCCAAGCGCCAAAGACGCCTTGATGGCCATTTCCACGGCTTGCCGATTGAGAACCGGAAGCGCTCCGGGGAGCCCAAGGCAAACAGGACACACGTTCTGGTTCGGCGGGGCTCCGAAGCTGGTCGGACAACCGCAGAAAATCTTCGTACGCGTAGCGAGTTGAACGTGGACTTCGAGCCCGATCACCGGCTCGTACTTCGCCATCGTCTCGGGCGAAACCGGGACGGCCATGGTTAAGGACATCACTTCCTATTGTAGTCAGGCAGATGCAGCGGACCTGCGGGCTACATAAACGAGCAATGCATCGGCCAGACAGTTGAGTTCTTTATGCCAAGGTTGTCACAGTAGCACGCACCGGTATCGAGAAAATCCTTTAGGCTGCTGGTTGGAACTACTTTTGCAGCTCTTTTGGCAACTGCTTCTTAAGTTCCGGCTGGATCTCGAACACTAGGACCAAGCGTAGAACCTGACCAGTCGGTTCTACGTGGACGAGGATTTCTCCCTGCGGCTTAGGCTCTGTGCCCACCGGCTGGTAAGACACTGAAATCTTCGCTTGTTCGCCTGACTTCAAAACGGTCTTGTCGAGTTTGGCCTCCAGACCCGTTCGAGGAGGCACGTCCATTCTCAATGTGATCTCGCCAGGTAGAGAATTGCCGATAGTTGCTTCACCCTTCGCGAACTGATAGCTGCTCAACCGGATCTCAGTCTTATCAATATTGATCTGGCTTTGCACGGCCGCAACGCTGACTCCGGTAAAGACCCTCTTCAACTTGTCTGGATTGTCGGGACCGGGATTCATGCGGCCCCAGGGCGTGTCCCAATCTTTTTGAGGAACCATGTACCAACGCCACTCGCCGTTCTCCAACCTCCATAGGCTGGTCATCGGGGGTTTAACGCGCATAACCCCCGTGCGCGGAGTCCGCCACTCGACTTCCACCCCGGTTATGACCGTCGCCTTAGTGAAGTTCTCGCTATAGTTAATGCGAACGATTTCGAAACTGAAATAGCGCTGCTTTTCAAGGTTGTAGAAGATGTCCTTACTGTCTTCAGCAATCACTGCTTCGGCGCTCCGGAACTTGCCATCGACGTGGGCTTGATAGAACCTCGCGACGTTCTGCCGCAGCGCCTCATCGACTTGAGGCGGAGCTTTCTCAAAGACATCCGTCGGCTTCGTTTGAGCAACCAAAACGGCGCAAGACACGAAGGCCGCAAGCACCCATTTGCGCATAATCTAATTGTAACCTTCCAGAGAAAAACCGCGGGCAATAATAAGAAAAGCCCGGCACGTCTTCAACTTAGACGCGCCGGGCTCAAGGAAAGACTACTCTATACGCTAAATGATCGGGATGGTGGATCCTGCAATGTCACCGCCGGACACACCAACCGCCACATTGATGGAGTTTCCGGTCGCCGTATCAGCCGGAATTTCCATCTCCACAAGGTAAATACCCACTGATCCTTCGACTAGCTTGGCGGAAAGCGTTCTAACGCCGCTGTTGTTGATGCCCGAGATGATCGTGGCAGCCACATTTTGCTCACGGTGGCCGGATCGGTTGGTTCCGGTCGCTGGCATTGTTTGTCCGAGGCCCGCGGTGAACACTCGAATGATCTCGCCGCGTCTCGCCGGATTGCCCGAGCTGATGTAGCTACCGTCCGGACGAAGCGCAACGGCCATTCTCCGGGCGCTGGGATCGACGTAGTCGAAGATACCGGGCTTGATCGTCAGGATCTGTACACCGCTCACTGTGGTTGAACCGCCGCCCTCAGTGCGGATCGTCACGGATGTCTGTCCGGGAGCGGTTTCAAACGGCACTTGGACAATCACCGTTTCGGTCCCGTTCACGTTGGATACGGCGTAGATCGGAGCCGCGACGTTGTTGAAAAGCACCTCGACACCCGCAAGGGTCGTCGGAAGCGGACCAGCCACAGTCTGCGGTGTAACGGACCCTCGCAGAGCCGGAGCAATACCCGGCGCCGTTATCACTGCTATGCCGCCAGGCGATATTCCTGGTTGATAGCCCGCCGCATTTACGAAACTGCTGGGCGTGAATACCGGTCCGGGCGTTCGAACCGTAAGATTGAAGGTCTGAGACAAAGTGCCGAGCGAAGCGGTGACAGTTACGGGACCCGCGGTCTGACCTGCGGTCACTGTTGCCGAAGCTGTCCCGGCATTGTCGGTCGTCCCCGTCGCCGGAACCGTAGCCGACCCTGAAGCAACCCGAAACACGACGACCGCTCCAGGCACTGGCTGGTTATTCGCATCGATAACCCTTACGGAGAGAGGTGTCGCGAACGCTTGTCCGACAACTGCAGATTGGTTGTCGCCGCCAGTGATTTGAAGGTTAGTGGCGTTGAGACTAATTGTCTGGGCAAACGTTGCGCTTCCCGTTCCGGAGCGAACACGAATTTGAACCGATCCTGGTGTCTGGCCCAGAGTCACCCGGGTACTGGCGCGACCATTGGCGTCCGTCGTGCGCGAGGGCTCCGTCAGCGTAGCAGTGCCGGCAATAACTTCCCAGATCACGTCGGCGCCGCTGAGTAAGTTGCCACCCGCATCAGTGACCTCGACAAGCAGTGGTTGCGAAAGCGGTTGTCCCGCGTTTCCTGTTTGGTTATTACCGCCGGTGATTCGAACCGTCGCAGGCGTTCCCGCGGTTACGTTCAAGGTAAGCGGGAACTGCACATTTTCACCGACAATGATGCGCGTCTGCGATTGCCCAATCCGACCGCCGATGAGAGCGTCGCAGACAACCATTCCTGTCTGATCGGAAAGGGGAATGCCACCACGGCAGGATAGGGAAGCGCCGGCCGGGTCGTCGTTCACAACGCGGAGACCGACGTTGGGAATCGGATTACCAAAGAGGGATCCTACGACAACACGGATCGCGTCCGGAATGCTTTCTCCGACCTTGCCATTGATGATTCGATCGGTCGGCTTACGCAATTCGTAGGTAGCCTCTCCACGTGACCCGTTGGGCAGGTTAGCTACAGTGGTGACGATAAAGTTCACAGTCTCACTGCCCGTGCTGGCAGAGATCACGGCCTGCGTGTAGGGTACGCCCAGGGGAACCAGAAAGTTCGTGTAAACAGCGCTTGCCATCCCGTTCGTATCGGTCAGCTTATTCACGTCCACGCCCAGGGTGCCTTCACCCTGCTCGAGCTTGAAGACTACAGGGACATTTGCCGCGGGCTTGCCTGCGGTATCCGTTACGAGAACGGTAAGAGGCTCCGGCGTGACGAATCCCTGAGAAGTGACTTGTCCTTGTCCTTTCACGATCGACAGAGTGCCGGATGGTGTCCCACCACCACCCCCGTTAGGATCATTATTGTTCACGTTCACGGTAAAGTTGGCGGTCTGCCCGCTCGCGGAAGCGGTTACGTTTACAACGCTCGCTGCGGCCCCTGTCGGTGCGCTGAGGATCGTTTGCGCATTTCCAAGCAGGTCGGTTGTCGCCGTGGTGGTGGATAAACTGACGCTGGCGGGCGCACCAAATTGAACTTGGACTCCGGCGAGTGGAATACCATTAACATCGACTGCACGAACAATCAGCGGCAAGGAAGACGTTCCGGGAGGAACAGTCTGGGTATTGTTGATCTGAAGGAGTGCTGAGGCCGGTCCCGTTGCTGCCGGACCAGCGTAAGATAGCAGCCCTGCAGCCGGGGCAGAAACTGGGCCGATTGCATTATTCTGGGCAAAGTCGACACGATATAGATTACCGGCAGTCAACACAAAAAGACTGCGCGCGTTGGGCGCTTCGTTTGAAAGCACAATGTCGCGCGTGCCCTCGAAGGTTGCATTCGAAGTAGTAAACAGCGTCGGCGCCACCGGGTTCACAAGAGAAATCGTGTAGACACGGTTTGTTGTGCCCGAGAGGCCATAGGCCGTACTGTTGTCGGCGGCGACAATCTTGTTGAGAACATATCCGCCGCCTGGGATGTCGACGCTAGTGCGTCTGGACAGATCAATGAGGAAACCGGCTTTGTTAATGAGAGTCGAGGTATTCGGCGCTACACCGAACCGGCCATCGGGCGTGAAAGCGAGGGCTCCCGGGAAACCATTCAACGAAATCGTGGCGCGCAACGCCAGCGACTGCGGATCAATCTCGTAGATCGCGTTCTGGACTGGCACGTAAACGAGGCTGGACGGGCCGACGCTAACGGACGCTGGTGATCCTGGTGTCGAAACTTGACCGGCAGCCGAAGCATTTTCGACGTTAATGACGAAGAGACGTTGCTGGTCCGGGCTCGACACAAAGGCCCGTTTGCTATCTGAGCTTGCAGCAACACCGCTCGGGTTCGTTCCAACACTCAGTCCGGATGATCCGGCTAGCACGTTATCCGTCGCGGTATCGATCACCTGGACGCCACCGCTACCGATGACAATCAACCTGCGTCCATCAGGCGTGATCGCAGCAGCAGTTGGAGCGACCGACAAACTCAGCCGCTTCGTTACCTGAAGGTTTGGGAAGATTCCCTCCAGCACTGCCACAGCTTCGGTCGCGACCCGTCCTATGACATAGTACTTTCCACTTGGCCCCGGTAATACCTGCGCCGCGCCCGCGCTTGCCGCGAACGTTCGAGCAAACGAGAGCGGTTCCGTCGTATAGCCGGCGACCGTAGAATTTGCTGGATCTCCGCCTGCGGTCACAAAGATATTCCGTGCGTAAGCGACCGGTAGCGTCATGCAGGCCACAAGCGCGGGAACACAAGACCACTTCTTGAACATAGACACCTCGAGAGATTAATTCGAAAGCTTAGTCGCCCTAATCAGGGCAAAGGACGCGGGGCCTTATCAGTGTATCACCGACGGTGGTACTCGGGAAGCCAACGGTAGGTTAGTACAAATAAAAAGGAGGCGGGTCGCCCCGCCTCCTTTTTGGGTTGAACTACGTTTAGGTTAGTGAGCGAGAACTTCGCTCTGCGAACCCGTGCGTGTGGTGATGCCAGCGTCCATGACGAGCGCCAGATAACCCTCAGCTACGCGAGCCTGACCGATAGGACCATCGGTGATGAACGCGAAGCCGTGAGCGAACTGGAACCGGCACTGAGCAATGATGTAGCCCTGGAAGCCAGGCGTACCTGTGATTCCGAGACCGCCACCGCTGCTGAGGACCCAAGCTACCTGGGCGCCCGCTTCCACGTTGGCGTTGGTCGTCTGAGCAGACGGAGCCGGGCCACCGGGTGTTGCGCCGTAGTAGTTGAGGGTGCAAGTACCCGCCTGGACACGGTTAGCGGAACCCGAGAACGGATCACGTGAAGTGTTGCTGATCACGAGACCGGTATCGAAGCCCGCTTGGTTGGTCACATACGGGAAGAGCAGATTAGTTACGCACTGATTGAATGTGAATGCAGGGCGTGGTGTGGCGTTATCGATGAAGCGCGGAATCGGCAGCGAGGCGCTGGCCGCATTCGCCGTCGAGTTCGCCGCGAAGAACGGAGCAAAGCTACCGGTTACGCTGGACTGACCGAGACCCGGCAGATTGTTCGCCGTGTTGGCCCCAGAAGCAACCGCCATATAGAAGAACAACGTGTCGATGTTGGCAGAGTTGGCAGCCGTAACTTCCCAAACCGCCATACCGGAGCCAGCCGTGATCGGCACTTCCGCAGCAGCTGACGACGGATTGCCCGTGCAGCTCAGAGTGGTCGTGCCAGTGCCACCCACGAGAGTCGCGTTTGCAGTGATCGAACCCTGCTCACTGTTCGCATCGTTCGTAACACTGTTTACGCTGACGAAGATCTTGGTGCCAGCAGGAACGTTCGTAAAGCGGGCAGCCACGCGAGTCGGGGCATCCGCTACGCCAACGTTAGCCAGATTAGGCTGATCGTCCCGCACGAAACCGCTTTCCGTGTTATAGACAACGCCAGGAACGCTTCTGTTCTGGTTTGGATCGATGCGCGTCTTGAAGGCGGTCTGGAAGCCCTCACGGAATCTCAGACCCAGCTGAGCTCCGAACGGACCGGCCGCATTCGGATCGTTGAACAGGGTATTACTTCCGCCCGGCTCAGATACGCACTGTACCCACGTACGCGGGATACCAGAGCTGCTGCCTGCGCAAGTACGGACGTCAAACTGCAAGCCCGGGAGCACGAAGGCAACGGCCTGCTGCGGGTTGCTCAGGGACAAAGACTGGCTCGACGAGATCGACAGGAACGAGAAGATCTGGGTGGGAACCAAGCTGGTGGACGCCGGAACGCCAGCGGCATTACCGCGAACGTTGGTGATGCGAATGGTACGGGTCCGATTCGAACCCGGAGGGGTGACTGGCACACCAGGCCAAACGACCGCGGCGTTAGCAGTGCCGTTAGCGGCATTTGCAGGCTGTCCACGGAAGATGGTGTAGGTGTTCTGCTGATACGTCTGATTCGCAACGGTCGGATTGCAATCGGGGGCCGTTCCAGTGCCGAACAGACCACCAACAGGCAGTCCCGGAACGTTTGAAGCTCCGCCAGTCGCAGCAGGCGCAGAGTTGGACTGCGAATTCGGCGACACGCAGAACGGCGTCGGCGTCAAAGAAGCCGTGCCATCTGCGTTCAGGCGAGCCGCGCCCGGTTCGTCGATCAGCAGAAGAGCTTCCGACAATCCACCGCTCAGCAGCCGGCTGGTGATGTTCGTATTCAAGAACAACTGGAAGTTGGCAGTCAGGGTCGAGTTGGGATCGCCACCAGAACAAACCAAGACAATGTCGCCTACCAGTTCAGTATGACCTTCGGCACGAACCACAGGGGGTACACCAGTAGAGGTGCTACACACCAGAGGTTGACCGGCAGCCGTTTGCGCACTTGCCGTCGTTGCAGTTCCTAGAAGGAATGCACCGATGGCTAGCACGGGAAACAATTTGCGAAATGCTACCATTTCCTTCTCCTTGTGAAGTTGAAGAGTAGTTTTATTTTGAATTGATGGAAGTTCAATCAACCTGAGCCTCGAAGCTCATAGCGCTGACTTCTCTTATTAGTTTTTCTGTGCTCGCGGGATTCCTTCTTGGTAGAAGAATACCGCTACGAATGCCTCAGCGTAATCAGACTAGAGATAGCACCACTCCTCGCGGACAGTCAAGCAAAAGCGGTAAGTGAAATAGCTAACTATCTGAAGCGACTCGTTACGCAGTCATTAGAACATGCAAGTTCCTTGTCAGTCAATCATCTTATCGCTCAATGGCGCGAAAAGTTTACTGAATTGCGACATTTGCGCCTGAATGACGCCGGTCTCCACCACTCGACATAATTATGTTAGAAACAACCAAGAAGCGCCCTTTTAGAGAGCAAGCGGTCGGTTCGCTTCGAGAAGCCGTAAATACGAACATCAACAGTAATGTAACTTACAGAGTCCCGCGTGACTTACTGCTCGTTTTTGACGTACTTTGACAGCTGCCTTAACCGCGACTTTAATTCCTCGCTCGCCTCGTTCACATTATTCATGTCGTAGATGACTTTCGGGGTGAGAAAGATGATCAGCTCGGTTCGTTCCTTCGTGATCGCTTTGCTGCCAAAAGCCAAGCCGACGACGGGAATCCTGTGCAGGATGGGAAAACCAACGCTGCTCGATCCATTTGACTCGTTGATAATTCCCCCGATTGCGATCGTGTCACCGTCTTGGAGCGTGATCTGCGTCTGAACGGTCCGCTTGGAGAACGATGGACTCTGAATTGCTGCCCCTGTCTCAGGCGCGATAGGCGCGCTTACTTCCTGATTGACAGTCATAGTGACAATGCCCATGGGGTTGACACGGGCCAGAACATTTAACGTGACGCCTGTGTTGCGAGACTGAATACTGTTGGCGAATAAAGAATCGCCGCCTTGTTGCGCGCCTGTGACAGCCTGCGCTGTCAGTGTAGGCACCTCCGCTCCGACGTTGATGGAGGCAGGGACGCTGTCCGTAGCAATAATGCTTGGCGCTGAAAGCACGCGCGCCCGAGTGTTCGCTTCCTCGGTCGAAAGAAACATTAGCAATTCGCGGCTTTGTCCGACGAGTGCGCCAACTGAGAGCGTAAGGCTGCCCGTAAGAGCTCCGACGACCTGATTCGTGCTAGGCCGCAATGCGTTACCCGGAAGAGCTCCGCCACGAGCCGTGAGAAACGCAGCCACCCCATTGCGGAACGCTCCGCTCAGTGTCACTTCGTAAATTTTCGCTTCGATCAAAACCTGGCGCGGAGGAACGTCAATGTCCTTAAGGAGCTTGAGGATCGACTCATACTCCTGACGCGTACCTTGAATGAGGAGCGTATTGTCAAATGGATTCGGGACAATCCTTGGCTGACGGGGACCCTGGTCAGCTCCCGCAACCCCCGGAGGTCCAAGAAACGTTCCTGTGCGGTCTGCTCCGACT
>DASQLD010000214.1:0-12392 GCA_035630195.1 Bryobacteraceae bacterium
GTTGCGGCCTTGCCGAATCGCCTCCAGTCGCTTACGCGCTGCTTGGGTCAAGACCAACTTGGGCGCTGGGGGGAGCGGCATACGCTTAGTATGCACTTGCCAATATTATTAGTAAAGATATTTCAGATACAGATGACTAGATTCATGCGCTCCACGATGTTTTGATACCTAACATCCGATCGCAACGTGCGGAAGTAATGAGTGCCGATTCCAAAACTTAGATTCGGGTCCCGCTCACGAATTCCATCTTCCATCGCCGACAAAGCCGTATTTGTATCGCCGAGTGCCAACGCCGCGATGGCAATCGTTGCCGGCGGAACATACCGGCAGCCCGCTTCAGCCTGCAACTTCTCAAGGAATTCCTCCGCGTCCGCACGGCGTCCGCCACGAACGTACGCGCATGCCAGAAAACCGAGCGGCAGGAAGGCTCCCGGACCGTCACGCTGTTCCTTCTCGAGTAGCGCAATGCCCTCTTCAATCCGGCCTTGCAGCGAGTATGCCTCTCCTAGCAGGTACGCACCGGCGGTGTAGGAGGGATCTATTTCCAGGAGCTGGTGCACATGCTCAACAGCGCGTTCGGGTTGACCCATAAGCAGGCAGTAATAGGCACAGTATCGACGATAGAGAGTAAATAGAGGATCAATCTCAGCAGCCTTACATGCGTCGGCATACGCATCTTCAGTCCGCCCAAGGCAGTGCAGCACGGCAGCGCGCCAGAACAACGCGCGCGCGGAGATTGGATTCAGCTCCAACGCAGCGTTTAAGCTATTCAATCCCTCAACCCACCTGAACTCACTCACGGCTGTGACGAAGCCCACGGCGGCCTTAGCTGCGGCGAATTCCGAATCGGCCGCCAACGCTCTGGCTGCCGCTTCCCGCGCTTTTGGCCACTGTCGCAGGGGGGAAATCCCGCCGAAGTGAGCAGCGGCAATGTAGCCGTCAGCCAGACTAAACCAGGCCGGCGCATGGTTGGGATCTTTTACCACCGCTTGCTCCAGGAGTTTCCTGCCCTTTTCCATTTCCACTGGCGTGAACTTGTAGTAATGAAAATTCCCTTTCAAGTACAAGCTGTGCGCTTCGGGATTGTCGGTGTAGCGCTTGATTAGCGGCTGGCCGGACTTGCTTCCAAGTTTGACTTTTAGTTGCGCGACAATCGCTTGCGCGATCTCGTCCTGAATGTCGAAGAGGTCGCGCATTTCGTGGTCGTACCGTTCGGACCAGACTTGTGATTCGTCGGATACGTTGATGAGTTGCGCACTCACCCTGATTCGATTGCCCGACCTTTGGACGCTGCCGGATAAGATGCTAGTGACGCGGAGGCGCCGGCCGATTTTCGCCACGGCGTTTTCCCGTCCGCGGAAGCTGAAGGCAGAAACCCGGCCCGTGACGCGGAGACCCGGGAGTCGAGTTAACGTATTCAGGATCTCGTCTGCAAGGCCATCGCTGAAGTACTCGTTCTCTTTATCGGCGCTTAAGTTCGCGAGTGGCAGCACAGCAATGGAGGGAAGGCGCTCGGGGTATGTGTGCGCATCGTGATGGGTAGCGGCCTGCAGCGCAACCCTCACATCGGCGATCGACTGGTATCGGTCGGCGGGGTGCTTGCGTTGGCAGCGGGCGATTACCGCCTGCATCTCCGGGGCACTCTCCAGCGGGGGAGGCTCATCACGCAGAATGGACGCCAGTATAGAAAGGCCGCTAGAGCCCTGAAAGGCCTTCCGGCCGGTCAAAAGTTCGTAGAGCAATGAGCCGAAGGAAAAGATGTCGGACCGCGCGTCCACTGGTTGCCCTTGCGCCTGCTCGGGCGACATGTAGGAGGGTGTGCCGAGGATCGTCCCAGCCTGCGTATCCGCGGCGGTCGTATCGCCGTGACCTAGGACGTTTACTTTGGCCATCCCGAAATCCAGTGGCTTTATACCGGACCTGGTCAGCAGGATGTTTGCAGGCTTCAGATCCCGATGCGTGATGCCCTTCTCGTGCGCTGCGGCGAGCGCATCGCAAACCTGCAGCGCATAGGGCATTATCTCCTCTACCGAAGATGGCCCCTTAAGCGGCGTGCCGTCAACGTACTCCATCACGAGATAGTTCGGGCCAACATCGAAGAGAGTGCAGATGTTAGCGTGATTCAAAGCAGCTACCGCTCTGGCCTCGACTTCGAAGCGTTCCGTGTACTCGCTCTTGGATACCTTCAGCGCGACGATTCGGTCGAGCCGGGTATCCCGAGCTTTATATACCTCACCCATGCCTCCCTCGCCGATGAGCGTGAGGATCTCGTAAGGACCTACCTGAGTGCTGGACGCCAGGGCAGTCATCGGGTACCTCGCTTCGGTCGTGCTCCTATCATCTTGTCCGTCGCTCGATTGCGAACGCGAACAGGGGCATCTCGTGTTGCGGTAACTCGGACGGTCGGCACGTCCCTTTAAACAGTGCTTCGGCCAAGAGCCAGTCCTCTTCGGGCGACCCCATGGGCATACCTCGCTGTTGCCAGAGCCAGTAGGCCAAACGCTCCTGTCGCAGCCGTTTCACATGTGTTCCACCCATCGCTTGCTCTCCCTTGTTCCATATACCTTGTTGCATAACGGCTGCCAGGCCCTGCTCCCTGTACAAGCAGGGCCATGGCACTCGGCTAGCGTGCCGACATGGCCGGGGTAAGCCAGTCTTCGAAATAAACCTCGCCGAGTCGCGCTTGGCCCACGGGAACGAGTGTGAGATCGTTCAGTGTAGCGCCGAAGTACCGGGCACTCGGGTCGGCCATAACTTCACGCGAGTCACCGCGGGCCAGCAGGCCCTGACGGACGAATTCGTCAAGACGAAACCGCTCAGGTCCTGCCACTTCGGTCACGCCATTCACGGGCGTGCCGAACGAGACCCTCTCCACTGCTTTGGCAACATCTTCGGCAGCTATGGGCTGAATGAACACGGGGGGCAGACGGACCTGATTCCCATCCGTGGAGGCGTCGGCGATCATTGTGACGAATTCGAAAAACTGCGTTGCGTGGACGATCGAGTACGGAATCCCAGACTCCATGATGAGCTTCTCCTGCGCGATCTTGGCGCGGAAGTATGCGTTCTCCTGGAAACGATCGGTTCCCACTACCGATAGCGCGACGTGATGTTGCACGCCCGCGACTGCTTCGTAGGAGAGCAGGTTGCGAGTAGATGCCGTGAAGAACTCCATCACGGCCTTCTCTTCGAATGAGGGAGAATTCTAGACGTCCACGACGATTGAGGCGTTGGTGAGAACCTCGCCCAGGCCCTCGCCGGTAAGCGTGTTTACCCCGGTGGTGGGCGCGGCTGCAATCGCCTCATAACCCCGTGCGTTAAGCTTTTGGACGACCTTTGAACCGATAAGCCCGGTTCCACCAATCACTACAATCTTCATACTCACAAACACATCTCCTTGCTTGGTTGTCATTTGACTTGTTTCTACTTCTGCTTCGATCTGCAGTGAAGCCCACCAGCCGGCGCAACGAACGCTCAAGCGTGGTCGGACTTCCCGCTGGACAAGCATTCGGCGGGCGTCCGGCACATTTGGACGCACTCCCACGTAACCGAGGATGTGAGGTAGCTAATCTCGCTTGCGGCTCCGCAACAACATGTTGATGAATTGTCTAGGCGAAAGACGTCGGCCGTTTTGAGCCGACTCTTCGGGCTGAGAGACGATATTTAACTGAGAATTGCATCGTTCGGGCCACTCGCCCGCGTCTTCAGGCCATCCATCATCAACCAACCGCTCACACTTTACTGCCGCGACGACATAGGCTTTCACGTACTTCATGATCGACCGCCTTGCCTGCTTTAGATTCCGTAGCCACCGTCAACAGTGAGGTTCGCTCCTGTAATGAAGGATGACTCCCTCGTGCTTAGATACGCCACGAGGGAGGCAACTTCCTCGTCTCTCCCATACCGGCCCAAAGGGATCATCCTTTGAAGCATTTCTGCTTCTGGCCCTTCTGTCGGGTTTATGTCTGTGGCGATAGGACCGGGCTGGACATTGTTGACGGTAATGCCGCGCGATGCCAAATCGACGGCCAGCCCACGTACAAGACCCTGAATCGCCGCCTTCGTCATGCTATAGGCGCTAATTCCGGGAAACGCGATACGGTTCGCCGCGCTACTGCCGATAGTGATTATGCGGCCTCCATCTCTCATCTCTTTCACTGCTGATTGAATGCCTACAAATGCAGCACGAATGTTGAGTGCGATGAGTTGGTCGAGATCTTCGAGGGCAAACTGATGTACAAGTCCTATCTTGAAAATCCCCGCATTGCTTACGAAGATATCGAGACCGCCGAGGGTGAGTGCCGCGTCTCCAACGGCTTCCGTTAGAGTGGACGGCGATGAGCTGTCTGCTTTTATTGCTAGAGATCGTCCGCCGAGTCTTTCAACATCGAGCTGAGGCTCTTGCGCCTGGGACTCAGAGGTTGCATAGGTAAACGCAACTACTGCTCCATCCCGAGCCAGTCGACGGACAATTCCAGCGCCGATCCCGCGCGATCCGCCGGTAACAACTGCAATCTTTCCATCCAAGGGTCGCGGGACGCCTTGGATCTCTCCCGAGCCATTCGCTACAAGGGTATTCACTACATTCTCCTTAGCATCGGACGTAATCTTAAAGGCCGGGCCGATTGCAACAATCCGGCCCTCAAGGAACTGGAATGAGTAATCAGGCTGCCACGGAACTTCTGCGGCCCTTGGTTACAAACGCGAGCAGGTCAGCATTGAGTTGATCCTGATGGGTCGCCGTGAGGCCGTGTGGAGCGCTGGGATAATACTTCGCCGCTGCGCCGGTGATCAGTTTCAACGATTTCCTCGCCGAGTCGTCGATGGGAACAATTTGGTCATCTTCACCATGAAGAATCAAAGTCGGGATATCGATCTTCAGCAGATCCTGGGTGAAGTCAGTCTCCGAGAATGCCTTGATACAGTCATAGGCGTTTCTCAAACCCGCCTGCATACTCCATAGCCAGAACTGATCGAGCGAACCCTGCGAGATTTGCGATCCAGATCGGTTTGCGCCGTAGAATTGAATCGCGAGATCTTTGTAAAACTGCGCAGGATCCTTCGCTAGGCTGGCGCGCAACCCATCGAATACCTCCGTCGGGAGACCTTCGGGATTCGCGTCCGTCTTGAGCATGATCGGCGGCACTGCGCCAATCAGAACCAACTTCGCCACACGTTTTGATCCGTGACGGCCAAGATAGCGAGTTACCTCGCCTCCTCCGGTGGAGTGGCCAATAAGGACCGCCTCTTGAAGGTCGAGATGATCCATCAGGGTGGCAAGGTCATCGGCATAGCTGTCCATGTCGTTGTTAACTGACGTCTGGCTTGAACGTCCGTGGCCGCGGCGGTCGTGTGCAATAGTGCGATAGCCATGCTGCGCGAAGAAAAGCATTTGCCCAGCACAGGCATCGGACGACAATGGCCAACCGTGGCTGAAAACAATAGGCTGTCCTGAGCCCCAATCCTTGTAGTAAATCTCAGCGCCATCTGTTGTTGTGACTGTATTCATTTCGACATCTCCCTTGTGGTATTGACCAGGCACGTGTTGTGCCGGTGGAAAGCTGCGATAGATAGGGATCGCCGCCGCGAGAACCGAGTCAACATCCGATGACAGGCTACTTGCCACTTGCACGATGACCATGGACTGTTGCGGTCAGTTCTTCAGTTGTCATTACGGCGTTAGCGATCATGCGAAAGTTCGTTAGCGCTGCCGCATAGCCGTCCGCGCCAGGCAATTGGAAAGCCGCAGTTGCGTCTTTAACTACTCCGACTTCAAAGCCCTGCTCAAGCAAATATCTGAGGTGACTCTCGATGCAGAGATTGGCTGACATGCCCGCGAGAATGACCCTTGTGACACGCCGCTTTCGGAGCTGAAGTACCAGGTCATTCACTTCGGGCCCATAGAGCTTGTGTGGGCTTGCGATCACGGTTTGGCCATCGTTGATGAACCGCTTGTACTGCGGCATCCAATCGGCGCCGGAATTTGAGAAGCCTTCGAGTGTGAGCGGGCCTTTTCTATCGAACGGCTTCAGGCCGCGCAACAACACCTCTCCGGGTCCTCCTGAAGCCCATTTATGATCCCAGGGATAGTAATAATGTGGCGAGATAAACACGAGAAACTCGTTCGCCTTGGCCACGGTCAACAGAGCTTCGATATTCTGGACCGTCTGGTTGGACTTTACAGTTTTGCCCACGTACTTCCACGTAGCCCCAGTCTCGCTGAGGAAATCCACCTGAGGATCTACGATCACGAGAGCAGTATCGTCACGGTCTACTCGAAAACTAGGGTTCGCGATCTGTGCTTTGGCAAACCAGAGGTCGCAGAACAGCACGATCGCGACGGTGATTGCTACGCGCGTCAATATTCTCCAGTCCATACGGGTATCTCCTTTTTGGATGCCGGGTGCTTTCGGCACCGGTTGACTACCTAAGAGCACTCGCTGTTCCACGGCCTTGCGAACTTCATGTTTTATAGGAATGTACCGGCAGGAGAGGCACTTAGCGCCCATCCGCGGGAGAGCAGCCGAAGTAAGTGCGGCGGTATCTCGTGAAACATGTCTGATTTAGGCTTACTAGTTGCGAAATCGCGTGATCGGGGTGCGGCAATGCTTCATGTGTCAGAAGGAGCAAACCGGATGGTGGCGGAAGTACGCGGTTCAAGATGGAATGCGCTGCCGGGCCGGCCGTCATCACGAGAAATCAGCGATCCCCGGGCTGATGGGTTGCGGACGTGCACGGAGCGGACCAGGAGTTGATACGTTGCAAACCTCGAGTGAATGTCACAACATGGTTCCGGCAGCGACACGTGCGATGTACGGCCTGGAAAACTACATTCGACAATCTTCAGGCCCGGAGCCACTTCTACTGGAGCTTATTGGGCTGCGCACCTTACGGATTAACGCATGCGCGTACTGCATGGACACACATAGTAGAGATGCGCGTGCTATCGGTTAAACGAAGCAACGTCTCTATACGGTTTCCCCATCGGCGCAATACGCCGTTCTTCACGGAAGGTGAACGTGCGGCACTGTTGTGGACCGAGCAAGTTGCTGTTATCAGCAAAGACCACGTCTCCAATGAGGTATACGACGAAGTAAGTCGCCACTTGCGCAAGAGGAACTGGTGAATCTCACGTCGGCGGTAGTTACGATCACTGGCTGGAATCGACTGGCAGTTGCCTTCGGACGGTTCGCGGCCAAACTCGATCGGAGCCCGCTTCCTCAGGCACACGTTTCGAGGTTGTCTGCTGGGCTGAGGGCATACTTCAATTGTGCTCAGCCCAGCTTTGTTAATAACGGGCGCGCTTCACGTCGAGATGGTGAATCCCGCAGCCTTCGTTGTGTCTTGACTGCTTTTGCTCATCAACTCGGCCCGCACTGGCGTGCTTATGGTTCAGGGATGACTTCTCGGGCGAGAAAGATCCGACTCGAACGGCTGGCTAAGCGCGTGGCTCATCTTAATCATTCCAGACGTTGCGACAAGTCACTGATTCGGACCTCGCCGGTATAGCGCTAGTGTTTAGTCAAACGCGTGCGCAAGTTCACGCGACGATGTTCTCGTATCGATTAGTACATCGTCGGACGCAGTCGCCATGGCAGAAAAGCGGGCAGGGCGCCGAATGCCCAGCCTATCCATCAAACTTCGAAGCGTGTTGGGATGCAGGTCTAGTACGGCTCCGGCGCCGTTGGGGCCGCTGATAAGCCACCCGGTTCTCTCAAGCACTCGCAAGATGTGTTGGCGTTGTATGTTTTCGAGTGAATCGGAGAACGTCCCCTCACTTGTGGCTTCGGGTTCTAGATTCGCAGGAGATTCCTCTATCGGCAGGAGGTCCGCTCCGAGTTTGAGAACTGAACCTCTGCATAGAACTACGCCGCGCTCGATAACGTTCTGAAGTTCCCGGACGTTTCCGGGCCAGGAGTAATCGATCAAGAATCGCATGGTTTCTCGCGAAACCGATTGGATGGGCTTCTCCATACGCTTCGCAAACTGGCGCAGGAAGGCCATAACCAATTCAGGTATATCGGATCGGCGATCACGCAACGATGGTACGTGGAGCGGGATCACATTCAGGCGGTAGTAAAGATCAGATCGGAACACCTTTGATTGGACAGCCATCTCAAGATCGCGGTTCGTCGCGGCGATGATCCGAACGTTGACTTTGATGGTTCGGCTGCTGCCGACGGGTTCGAATTCCTGCTCTTGCAGTACACGAAGCAACTTGACTTGCGTTTCGAGCGGGAGTTCACCGACTTCATCCAGGAATATCGTCCCGTTATTCGCTAGTTCAAATCGGCCAATACGCCGCTCGGACGCGCTGGTGAACGCCCCCTTCACATGTCCGAAAAGTTCACTCTCTACGAGGCCAGATGGGATGGCGCCACAGTTCACCTTCACCAGAGGGCTGTTCCTGCGTGCACTTCGGCTGTGGATCGCCCGTGCAATGAGTTCTTTCCCACTACCGGTTTCCCCCATGATCAGGACGTTTGCATCAGTCGGTGCCGCAGATTCAACTCGATCGAATAGTTTGAACAGCTCCGGGCTATTTCCAACGATCTCCTCAAAAGTATGTGCTTTGTGAAAGCTAACAAAATCTAAGGCAGCCATTGTTGTTCTCCTCGATTGCACCAGATCGCCATGCTTGATTGTGAGCCTTTCTTCGAACCGGGATCGTCCCCAAATCGATGTCGATCCGACCCCTCAATGGGTGCTTCCACTCATACCCCGTTAGGGGGATAGCTTCTTACCTTTGTTGCGATCGAGATCAAAGCGCTGCCTCCCGAATAGGCGCGCATCAATCGACCATGCGCCAGGCCCGAGCATAGCCAGGCTCACGGCGATCACCGCGAAGAAAAAGTGGAGCCACGTGTCCCCCCGTTGGGGCGGAGAGAAGGACAACGCGATCGAAAACTCGTTAAGGGCCAGCAAGACTCCCACGGGCGGTGTCCACAGACCGGCAAGCAGAAAAACACCGCCAATCGCCGTGACAGATTTCTGTGCGAAGGCGGTCGGTTCCGAGAGTTTCCCGGGGAGACCGTCTGACCCGAAGTAGAACAGAGCGAGACTGAGGCTAACGCGGATTAGCAGCAGACCAACACCGGGCCAGCTATTCGGAAAAGTTGAGAATAGGCGTTGCAGAGTGTGCCCCATTCCAGGGTATGAAGTCTCCTTGTGACTGGACACCCTCGAATGGCCTCTTCGGAATCCCTCTTTCGAGGGATGCATATGGCTACACGTCGATAATTCCGCGTTTCAGTCCTATGGTGACAGCGTGGGTCCGGTCCTTTGCTCCAAGTTTGGCAAGGATGTTTCTGACGTGGCTCTTCACGGTTTCTTCAGACAGCGACAGCTTTGAAGCGATTTCTTTGTTCGCGTTTCCACCCGCGACCAAACGGAGTACATCGATCTCTCGAGGAGTCAACGCGTCATCGGTCGCGTGCTCGGCTATTTCAGCGGCGACCTCCGACGACACGCGCTTTTGGCCGAGGTGGACAACGCGAATCGTCTCCAGCAGTTCTTTCCGCAGCGAGCCCTTCAGCAAATAGGCGCGGGCGCCTGCCTTGAGAGCGCGGGTAACCTGGACATCGCCGGCGTAAGTTGTCAAAACGATGATACGCGCGTCTGGAAACTCGCCGCGAATGGAGATCATCGTATCGATGCCGCTCATCTCGGGCATTTGGAGGTCCATCAACGTGACGTCGGGACGATGGTTCCGGAACAGTTCGATTGCCTCGCGTCCATTGGACGCTTCCGCGACGAGTTCCATATCGGACTGGTTCCCGATCAGTGCGGCGATTCCCTCGCGCAGAAGCGGATGGTCATCAACTGCAAGAATGCGAATCACAGGTTAACCTGCTTCCTTCCGAAACAAGCGAAAAAAAGGCCGCCCCGTTGACGTACGATATGCAATCGACCCTGCAATGCTCAACTCGATCTCTGTACCGGTTCTGGCTCCGCTCCAAATATCCAACTTAGCGCCGATTTGCTGCGCGCGTTCACGCATTCCTGAAAGGCCATAGTGGCCGGGACGACCCGCTTCCAACATTTCGCGTGGAATCCCGTGTCCGTCGTCCCGGATGCGCAGCCGGAATACCCGTTCTCCGTAGGAAATTTCCGTTTCAATATGATTGGCTGCCGCGTGCCTGAAGGCGTTACGAAGTGCTTCGCGAGTTATGCGGTAAAGCTCGTCGCGAATGATGGGGTGCAAGTCTCGCGCTGAACCTTCCACCACTAAGTGGAACGCTGACGAATCTTTTGTGGCCAGTTCGTCACCCACCGCCCTCAGCGCATGTGCCAGGTCATTCGTGGTTGTGACGGATGATCGTAAATCAGAGACAGCGCTACGACCCTCTGCAATCGCCTGATCAGCGCGCTCGAGGCTCTGTTCGAGCTGCTCTTTGGCCTTTCCCGGCGGTAGCAAATCGTCAACCACCTGAAGGCGAAGCATCAGGCCCTGGAAACTTTGCAAGAGCGTGTCGTGCAATTCACGCGCGATGCGGGTTCTTTCCGCCAAGCGCTCCTCGAACCGCAGGTTCATCGCGGCGTGGACGCGAGCCAGGCGGTAGCGGAAGCCGGCGAAAATCGCCGCGCCCATGAGGCATAATCCAGTCACTCGGAACCACCAGGTTTCTGACAGCTGCGGCTCCACCTCCAACGCTATACTCGCAGGCGCTCCGTTCCACAGACCCTCGCTGTTGCTTGCCATAACGTGAAAGGTATAGCGAGCGGGCGAGAGGTTTGTATACGCCGCCTCACGGGACTCAGTGGGCGGGCTCCAATGGCTATCGTAACCTTCCAGCCGGTAGCGATACCGTACGCGTCCGGGAACGGTGAGGCTCACGCCGATAAAGTTGAAGACCACGCGGTGGCGGTTGGAAGGGTATCGGGCGATAGACCCCGAAATTGGGGGACTACCATCAACGGCGACAGATTCCACCTTTACCAATGCGGGCTCCAGCGCGGAGGGAAGCGACGGATTCACGACACATACTCCGCCCTCTAGGGAAAACCAGATCCGCCCAGATGGATCTTTGGCAACCACATGATCGCGCCGGATTCCACGTGTGGAAGGCAGACCGTCTGCCATACCGAATTGGCGCAACGCGGCCGGGTCCTTCGACTGCCCCATGAGCGAAGCGCGCGGTACGCTGACGACGTGACGGTCAGTAGCGGCCCACAAGCTGCCAGCGTCGTCTGCCACCAGGCCATAGATTTCTCCCTGGAGCGACTCCGGAGCGTTTTGTGCGCTTTCAAGCCGCGTGCCCGACCAGTAGAAGATGCCCGAGGAGGAACCGATCCACAGTACCCCGTCGCTATCGACAGCGAGACTATTTACGCGTCCGGGAGGCAATCCGTCGACACCGCCGTACCTTCGCCACTTACCATTGCGATACGCCTCCAGTCCTCCAACGGTTCCGACCCAGATCACTCCGTCGGGCGTGTCTTGTATGGTGGTTACCGCATCAGCACTCAATCCGTCCGCGGAAGTGAACGTCGTGATACGGCCTTTCTCAATACGACTCACCGCCCCGCTAAAAGTCCCGGACCAAACTGATCTATTGCGAGCCCGATGTATGGCGTAAACAGCTCCCGGCGCGAGGCCGTCGCGCACTGTATACGTTCGCGGGTGAAGAGCTCCGCCTTCTTCTCGCAATTGCGTGACACCGCCGAGCCTGCGACTCACCCACACTTCGCCAGGTCCTCCAGCGATGGAGTAGATCACATCGCCATCCATGCCCGATGTGGTGATTGCGTGACGTTCCGCTCCGCGAATCCAGAGCAGCCCTCCGGAGGAGGGTCCAATCCAGGTGCGGCCTGAAGTGTCGATATACAAGGGTCCGCCCTTACCGGCTACACCGGTATGACTCACGAATCGAGCGTCGCGAAGCTGCATCAACCCCTCGGTACCCCCGAACCACAGGTTGCCTTCACGGTCTTCAAAAATCACGCGCACCGTTCCGGGCGAGCTTACGCTCCGCCCATGAAGGGTGGAGCCGTTGACATCCATGCGTGTGATTCCGGACGCAGACGAGATCCAGAGATTGGAATCGCGATCGCGCGCCAGAGCCAGAATCGGACTGCGCGCGACTGCGGCGGGAACATTGCGACGTGTTACAGCGCGGCCGTTCCAATGTGCCAGGCCGGAATCCGTTCCAATCCACAACTCTGGACCGGCGCCCGGCAGCAACACATTCACCTTCTGGTCCGGCAAGCCGGCCTGCAATGCACGGCCGCCTCGCACACGGTACAGGCCAGACTCGCGCATCCCGACCCAGACTGCGCTATCGGCCGTTTCCGCGATCGAGACCGGGATGCCATTGGTAGCGCCCGAAGAAACGATTGGCGTGAACTTCCCACCGATATAGCGAAGAGGTCCAGCGGGCGTAGCGATCAGC
>DASQLD010000215.1:0-8147 GCA_035630195.1 Bryobacteraceae bacterium
GTTGCGGCCTTGCCGAATCGCCTCCAGTCGCTTACGCGCTGCTTGGGTCAAGACCAACTTGGGCGCTGGGGGGAGCGGCATACGCTTAGTATGCACTTGCCAATATTATTAGTAAAGATATTTCAGATACAGATGACTAGAGGATTGAATTGCTAGATCCAAAGGTCCACACCAGCGTCTAAGCTCTTAAATCGCAGGAGGAAAAACTTTGCGGTTGCGATGCCTGGGTTGGAATCTGGGAGTCGTTATGGCGTGCGCGCTGTCATCAGCGTGGGCCCAAACGTCCGCCGCAGTGGTCCCGGCCTCGGGGTCCGTTGCGATTCCTCTAGTCGAGATCAATAGCCGCTCAGAGGATCTCGTCCAGCACTTACGACGAATCCGCAGGCTGCTCCCCGGCAAGGTGAACCTGGAGCGACTGGACAAAGCGCTCATCGAGGATCTGACTGCCATCCGCGATCGTGCCAGTGATTCCGACAGCCTATTCGCGAATAACCCTACGCTAACAGATGCTCGAGGTGAGGAGCGGTATTGGCGATCGTATACACGCCCGGATGGGACTCGATTGGCAATCGCGAATGCCGTCCGCAAGACAAATAGCTCCGTAGCATTCCTCGAAGAGCAGGAGATCACGTGGAAGGCTACGCTTCATGCCATCTCGGCGTCCGGCGTGTCTGCCGTCATCGAGACAGTTCGGCAATCTCTTTCGAGTATTCAGCAACTTAAGGGTGAGGCTCTCGAACAGCGCACTCTTGCGCTAACGCTACAGATCAAGGCGAGCCGTATCGATGCGATCGCTGGTGAAGAGCTGGATAAGGTCGAACGAGCGATGACCGAGTTTGAAGATCGCTTGTTCTCCAAAGATGGCTATCGATTTTGGCAGTTCGGGCCGCGGAGGGAACAAGAGCGAGAGCGGTCAGCGATCGATCGCACCATGATCCAACGATCTCTCGAAGGCGGCAAGGCATTCCTCTCGCAGGAGCCCTGGTCAGGATTTGTATTCGCAACCCTTCTGCTATTGGGAGTCTGGCTTATCGTCCGGCTCCACAAAACATTCGAGGAGTGTCAGGTCGCAAATTCGAGTGTGACCGATGCCTTGCAACTCACCAGCAGGCCCGTCGCTCTTGCATTCATTGCAATGCTGCCCTTCGGTATCGTGCTTCTTCGGCAGGCTCCAGGAGTCGTTATGTCGGTGGCGATGCTTGGCGTACTAATTCCACTCGGACTAATAGCGAAGCAGGTTTGGCGACGTAGGATCAGATTATCGCACTGGATCATCATGGTCTTGTTCTTCGCCCACGCGCTTTTAGAAATTCTAACGCTCAGTTCTGAGCTGAAGCGAAATCTCATTGTGATGTTGACGGTGATGTCTGCGGCATTGTGCTCTTGGCTCGCATGGCAGCGGACCCGAATGCCCGAAACATTCTCCGGTAAAGGGTCCCAAGTTGTTACCAAATTGCTCTGGTGCGTCGCCATAGCATTCACGTGCTCCCTGGTGGCCAACCTGCTTGGCTATCTAACTCTTGCGCAAGTGTTGAAACAGACAACACTCAGGAGCACCTTCGCTGGGATAGTGACTTTCATTACCGGCCACACCACTCTGACACTCGCGATTGCTTTGATCCACGCGACACGACTCCGATCATTGTCTGTTGTGAAGGCGCACGGTGAAGCGATTGAGACATGGCTAAAGCGAGCGATCGTCGCAGCCGGCCTCTACTTCTGGCTGTTCATGACTCTAGACCTGCTGAGCATGAAGGACAACATCTCCGCCTTTCTTGACCGAATCCTGACGGCTCGAATTCCCGTGCCCGGAATGGATTTTTCGCTTAGCGATGTCCTCATCTTTGGAAGTGTGCTTTTGGTTGGTTACCTCTTGGCGACAGCAATTCGGGTGACACTTCGGGAAGACGTGCTATCGCGGTTTAAACTGCAACGAGGAATTCCCGCGTTGATTTCTGCGAGCATTTACTACGTGCTGCTAGTCTGCGTTTTTCTGACGGCGGTGAATGCAGCAGGCGTCAAACTCGACAAGTTCACTCTGCTCACCGGAGCGGTAGGTGTCGGCTTGGGATTTGGTCTGCAAAACGTAGTCAACAATTTCGCGTCCGGGCTGATTCTTCAGTTCGAACGACCCATCAATGTGGGCGATTCTCTCGATGTTGGGACCATCTCCGGAACTGTGTCCCGAATAGGATTTCGTTCGAGCACGATAGTCACAGCGCAGGGAGCCGAGGTCATTATTCCCAACGCCACGCTGGTGTCCGGACAAGTTACAAACTGGACCCTCCACCAGACGTGCCGTCGCGTGGAAATACCGGTAAGAACCACCTATAATGCCGATCCGAAGCATGTAAACGAACTGCTCCTGAACATTGCCACGAAGAATACAGATGTAGTGAAGGAGCCGCCTCCCATTTCGATCTTCAAAGGCTTCGGCGAGAATGCGCTTGAGTTCGAACTGATGCTTTGGACTCTTTACGCGACACACCAACAGGTCCGCAGCGAGGTCGCCATGAGTATTTACAGCGCGCTCGCCAACGCTTCTATTGAAATTCCGCTCCCCCAACGAGAAATTCATGTGCGCGGTATCACTACCAACGATCGTGACTCCCTCAGGAACGGACGGGAGTCAGAAAACCAGGCTATCCGCGCTTAATCACGTCAAGTTAGATGAATATTCGATGACAATGACACAGTTGGAACACTCCGTTTATTCATTGACACACTGGGGATGACACAGTCGCTCCCTCTATCTCTCTCAAAATAAGAACCTTAGTTTATGGCCTCCCGGCTGCACTAGTACTGGGGTGTTGTATCCCCGCAAAAGTGCAACACACATCCCCAATAAAGCGCAAAAAAACATGCATCTTGCTACAAGCTCCCAATTTACACATCTTCTAGACAGTTCTGATGAGTCACTGGTACGGATGGCGAAGGCCGGAAGCGATCAAGCTTTTGAAGAGTTGATGCGGCGGTCCTGGGACCGGTCGGTAGGCTTGGCCTATTGCCGGCTTGGTAATCGGGAAGATGCGGTTGACGAAGTGCAGTGGTCTTATTGGAAGGCGTATACGCATCTGAGCACATTTACGGAAGAGGCGAAGTTCTCCACTTGGGTGGGCCGGATCGTTATCAATCGGTGCATCATGCGGCTGCGATCGAGGAAACGAGCCAAGGTCATTTCCTTCGACAACACCCCCAACGCTCCGGAAGGACTTCAGGTACGCGACACGCATCGATGGTGCGATCCCGAAGAGCAGTTCGGCAGTAATGAGATCAGCAGCCTGGTTCGTAATGAACTGCGATGCGTTCCCAAGCTGCTGCGAACCGCGGTCGAGTTGCGTCACATGAAAGGACTTTCTCTTGACGAGATAGGAGTTCAACTCGGAATTAATGTTGGGGCCGTCAAAACGCGAGTCAGTCGGGGAAACAAGTATCTGAGAGATCGGATGACCCGTCATCTGGGGCAGCGCGGTATCGCCTCTCTTGCTCGCTAATATTCGCGGAAAGAACATATAACTTTGGCTCGCCGGGAGCATCTGAAGTCTGAAAGTTAACAGACACCGGGGTGGTGTGAATGGGGGCTGAACAAACTATGAGTTCCGCACCAAGGACGCCGAAGGAAGAAGATGGCAGGTATGCCAACTTCTTTCAGGTAGGCTATAACGCCTTTGAATTTTTGCTGGAATTCGGCCAGCGTGAAGGAAGAATTCACACTGCCATATACGTCAGCCCTCAACATGCAAGGATGCTATCGGATTTGCTGGTGGGGGCACTGAAGGAATACAGCGAGGCGCAATTAGCGGGAGGAGCCCATACGCCATCCTCCTCGGGTTAACCGGCTTACATCTCGATCTGGAAGCCTCGGATTAGAAGCAGGGCGCAAGTTCGATTTATGCGCTGGTAGCCTGACCCTTTACCGGCTCGCTCAGCTTCTCCTGATCGGTTGTCTCGCCATCCGGAACAATACTCTCTTCAGAGCGCTTAAGCTGATGGCGCGCGATCTGCCGGTACAGAGTCGATCGCGACCAGCGCAGTAACTCTGCCGTCCTCGTTACATTCCAGTTTGTCGTTTCAAGAGCCTCCAGAAGCACGTCCTTTCCCTGACGGGCCTTCCGGGTGGGAATGACTGCGGCGGAGATCTTTATCTGCGGAGGACCCTCGGCGGCTACCGAGCGCAACGTTCGGAGATCGCGGTCCGATATTCGGTCGGTGGTGCAAACTACGGCCGCAGCCTCAATCACATTTCGGAGCTGGCGGACATTTCCCGGCCAGTCGTGCTGAACGAGAGTTTGTAGCGCTTCCGGAGTTAAACCCTCGATTTGCCTACCGTACAGGCGGTTCATCTCACCAATAAAATGCGCAGCGAGAACTGGAATGTCCGACTGCCGCTCGCGCAGTGAAGGTAGGTGTATCCGGCTAACATCGATGCGGTAGTACAAGTCACTCCGGAACTTCTCCTCGGCGACCAGTTTGTCGAGATCTCGGTGTGTAGCCGTGATCAAACGGATGTCGATTGGAACCGTTTTTGTCGCGCCTAGCGGTTGAATCTCCCGTTGTTCGAGAGCCCGCAGCATTTTCGACTGCGCTAGCGCGCTCATGTCGCCAATCTCATCCAGAAACAGTGTCCCGCGATCCGCAAGTCTCATCTGCCCGGCTTGGCGTGATATCGCGCCCGTAAACGCGCCGCGCTCATACCCGAATAATTCGCTTTCCACGAGACTATCCGGAATAGCAGCGCAGTTCACAGTCACGAACGAACACTGTTTACGCAGACTGTTTTGGTGTATCAATCGCGCAACGATTTCTTTGCCCGTCCCAGACTCGCCAGTAATCATGACTGTGCTGTCTAACGGTGAAACCTTCCGAATGAAATCCTTAACTTCTCGCATCGCTTCCGATGCGCCGACCAACTCCCGAAACTCGTCTGTAGGCTCATTCGCCGGAAGGTGCCGTCGGACCGCTTCGGTCAATTCCAGTGAATCGACGGGAGCCTTGAGATACTCGCACACTCCGGCCCGCAAGGCGCCGATGGCGAAGGCTTCCGTACTGCACTCGGCGATAAGAATGACTTTGGTCAGAGGGCTTACATTGCGAATCTGATGCGCAGCCTCAATGACTTGAGTGGAGTTGCCTTCGAAAGTACCGAGGACCACCACATGAGGTTTTTGCAACAACACGAAACGAAGCAGGCTAGTGAATGTTTCAGCTTCGTGAATTGCCACGCTGTTCGAGAAATTTTGTCGCACTACCTTCCGTCGTAACGTATCTGTATCGGCGAGTACGATCGTGATCTCATTTGTCATTTGCTCCCCTTATGTGAGCCAGACATTCTGGATAATTACAAACAACTCCGGCCGCGCGCGTGGCGAACATCTAGGCGACCTCCGCTCCCCATACCCTTGTAATGGTGGTTATGGGAAGGTATAATCCGGCAGGACTAGGTAGAGCAATATTACTAGAACTGAAGGATCTTAGTGAGTAATCAGGATCGAAATTACCGTGACCGGGGCCACAGGAATCCGGAAGCGGATTCGGGTTTCTGCGGCAGTCCTTATAAAAGCTTCAACGACTTACCGGCATACGCTTGAGGGAATCTGGAATGGCTCGGTCGGAGCATACGGAGATATCGGGCGACGGCACATGCAACTCTTCAGTTGTAGACTTCGCTGCCGAAGTGCGCCTGCAGCTTCACCGCATTCTCCGCAGCTCGTTGTTCGTAAAGTCTCCCCAGGCCGCTAATCTTCTTTCATTTCTGGTCGACCAAACCTTGAGCACAGGCTCGAGCCAAAGGCCAAAAGAATACGCTATCGCTATTCAGGTACTCGGACGCTCAACGAAATTCGATCCCACTGAGGACAATATAGTGAGGGTCGAGGTTCGTCGGACCCGTGCAAAACTCGAGCGTTATTACAAAGAGGAAGGCGCCAGCGACACAATTGTAATCAGTATCCCTAAGGGAGCGTACGTACCGGTCTTTCGAATACGTGAGGAAGGGGAATCGGACTTATCTGGTCGGACCATCTCACATTACGAACTGGTTCGACGCAAGTGTTCCAGTCGGTTGCAGGAAACGTACGAGGCTAAGTGTCTTAACCTCCACCGCGGCGTAACTGTAATTCTTCCTACGCGATCTGCGCTCGAAGACCAATCGAAACGCAGTGATTTGTTGTCTGGGGTGCAGTCAGGACTGGTGGACCACCCCAGTGTCAGCGCAATCCACGACGTTGAGGCCACAGATGCGCGGATCATCATCGCGCTGGGCCAGATGCCCGGCGAACCCTTACGCCAGTACGTAACGCAGGAAGAGATTACCTCTCTACAGATGGCTGTTTTCGCCCAAGGACTTGCAATTGCTATCGCTTCGGGTCATAAGTCGGGCGCGGTTCACGGTATTTTGTGCCCCGATTTGGTGAACGTCGCTAAGGAAGTCAGCCGCGAATCACTTCTTCAGCCTCATATTCTGCCCTTCGGCCTATCTGGCTTGGTGGTGATCGAACAGAAGGAATTTGACGGTTTCAGGCCACCGGAGTGGATTGAAGGTTTTAGACCTGATTTGCGGTCAGATGTCTGGTCGTTCGGCGCATTGGTCTGGTTTGCAGCCCATAATGGAGCCAAGCCGCCACAGTCTCCTCAGGCAAGTCTCGGTGACTTCGTGACGACGGAGCCAGACGCGATGCCTCCGCAACTGGCTGAGATCGTTTCGCGCTGTCTGCAGACGGATCCATTGCGGCGGTACGCGAATGTCTTAGAAGTTTTACACGAACTTTCTGTCCCCTCGTCGGCGCCCTATTCGTCGGCGCCCGAAAAACAGCTATCCCCGCCAGCGCCGGCTACCGACCGCAGAGCTCTGCTCGAAATGACTGCTCTTTTGTCGGCGGTCCTGCTCCTGACAATTTTCGCCACTATCCGTTTTCGGAACACAACGACGGCAGAGTTTCCGCCCCGAATGATCGTCCTTCCCTTAGAGAACGTTGGCGGTGACCCCGAAACGCAGTCGTATTGCCGTGCCGTCTCGGAACGTCTGGGAGCCATTCTGACGAAGGAACCCAGTATCCAACTGGTAGGTTCGCGCTATCTCGATTCATTAAGCCGGAACCAGTTCTCAACATATTTCCTGCGACAGAAACTTCGCATCAATTATGTAGTTGAAGGTACTCTTCTGAAGTCAGATTCCCGATTTCAGGCTACGCTGCGGCTAGTTGACGCCACCGATGGAAGTTATGCATGGTCAGGGTCTTTGGGAGGATCCTGGTCCACCGTTTCGGAAGACCTCGACAGGTTTGTCGAAAAGGCAGGGATCGCCATTGAATCCGCTGCTCAAACGGAGAAGGCAAACTCTTCGGCAGAGCCACCGATCAACGCTGCAGCATACGAGGTATGGCTGGAAGGCCGAATTGCGGCGACGGAATATTGGAATTCTTCTCGACAGGAACTTTTTGACGAAGCCGAACGGCGCCTCAAGCGCGCCATGGAATTGCAGCCAAACTACGTCGACGCGATCGTTGACTTAGGCCAGTTGTACCTGAGCGCCGCCTATCCTGCTCGGGGCAACCAGGCTGAGATGCTTCAAAAGGCAGCAAATCTCGCGGCTAAGGCATTGGCGGTGAATCCACAAAGCGGCCCCGCGCATGCGCTTCGCGGTAGCGTCTATACGGACACAGGAAATACCCTTCTTGGGCTGCCGCATCTATATCGTGCTCAACAGTTGATCCCCGATGACCCCATTCCGCGCAATTATCTTGCCATTGCCTATGAAACTCTGGGTTTCTGGGAGGAGGCTTTATCGGAAAGGGAGAAGGCTGCGCAGCGCGATCCGTTACTGAAGGGCATCCGCGCAGGTTCGGCAATTCTGCTCGCTAAGCTTGGACGGCATAGCGAAGCATTTGAGGCGGCGAATTCGCTTGATCCGGGTACTACTACATGGAATCTTATGATGGCCCGACTATACATTGCTAGCGGCCAACCGGGTCGAGCCGAAGCAATACTAACGCCGGCTAAAGAACGAGAGCCAGCTAGCTTGGCGAAGACATACGAGTCTCTCATAACGCTCGCTCGGGCCTTACAGGGACATCCCGAAATCGCTAAGCAGATGATTGGGAAACTTGTCAGCAACGAACGGAGTCGAAGCGACTCTTTTGTGTCGCTCT
>DASQLD010000216.1:0-6327 GCA_035630195.1 Bryobacteraceae bacterium
TCATCAGCCTTCAACTGATCGACTGTGTCCTGGTGCGAGTAGAAAGTGGATTCGTGGGTTATGACCAAGTTCCGACCTGCGGCCGATGCGCGCTTCAGCACGTCTAATGTAGCCATCATCGTGGTGGCGATGCCTTTCACCGGTGTGTCCGCGGTCCCCGCAATGATGTGGTCGACTGTTTGCTGCCGCCAAGTGACGCCGACGTTTGCTCTGATGCGCTCGATAACCTGTCCAGCGGTGAGGGGCGATCCGGCTTGGAAGGCGTGGGCGGCTCCGGCAGTCAACAGAGGTGTGGCGACCAAAATACGGCGCGAAATAGGCCTGTTTGGCACGTTCTCCATTATGCATGTGCGAGAGGGGGTGCGTATCTTGCGTGGAACATTCGGTTTCGGACTGTCGCCCGTGAGCTGCAGAGCCGCAACCAAAGCAGGGGCGTTTCACCGCCGCCTGAGAATACTTCGACTCAAGCAACTTAATGTAGACTGACAAGCGAGTTAACAACAATGGACACGATTGGTCATCTCACACGTCGAGCGGCTTTGCCCATCATCGGCACAGTGTGCTCCGTGGAAGCGATCCACGGGTTTGGCGTCGAACGTTCCCCGATAACTGAAACGACGTACGGGCGTGTTCAAGGAGCCTCAGTGCATGGCGTCCACATCTTCCGCGGATTGCCTTACGGCGGTCCCACAGAAGGCGCTGGCCGATTTCTGCCTCCATCGAAACCTGAGAAGTGGGCGGGAGTCCGTGATGCAACGGTCACCGGCCCTCGTTGCGTACAGGGGTCCGGAAACATCTTTTTGAACCCGATCATTGGTGAATACTTTGCAGGTGGCCGTACCGACCGGCCTGAACTTGCGAAGCAAGTCGATAGCGAGAACTGCCTGGTTCTTAATGTGCTCACACCTGGGCTTCGCGGCAAGCGCCCAGTTATGGTTTACATCCACGGCGGCGGCTTCAGCAGCGGATCGAGCGCTCTGACTCTATTTAGCGACGGTTTGGTACGCGAGCAGGACGTTGTGCTTGTAGGCGTGAACCACCGTCTTAATGTTTTCGGCTACATGTATCTGGGCGGCCTTAGCTCGAAGTACGCGGTCGGGAACACCGGGCAACTGGACCTCGTTGCTGCGCTCGAATGGGTCCGCGATAACATCGCGCAATTCGGAGGCGATCCCACAAGGGTTATGATCTTCGGCGAATCCGGTGGTGGGGCCAAAATCAGTGCGCTGATGGCAATGCCCGCCGCGAGAGGGTTGTTTCACAGAGCGTCTGTGCAAAGCGGTTCGATGTTGCGGGTCGCCACAGCTGAAGCGGCGACCGAGTCCGCTCGGAAGATGCTCGCCCATGTCGGGCTCAGCGAACGCCAGGTGGAAAAACTCCGTGAAATTCCCGCTGACCAACTGCTCGCGGCCGGTCGAGGCCAGGGACCGGGCGGAGCGGGCGGCGCCGTCGTCGACGGACAATCGATTCCAGCGCAGGTTTGGGATCCAAAGGCTCCGGACGCATCCGCGACCGTCCCGATGTTGATCGGCAACGATAAGGACGAATCCACTCTGTTCGCCCTGCGGGATGAGGCTCTGTTCAACCTTGACGATGCAGCCCTCCGTGCACGAGTCATAAAAGCTGGCATAGCCGAACCAGATGTCGATTCACTACTGGCCCTCTATCGCCGGGATCACCCCAACGAAAGTCCGAGTGACCTGTACTTTCGCATTTCCACAGACCGTGGCGTTCGCCGGAACGCCATACGTCAGTCCGAGCTAAAGCTTGAACAGGGCAAGGCCAATGTGTACATGTGGTACTTCCAGTGGAATACGCCGCTCGGCGAAGGGTCGAAGAAAATCAGATCGTTCCACACGTGCGATCTTCCGTTAGCGATGCGATTGGTCCGGTTTCCCGAATCAGAACGTGTTTCACGGGAACTTAGCAGCGCGTGGGCCGCGTTCGCCAGAAGCGGTAATCCGTCCACGAAAACTCTGCCTTGGCCGGCCTACACTGCGTCACAACGAGCCACGATGATTTTTGATGCTGCAAAGAGCGGAGTCGTGAACGACCCGAATCGCGAGGAACGCATCATGCTTCACGATCGCCCTTCAGGCAGTCTTCTTTGAAAAGGAGTTAGCGATATGAAGGATAACAATGTGAGAATCGCACGCCGGGCCGCACTGCAGGCGGCAGTCGGAATCGCTTCATTGACTCCTCTCGGTGCTGCAAAGACGAATCAACGCAACGGCCGACGCAACGGTCCGGATCTGCAAACTCCGATCGTGGAAACTGTGAGCGGCAAAGTCCGGGGCTTCGTTAGCGATGGCGTCGCCATTTTCCGCGGGATTCCCTACGGGGCATCGACCACTGGCGCAAACCGGTTCATGCCGCCCGCGGCGCCCAAGCCATGGAGCGGCGTCAGGAACTGCCTGACTTACGGCCACTCCTGTCCGCAGGGCGGGACCGGCGTGATAGAGAACGACATTGAAACCCGCAGCACAGATGAGGACAACTTCCTCCTTTATAGGACTGGCGGCTGGATCAGAGGCGAGGACTGCCTACGTCTGAACGTCTGGACCCCGTCAACCAGCAGCTCCGGGCGTAAGAAGGCTGTCATGGTTTACATGCATGGCGGCGGTTTCACAGGTGGGAGCGGCAACGATCTGCTTAGCTACGACGGCGAGAACCTGGCACGGCGCCACGACGTTGTCGTAGTGACCCACAATCACCGGCTGAATCTGTTCGGCTACCTCCATCTCGCCGATATCGGCGGTGAACGCTATGCCGGCTCGGGCAATGTAGGGATGTTGGATATTGTTGCGGTGCTGGGGTGGATTCGTGAAAATATTGCGAACTTCGGCGGCGATCCGGCAAACGTCACAATTTTCGGCCAATCGGGGGGTGGCGGTAAGGTCACGGCATTGATGGCAATGCCCGCCGCTACGGGCCTATTCCACCGCGCGGTGGTCCAGAGCGGATCGATGATGCGCTCCGGAAACGCGGCTAGTTCTGCGCGCATCGCAGCATTGGTGCTCGAAGAACTCGGCATCTCGAAGGCGGAGTTGGAAAAGCTCCACTCGATTCCGACGAGTGCGTTGCAGGCCGTACAACCCAGAATCGCCAAACGGATGGCCTCGGCGCCGGGAAATCGAGGTGGACTCGGCCTGTGGGGTCCGGTTGTCGATGGTAAGATCCTTCCGGCAGCGCCGTTCGATCCAGGTGCGCCGGAGATGTCAGCCCATGTTCCGATGCTGATCGGCACTTGCGTCAGCGAGTTTGTGAACGGGACCGATAATCCTGAGCGAGATACTCTCACCGAGAATGATTTGTCGATGCGCACTGCGGAGCGCTTCAAGAACAATGCCGGCGCTATTATCGCCGGCTACCGCAAACAATATCCTGATGCGTCGCCTTTCGATCTTTGGGCTGCCATGTCGGCGGCAGGGCCCCGGCAAAGCGCCATCACTCAGGCTGAGCGAAAGGCCGCTCAAGGAGTTGCACCGGTGTACATGTACCTTTACGCCTGGCGTACGCCCATGCTGGGCGGGAAGATCGGCACGTTCCACAGCAGCGAAATAGCGTTCGTATTCGATAATGCCAGGCTATGCCCGAAATATTCGGGCGGCACGTCTGACGCGCTGGCGCTTTCCTTCAATATGGGCAAGGCATGGGCGAACTTCGCACGTACCGGTAAGCCGGGCCATAGCGGCCTTCCAGCGTGGCCCGCTTATGATCCTAAAGTCCGAGCGACGATGATGTTCGATAGCCCTTGCAGAGTTCAAAATGATCCGGAAGGCGCCGGACTTCGGCTCATCCCGCCCGCGCCGCTTGCGTAGGGCACGCGCAGGCGCCGTTTGTTCGAGAGAGACACTCCGCAGTGCGGCTACGTTTCAGTGGTGACGCAGCACGGTCATCGCTCACACATGGGGTAAGCACGTACTGACGACAGATAATCAACTGTTCGTACATAACCGGTTCGTTTCCAATCCTTGGGTGCGGCCGTGAGTGAGCCGCCGGTCCGGGGGGTGTCGAGGGCTCCGTTCCCTTCCAGACAACGTAGAGCTTCACCTCTACAACTGTTTGTCTCCCAACCCGGCTGGAAGGCAACGCAGCCTTAGTACCGTGGCAGGATCCTGATCTGATCATTGCCATTGCCAGGGCCGGGCAGTTGCAAGGCTGCCCTTGGGCTCACAGGCACGCTGGTAGTCCTTCGTTCCCTGCGCGAGTTGGATTCCGTCCCTGGGTGCTGTAGGAAGTGCCCAAAAAAGGGGAAACACTAAACACCTCCATGCATCGAACTGTTGTCACGATCACGACACTCACCATGTACCACCACATTAAACAGCTCATGTATTCCGTGCATGTCGGCACGCCCGATCCCCGATTTGGCAACATGTTGTTGGAACAATTCGGAGGAGCTAACGGCGAACTCGCCGCTGCCATGCAGTACTCAGTTCAGGGTCTCAATTGCGATGACCCCGAGCGCAAAGACCTGCTAATGGATATTGGGACCGAAGAGCTCAGCCATCTCGAAGTAGTTGGCACATTAGCACGCATGCATCTCAAACCACTGAAATCAGACCGCGACGCGGCGCATGCAGATCCGCTTATAGCCATTGCGGGAGGCGGTGGCGTTGCGCTTCACAATTCCATGGGTAATGCCTGGACTGCAGACTATTTGAAGATCACAGGCGAGCTAGATGTTGATTTGCGGAGCAACATAGCCGCCGAAGCCCGCGCCAAAATCGTTTATGAACGCCTCATCGGCTTCACCGACGATCCCGGGACCATCGATACTCTCCAGTTTCTGATGAGTCGCGAGATCACGCATATGAAGGCATTTACGGCTGCTCTGGAGAGCATGGGCAAACCTGCATTCTCCATCGGCTACATCCCGCCCACGCCAAAACTTGTCAATCAGTACTTCAACGATTCCACAGGTGTCGGTGACCGGGGTGAACCCGATGCACGGGGACCATGGAACGACGGCTCCGAATGGGAGATGGTCACCGCTCCTGCTCTTCAGGAGCTGACTTCTTACAAAGCCGGAACACGTTCGCCCACGGAAGACAGTGGTGGTTCTAACGGGCATAGCAGCGATGGGAAACCTTTGCGCGCGATTCGCGAGAAACCGCAAGCCGTTGAAACTGCGAAACTGGCACGTAAGAAGACAAAGAAATAAACAGGAGTAACGAAAACAATGCCGCAAGTAAAAGAACTACTAATTGAAGAGCTGCAGGACCTTCTACATGCCGAACGACAGCTCGTCGCCGCGCTGCCAAAGATGGCCGCAGCCGCTCATCACCCGAAGCTGCGCGAGGCGTTTGAAAAGCACCTTATTCAAACCGAGGTGCAAATCGATCGTTTGGCTCAAGCATTCGAGTTGCTAGGCGAAGAAGCCGAGGCTAAACCGTGCCTGGCCATGAAAGGCCTGGTTGAGGAAGGACAGGAGACCATCAAGGAATCCGCAGAGAAGGAAGAACTCGCTGCGGATCTTTCGCTAATCTGCGCTGCGCAGAAAGTGGAACATTACGAAATCTCCGGTTACGGGACGGCTAAAGCGCTGGCCCGCCAAATCGGAGCGGTCGAGGTGGCTACGCTGCTCTCCCACTCCTTGGGAGAAGAGGAAGCCGCGGATCACCTACTGACGACTATCGCTAAGCCACTGCTCCAGCAGGCGTCGGTGGAAGATATGGAACTCGAAGCGGCTACCCGCTAGAAGCATCTTCTGCTTCCGGGAGGATGATTGTGTCTCAACGATCCTCCCGGAACCTTGTTTTTAACCGGCCAGCATTCTGCAGCACTTGGCTAGAGTGAAGCTGACTATATAACCGGTCTATTGGCGAGTTGAAATAAAATACCTCCTGTAACCACCCGAAGCCTGCTTTAGATCCTCTGGCTGCAAACGGTCAAAGACGTCCATGCTCGTGTGCCATGCCCTCGATCCGTAGTCCAAAGGATCTTGGATGAAGTTGAAGACGGAAATGCCTGCTTCTGTGAATGGCACGTCGTCGCTTCCTGCGACTCGTCGAGCGCTAACTGCGGCCACTCCCAACTGCTCCCAGGGTTTGAGCCATGCACGTAGTAATGAAATCGCCTGCCGGTTACCTTGTGATAGGCACCACGAATGCGCCCTGCACCACTGTCAAGATTCACGTAGGCAACGATCTGACGTCTATCCGCTGATGCGCTTTGACGTATGCTTTTGAACAAGCTCTCCTTGTTCTTCCCCGCTCCAGAGCACTAGCCCAAGTTCGTCAGTTATGGGCCGAAATCACAGCTAAGTATTTGATTCCAGGTTCAGGCGATGGCAAAGTCTACACTACATTTTGGCTGGATCTG
>DASQLD010000217.1:0-2956 GCA_035630195.1 Bryobacteraceae bacterium
ATTCTTGTAAGTCGTTGGAAATCCCACAGCAACCACCCGACGAACCCCTGGATCGACGCATCCGATATGAAGAACAATGCGGGACCCGAAGGAGAAGCCGGCAAGCGAATAGGGCAAGTCTGGATAGCGTTCTCTCAGCCAGGCCAGCGCGGCCTTCGCGTCATCAATTTCTCCGGAGCCGTGACCGTATTCGCCCTCACTGAGGTTTACGCCGCGGTAGTTGAACCTTAGAACGACGGCGCCCGATTTTCGCAGGCCCCTCGCCACCCTGTAGACCACTTTGTTGTGCATGGTCCCTCCGTGCTGCGGATGCGGATGACAAACGACAATCGCTTCTTTCGGCTCGCCCTCTTCCGGCTCTTCGAGCAACGCTTCGAGTTTCCCTACGGGACCGGCTAGGAAGTGGCTTTCGATGCGTCGGGTCATCAGTTCGACCGGTAATTCGTGAACTGCATGTCGATCCCAAAATCCTTCGCTTTGAGGAGGGCCATCACCTCCTGCAAGGTATCGCGATCTTTCCCGCTGATGCGTACAAGATCACCCTGGATCGAAGCCTGGACCTTTTTCTTGCTGTCTTTCACAAGCTTGACGATGTCGCGGGCCTTCTCGACGGAAATTCCCTGTTGTAGCGTGACCTCTTGCCGCACCGTCGATCCCGACGCGGGTTGCACGGTACCGAAGATTAGCCCTTTGAGCGGAACGTTTCGTTTCACGAGCTTGCCCTGGAGAATCTCGATGACCGCCTTCAGCTTGTACTCGTCGGCGCTGGCCAACAGAATCTTGTTGTCTTTCTCATTCAACTCAATATGAGACTTCGAGTCCTTGAGATCGAATCGCGTCAGGATTTCCTTCGAAGCTTGCTGAATGGCGTTGGAAACTTCCGCGAGATCGATTTTTGAAACAATATCGAATGTATTATCGGGCATTCTAACTCCTCATCGTAGCAAGCGGAGTTCACAGCAAAGCGAGATTCCCTGTGACCGGATCGATCTTTGCGGCTGAATCGGGACCAATCGCCACGGCTGTGAGAGTCGGCTCATTGAACTCGGTTCGCCCGGCATCGCGAATGATCTCGGCGCGCAAGCCTGCTGCCCGCGCCTTTTCATAAATCTCCATCAGATGGGCTTCGTCATTGGCCTTGACGCAGATCTTCGCGGTCCCCTGCTCCAGCCACTCGGCAAATCGGACTCCTTGAAACTGGGGTTTTCCTTCTGCGATATCGCGAATCATGAACATCATCGCAGCATGCGCGCCTTGTGCGATCGCTTTACCGAGACGCATGTTCAGATCGCGTCGCACGGCTATCACCTGTTTGATTCGGTCCGTCATTGCATCACCAGCTTATCCTTGCGCCCCCGAAATCCTCGTGATACCTTTCAGCCATACGTGAACAGAATATCTGCTGACGAAACACTCCCTGAAAGTTTGCGCTCTGGAGGGAAGGTGGGAGCCTGGTGCAGCTTCGCAAGCTTTTCCTGTGTCGAACTGATGACTCTGCTGGGGCACGATTTCCTAGTGCTCGACATGCAGCACTGCGAGATTACTCTTGCGCACATACCGTCACTACTCGGAGCATTCCATGATGATGGGCCCTTCGCTGTCGTACGTGCTCCGCAGAACAACTACTACGCGATCAACTGGCTGCTCGACCAGGGAGCCGAGGGCATTCTTGTGCCAATGGTGAACTCGCCGGAGTCGGCGCGGGACGCGGTTCGCGCTGCAAAGTATCCTCCGACCGGACGTAGGAGTTTCGGACCGTTTCGGGCAGCAAAATATGGCATGCGCCTCGACACATATGTTCCGAGCGCAAATGAAAGCACAGCGTTGATCCTGCAGATCGAAGATGCCTCGGCCGCCAAGAATATCGATGACATTCTTAGCGTAGACGGCTTCGACGCGATATTCATGGGACCCAACGACCTCGCCTATTCGATGTTGAAGCCAGGGGAAAGCATGCGCGGCGACCCAAAGCAGTGGTCCGCCTTCGCGCGTACGCCGGAAGTGTTGGGCCTCTGCGAGCACGTTATGCAACGGTGCATCGCAGCGCAGGTTCCCTTTGGAATGACCGCGATGTCAATCGACGATGCGCACTCCTGGCTGAGCCGTGGAGCCAGCTTTGTGACGTTTGGCAGCGACTTCCACTTCATGCAAGCCGGCCACAAAGCGGTCGGCAAGTCGACGGCAGAGCAAGCGCAGTAACATTGTTATCCGCCGGCGGCTCGGCGTTTGCGCGAACCGCTGGCAGCATGACTGGTACGCCCGGCAGGTTTCTTTTCCGCCCCCGACTGATTCAGGCTCTTCTGCAGGGCTGCCATCAGGTCGATGACTGGCGCAAGCTTCTTGGTCTTCGTTTCCTTCACCGATTTGCCGGCTTGTTTGGCTTCCAGCATTTCCGAGACGCGCTTCTGATAGGCATCCTCGTACTTTTCAGGATCGAATGGGGCCGCCAGGCTTTTTACCAACTGCTCGGCCAGCTGAATCTCTTGCGCCTTGACTTCCGTATTCTTCGTCTGTCCGTACTCAGGGATCGCGCGGACTTCATTCGCATAGTAAATCGTGTGGAGTGTAAGTCCGTCTTCGCGAGGCCGGATCACGACCGTGTACTCGCGCTGATGCATGGCGATCTTTGCTATAGCCGCGTATCCCGTCTTCTGCATGGTTTCGAGTAACAATTGATACGCCCGGCGTCCTGGCTCTTCCGGCGTCGCGTAGTAAGAAGTCTCGAAGAACAGAGGATCGATCTCGCTGAGTTGGACGAACTCGATGATCTCCATCGAACCGGAAGATTCCGGCGCTACTTTCTTAAGGTCCTCGTCGGTAACCAGAACGTATGAGTTCTTCTCGGCCTCATACCCTTTAACAATCTCGGAACGTTCAACCACACGCTCGCAGGTCGGGCAGTAGAGCTGTTGCTTGATGCGCGTCGAGCACACTTCGTGCAGCATGTTGAAGCTGA
>DASQLD010000218.1:0-7292 GCA_035630195.1 Bryobacteraceae bacterium
GTCATGGGATCGCGAACCCTTCAAGAGGGTAGGTCTGCACTACATCGACTTTTCAGAATCGTCGATTGCAGATAAAGACACTTGCCTCATCGGGAGGTTTGAAAATCGACCAATCATACCGGCCGTGACGAACTTCGGCTAACAAGTCGTAGCAATTGCGAACGGCGCGGGGTAGCCGTGTCTGATGCGGAGTCTACGGACGCCGTAGATCAAGCCTCGACAAATCCCTTAGCCCATCGAGCATAAGCTCTGGATAATTGCCGCTGGACACAGGTTGACGACGCACCATCGCGTCGATGCTGACTCGGAGTTCGTTGCAATCATCCCACCGGAGGCATCTGAGGGCGTAAAGCGGAAGGCGAGAAATCATACAGACTGGGCAGCAAAAGACTCCCTTGGGATCGTCCCTGTTGAAGTTGTGACGCATTACCCAGAACAGAAATCTTTGGCTAAGGCTTCGTACTCAGACACTACTTTGAAAATCCGGAGCCCGTACTTTTCGTGCGAGCCATAAAAAATGGCACTTGATTGCTGTCATTCGTGTCGCATCCGTCAATGATTCACCTATGGGCAATATAAGTGACGCTCTCCGTTGCGACTAAAGACTCCCGGGGGAAGTGGACGGCAGCTGTCAGAGCCGTACGGACCGGCATTGGATCGTGTGACCTTCGGCAAGCTGGTCCCGAATGTCCGAGACCAGAAGTATTGGTCGAAGGATCCGCGGGTTTCACTGAACTATTGCCAAAAGAGGGTTTCGAGGTTTTTGGCATATATGCCTTCAGTCGGAGACGTTTCGGGCGAGTCCTCCGTACACTGGCTATGCTTGCATCCAACTTACGGGCGGCTGGCCAGGAATTTCTCTGGCTCCGGAGCCTGCGTACCTCGTCGAGCCGAAAGACTGCCCTCGGACGACCAATCGCCTTGCCCTTTAGTACCGTGTAGGCGGGCGTAATTGATCCCGGCCTGGACGCGTTCGCGGATTACTTCACGTCCGAGTGCGGCCAGAGTTGCGAACATCGTTGACGTAATTTTCCCATCGCGGCCCTTGTGTCGAAGCTCTGTTCATGGGCCAACTCGACCGGAACTGCCGTAGCTGGTCGACCGTGTTCAGGAACTGCGGTACGCTCCGGCTCAGTCCAGTCGTTCAAAGCGCCAGACAAACGCACCTCGTCGATGCAACCTCGTCGGGCATCGGCCAGAAGCTCTGTCAAACCTGACCTCACGTCGGCAGTTCCAGAAATGCGGTCGCAGTATACGCGCGTAATGCTCCAGCCACGCGGCTCAGCAAGCTTCCGGAGCGGCTCTTCCTTGAACTTCAGGCTCTGGTCGAAAATCAGTTCGTGGCCTCGCCGGCCGCGACAGCTTCGCGCCATGGGGCGGAGTCATGACAGTTCATAATCTGGCCGGCGGCACACGCAACGAAATTTTGCTTTGTTTTTGCGGTTGCTTGTTGGGCACCAAAGAGCGTTCATGGGACTGACGACCATAACGAGGAGAAAGAACTGTGGACACTGCGGTACTAATGGAAATTGAGAATATGCGACGGGCGCGCTTGCACGAGAAGTTTCGAGAGGTGTTTCAGGAAGAAACGCGATCTCGTGATCGAGAGCATCTTTTCCGACGGATCGCCTCGCGCTTGCAGGCGTTGGCCGAGGGCGATCTCACCGAGCGGGCACGCGTGCGAGCGAACGAGATTGGGCGGGACGCCGACTTGCGAGCTGTCGCGCCGCGAGACTTCTTTATTGTCGGCGGCGAGCAGGTTCAGACGACGCGAGTGGACGGGAATCGGGACCAGGATAGTCGCTTACCACTGCC
Organism: Bryobacteraceae bacterium; assembly: GCA_035630195.1. GTDB lineage: Bacteria > Acidobacteriota > Terriglobia > Bryobacterales > Bryobacteraceae > DASQDN01. The sequence goes on from DASQLD010000218.1 coordinate 1,816, forward strand.
CGGCACTTTGCTCAGCGCCATCGCCGTTGCGGTTACCGGTACACGCTGGAACGGCTTGGCGTTCTTCGGGGTTACCCGTCTCGCTGCCGGCGAGCGAAAGGAGCGGACCCGTGCGGAAAAGTAGTCAGGAGGTTCCGACCGGGTCATCCCCTCGCCTCCGCTGTTACACGCGGAAATCGACGGAGGAAGGCCTCGAACAGGAATTTAACTCTCTCGATGCGCAACGCGAAGCTGCCGAGCCTTCATTCAGAGTCAGCGGCGTGAAGGATGGATTGCATTGCCGCAACTCTATGACGATGGCGGATTCACCGGCGCCAACATGGACCGACCGGCTCTGGCGAGACTGCTTCAGGCAGTCGAAGCGGGTGAACTGGATTGTGTGGTCGTGTATAAAGTCGACGGACTGAGCCGATCGTTGCTTGACTTCACGCGAATGCTGAGCATCTTCGAGAAGCACAAAGTGTGTTTCGTTGCGGTTACACAGCAGTTCAACACCAGCACCTCGCTGGGACCACTGACTCTAAACATCCTGCTTTCGTATGCACAGTTCGAGCGGGAGCTAATCGGCGAACGAACGCGCGACAAGATGTCAGCTGCGCGGCGGAAAGGAAAATGGGTAGGCGGGTGCCCAGTGCTCGGTTATGACGTCGAACCGAGCGGAGGCCGACTGGTTGTGAACGAAGAAGAAGCGGAACGGGTGCACGCTATTTTTGTGCTCTTCGAGCAGCATCGTTCACTTCTCTTGCCCCTGATGGAAATCGAGCGGCGGGGCTGGCGGCTCAAGAGCTGGACACGCAAGACAGGTCAGTTTCGGTCGGGCGGGCCTTTCGCGTTGAATTCGTTGCGGCGGCTTCTGACAAACGTTCAGTACACAGGCACGATCCAGCATAAGGGACAGTCTTATCCGGGCGAACACGAAGCGCTTCTCCCTCCTGGAACGTGGAAGCGCGTGCAGAAACTGATTACGCAACGCCCGACGTTTGCACGCGGGAGGGCGCGGAACAAACATTCGGCTTTGCTGAGCGGACTGCTCTATTGTGAAACGTGTACGACGCGAATGGTGTACTCCTATGCGGCAAAGAACGACCGCAAGTATCCTTATTATCTTTGCCTGAACGCTCAGCGCAAAGGATGGGCGGCGCGTCCTGCTAAATTCGTACTCTCCCCAAAGCTCATTGCAGTCCTGACTGCGGCCCCGCAGGCGCGATTCGTTCTAGTTACTACGTCGGCGACATTGGTAGGATGTTAATACTACCCGGCTAACTCGCAACACGCATCGACTTGCAGGATATTTTCGTCAGGATTGCGGTTACTTCGCACTGGCTGCCCCTTCAGATACCGGCGTACCAGGCATAACTGCCTCCCGGCGAGAACTGCTTCAGACTATCGGTTACCGTAAGGCGGTTGATATACTTCACGCTCTTGTAGCCGAGCTGGCGGGGAACACGCAAGCGAAGCGGACCGCCGTGGCCCACAGGTAGGTCGCTACCATTCATTCCGTAGGTTAACAATGTTTGCGGATGTAATGCGTCGGCCATATCGATACTATCTACCCAATCGCGTTGTACGGAAAATGAGACAACATACCTTGCTTGCGGAAGGATTCCGGCAACATTCAACACGTGGGATAGCGGCACTCCGATCCACTCTGCAATAAAGGACCAGCCCTCTTCACAGATCAATTGCGTAATCTGGCTGCGGGAGGGATAACTCCAGAGTTGGGCAAGCGAGAACGATTCGGGACGGGCGACCATGCCGTCGACGGCGAGCCGCCAGTCCGCAAACGCTCCGCTTTGTAGGCGCTTGAAATCCTCGTCGTCGGGCACCTCGCCGTTTGCGACCGGCCTTCTCGAAATCTGGCTGCGGGGAAACTCGCGGGCGAAAGTATCGCGGGTCAACAACCGGTGGCTTGCGTACGTTAGCACTTTGCCAGGACCATAGATGCCGCCGTGATCGGGTGGGATCAGGCCGTAGCGCTCCGCAATACGGGCGGCCGCTGCCAAACCCGATACTCCCGCCGTTGCTGCAACCGCGGTCGTGATCAGTTTACGCCGTGAAAAGCTACTCATGGTCCCTCCTTGGGAGTGGCGGCGACGCGGCCCGTCAACATTGCTAATGTGCGGTTCTTGAACCCGGCACGGCAAACCATGACTATGTGGCCGACTAGGAACATTACAAGAAACACGGAGGCAAAGAAATGAATGGTGCGTGCCGATTGGTGGCCGCCCAGCACCGTCACGATGCCGGGAAACGCTGAGACAACGGCAGGAGACATGGCGAAACCCGTCCAGATCATCAAGGGGAATAGAACGAAGATCACGAACAAATAGGTAACCCGCTGCAGTACGTTATACGACCCGGCTTCCGCAGCGCCTGGCCGCCGGATGCGCATGTGATCTGCAAGTACCCTCGAGAGCGCCGCCCAGTTAAGATCGACGTCCGCTGGCAGCAATTGCCTACGGAAATGCCGTGTAACCACGCCGGAAATTGTATACAGCAAGCCAGTGAATACGATGATCCACGCGGCTTCAAAATGGAGATCGCGACTCCAGCCGTTCTGGTCGGGCAGCACGAATCCGTAGCCGGTGGGTACGGATGCCCTCGAGGCGGGAATCGGTAATTTGAAGAGAGCTGGAGTGAAGACGTTGCCTGTTTCTCCCCAATAAAAGCGTGGGTGCGAGATGACGATCTCTGCCCCGCTTACGAGCAAGGCAAGAAAACACCCTGTTGTGATCCAGTGTGTGATACGGACGATCGCCGGGTGCCGCGGGAGACTCGTCGTCTGCGAGACGGCAGAGGCAAAGCTTCGAACGGAAGCAGCATCGGCCATCGCAGCATCGTATCATTTGCGTCGGCGGATTTGGGGGCACCCTGTGGTTCCTGATTACCTTCCCACAAGAAATCAGGCATCTTGTTCCACCAAGAAGGCCTGTGACGCCGGACTCCCATGGCTGCAACAATTCCTAAGTCGCAGATCCTCGCCACGTATGGCGATAGTCACATATAGCAACTCCGAGTCGCACTCGATCTGCTACGAAGTTTCGCTCACTCGAATCGCAAAGGATTTAGGGATTCCCGAGCAACGCATAAGCGACGATGGCCGCCGCACCGAGTAACCGACTCGCCGTACAACGGTTACTAGATCGTACGTTGGCCGCCGAAAAGTCGCGAAGCCGCGAAGTGTACTTCCGGCCGTCCTCGTGATTTCTGATCGATTCGGCAACCGGAAGTTCACATGTAGCAACGCGACTTGCCGGGACTAATCGCGCACTCAAGATCTCCCGTACGGGCGGAGAATCCGAAACCATCGGGCCGCCCTCCGGCGTGATGGCAGTAGAGGAGCCGTGGCGTCGATCGTTAGATTCTACGGCGTTCTTTGCAATACAAAGTACTTGACATTGACAAGACGTGCGAGTAGTATTCTGAGCATGACCGTTGGCGGCGAATCACTCCCAGGCGGGGCACGCGATAGCGAGCCCATGAAACCGCAACTTAAATCCCTGAATCCGGAAGACATGAGCGAGCTTACCAGCGGCCTCACACCAGTTGTCGTGGCGCATGTGCTTAATTTAACGACCCGCCACAGATTCGAACTGATCAACCTGACTCAGCGGGTGGAGGAACTGGTTGGCAAAACCGGTATTCGTGCAGGAGTCGCCCTCCTGCAGTCGCTTCATTCCACTGCGGCCCTCTTTGTGAACGAATGGCAAGAGGCCCTGCTAGACGATTTCCGCACACTGCTTGAACAGGCTGTCCGCGCCGATGCGCCCTGGCGGCACAACGATCCCCGCTATTCCGACTGCGACCGCAGCAATGCTGTGTCCCATCTGCGGGCGCTCTTATTGGGATCGAGCGCAATGCTGGCAGTTCGCCGCGGTCAGCTAGTCCGTGGCACATGGCAGAGTATCATTCTCGCCGAGTTGGACGGTCCGCGTACGCGTTCGGTCTCGCTCCAGATTCTAGGCAGCTGACCCGGGACCGACTAGTCGGCCGCGCCGGTGTCGCGATACTGACATCCCGATCCGGTCCCTCTCTTCCGAGTAGCAGTTGGGGTCTCGGCATTCACTTTTGGCATTAGGCAAAGACGCGTCATGGTGGCTCCGTTGCCCGGCTCCTTGGACATAAAGGCCATCGGCGATCCTACTCTACATATGCGCGTACCGCTTTGCGGCAGCGAGATCTTTGCGCAGTTCTTCTGCGGTGCGTCGGGGACCGTAGCCTGGTGTGTCGCGCTGAATGCGCCAGCCTTCCTTCAGCGGGCCCGCGTCCACTGTGTCGAAACCAAACCGATCCAGCAGACCGGTCACGACGGATTTGGCGTTCGGGTCATCACCGGCGATCACCAACGCACGTCGGTTCTTTGATCCAGTCGGCTGCCCGTGGGTGGTCAGTTCGGGCGCGTAGATGTGGTTGAAGGCCTTCACAACCTTCGAGGTTGGCAGGTGTGCCTGCAGAAGTTCGGAGGTCGTGGTTGATTCAGTGTCAAGCTCTGCAATATTGCCGTCGCGCTCAGGGTAGTAGTTATTGGTGTCGATGACAATTTTGCCCGCGAGCGGCTCAACGGGAACCTCACGGTAGTTCTTCAAGGGGACTGTGACTACGACGATGTCTCCGGCCTGTGCCGCTTCGACGGAAGTTGCGGCGCGGGCGAGGTCAGCTCCAAGCTCCGCGATCAGGCTGGACAACGTCTCCGGACCACGTGAATTGCTGATTACAACCTTGTAGCCGCTTCGAATCGCAAGTCGCGCGACCTGGCTTCCGATATGCCCCGCGCCGATGATTCCAATTGTTGTCATGACGCTACATCTTCTCACTTCCGCTTGTACTTGCAATGGAATCGGGAACAGCAACTAATAACGGCGCCATTGTTGGCGGAGTCTAGAAGATGCTCTTCGCCGGATGACCGAGCTATATCGCAGTTGAGGGACGTTGAGAGACTTGAACGAAGTGGCCTTCGGCCACGGCTGCGGAACGAGTGATATTCTCGGTGAGTGCCGACGCACCTGGCTAGCGATCGCCGCTCCCTTTTGCAAGTTGTTCATTGCACAAGGAAAACGGTACTAGCTCCATAGCACGGCGTTCTGCCACTTCCTTCAAGTCGCCGCTATCGAAAGTGCCGCGGACTCAGCACTGAACCGCTGCTTAGATTTTCACGGTCCGCGGCACCCCCGATAGAACGCTAACGACTTGCCGGTCGTAAGCGAGCAGGCATTACCAAACGCCGTTTGTCGCCAGTCTCTGCGTAGGCAACTATACGTCAACAGTGATTGCAAGAATTCGCGACGAACTTGGCGAACAACATTCCGGATCAAGGGAGAGGCTGCCTTCTCTTGCGCAACGTTATAACAGAGATATCGTGCCGAATGAGCTTGCGCAATGGTGGCGGCCGGGACTACCGTCTGAGCGAATATCCGGAATGGTATCCGACGAGGGCGACGCGGGCGTCCGGCTAATTCTTGACGGGCATTTCACGGTCG
>DASQLD010000219.1:0-4227 GCA_035630195.1 Bryobacteraceae bacterium
AGGCAACTCGGAAAGTCGTCGAAAAACGTACTCCCATGATGTGATCGCCGACAAGGCGCTGGAGTTCATTCGGCGCAACAAAGATGCTCCGTTTTTTTGCTACATGCCCTTCACCGTTCCTCATCTGGAGTTGCTTGCTCCGGAGGATTCCGTTGCCCCCTATCGCGGAAAACTCGAGGAAGAGGCGTATATCGATCCCCGCAAGCACTACGCGGATCAACCGGACGCGCGTGCGACATACGCCGGCATGGTCTCGCGCCTGGATCGAGATGTCGGTCGCGTATTGTCTCTTCTGAAAGAATTGCGTCTCGACGAGAACACGATCGTCTTCTTCACGAGTGACAATGGCTCCGCGGTTCCTCTATGGGGCAAAGATTACTTTCGCAGTACTGGAGGGCTGCGCGGCCACAAACAGAACCTGTATGAGGGGGGCATTCGCGTGCCGATGATTGCACGGTGGCCCGATCGCGTCCCAAAGAATGCAGTCAGTGATCATCCTTGGGCGTTTTGGGATGTTCTGCCCACTCTCTGCGACTTGGCCGGGGTAAAGCCGCCCGGTTTCATAGACGGGCGTTCCCAGTTGTCTGTGATTCTTGGCAAAAAGCAGCAACCTGCATCCTCGTTTTATTGGGAGCAACCGCGTTTCAAGGCCGGTGAGCCCATCGATGAGGCGCCGATGCAAGCCGCGCGAATCGGGGATTGGAAGGCGGTTCGCCCACAGGCTAACGGACAGCTCGAACTCTACAACCTGCGTGTCGACCCGCACGAAGCGTCTGACCAGGCTTCCGCTAACCCGGAAATGCTTGCTCGCTTTGAGACTTTCCTGAAATCCGCGCGCACAAAGCCTCGTTCGCAGCCGGATCCTCCGCAGGATTTTCGCAAGCCATCCTGAGAGGTTCGACAGTTTATGAGACGAAGATTTCGCGCAATCGTCGGCCGACAATCTTATGTTCGTCGCCTCGCATCATCCAAACCGAAATTAGCAGTTGACCCTTGCCTGGCCGTTGTACATGGATCGGCGGGTCTCCCACGAGTAGTTTCTCGATGACTGCTTGGGAGGTTAAGGATTTTGACGATTCATCCCATTGCACCGTCACGTGGGGAACTTCATTTGCGATAACCGGGACGTGTCGTTCGGCTTGAATGCCGTCAATCCCCTTGAGCGCTCCGCGAATGGACGCGACCCGGCTCTCTAGCTCCTTGAACTCGGCTTGATGATCGACCTTGAGATATCGCTCTACCGCGGCAAGCAATCCACACAATTCTTCTTTGCCTACCTTCATGCCGCGTCCGATTCCGCCGAATGGCGACATGGCCGGGTACGAGGCGTCGATCAGGTCCTTTCTGCCCATAAGAATGCCGCTCGACTGGGGACCGCGTAGGGCCTTGCCGCCCGAGAAGATCACGAGATCAAACCCTTGTTTGGTGTATTTCCAAAGGTTCTCTTTCGGTGTGGCGTCCGACGCTGCATCGTTCATCGACGGAATGCCTCGTTCTTTGCCAATCTTTACGAACTCGTCAGATCGAATCTGACCGTCCGGATCTGCTTTATTTAAAAAGAAGAGCATGCCGGTGCGTTCGTTGATTGCGGCTTCGAGTTCTCTGCGAGTTTCCACCGTGACGACCTTTGCGCCGCACAATTCCATCTGATGCTCATAGCCGGAACGGTGTGTCTTCTGCTGGATGACTTCGTAGCGAATGCCATCGCGATTCGGTAGCTGTCTAAGCTTGGCCGGATCGCCCTGGGACAGGCACGCGGCGGTTCCCACAGTGATCGCTGACGCAGCTCCACAAGTGACCATCGCCGCCGGAGCATGGAGTAGTTCCGCAACCCGCGTGCCCACCTTCTTCTCTAATTCGGGCAGCGGTATAAAAAAGCGTGATGCCTCCTCCATCGCTCGGATGACTTCCGGTGGCATGATCGATCCGCCGAGAACCGTCACGACGCCGACGCCGTTTATTACCGGCTTAACACCGAGACTGGCATACAACGAGGACGGCGAAGATGCGCTCAGGCTAGTCGAGGCCGCGGTTGAGACTGCAGGGGATAATGCCGCCGCTTGAAGGAGTCGTCGTCTTGTTGTCTTCATGATGTTCCATTATAGAGAGCCGGCGCTTAAGCTGCAGGCAGTGTGAACCGAAAGGTCGAGCCATGACCAGGCTCTGACTCGACCCAGATCTCCTTGCCATATCCTTCGATAATTCTCTGACAGATTGCGAGACCGATGCCCGTGCCCGGATACCTGTGTCCGTGAAGCCGCTTGAAGATTCCAAAAATCTGCTTTGTATACGCTGCCTCGATGCCGATGCCGTTGTCTTGTACGGAGAAGACCCAATCGGAGCCTCTCTGCTCGGCCCAAATCTTTATATGCGGGTCTGCGTCGCCCCGATACTTTATCGCGTTGCCGATTAGATTCTGAAATATCTGCTGTACATGTATGTCGTGCGCTCGTATGGCCGGTAGCGGCTCGAAGACCACCGTGCATTTTTGCGCCCGCATTTGGAGATCGAAATTGTTTAGTACACGTTGCAAGATGAGTTGGACGTCGACCGGTTCCTCGACTTCCCCTCGAAACTGCGCGGTCTGTGTATATGTAAGCAGGTCAGTGATTAGCTGTTCCATCTGCCGTGCAGCTCCGTACAAATGATTGATGTAATCGTCTGCGCTGGCGTCAAGCTGACCGGCATATTTTCTCTGTAGCAGCTGACTATAAAGGGCAACAATTCGAAGCGGTTCTTTTAAATCATGGCTGGAAGAATAAGCGAATTGCTCCAAGTCCGAATTGACTCTCGCTAACTCCTGAGCGCGTTCCTGCAACGCAACCTGCGCCGCCTGCGCCAATGCGCGCTCCCGCTGAACTTCTTCGAATAGTTGGGCGAGCTCGTTGGCGCTGTTATTGAAGACTCGCGCTAAGTGTGCCAATTCATCGCCACCCTCTTCGGGGATTCGATATTTGAAATCTCCCGCCGCAAGCGCGCGTGTTCCTCTGGCGAGTTTTGACAGCGGAGTGGTAATGCTCCGGGTTAAGAGTGTGCCCAGCACGGCGGCGACAACTAAGCTGACAACGCCAGCGAGAGCTAGCATATTTGTCGCTCTTGTTTGCGCGTTTTGCAGGTCCTCGGTCAAATACCTGCGGGCAAGCGCCAGGTCTTGATCCACCTGTCCGGTCAGCACTGCAACTACATCGTCTGTGCGATCAGTTTGGTTAAGCAGACGGGCATGGAGCGCAATCCAGTCCTCACTACGCGCCAAGGTGATCAGGGACGAGATCCTGGAAGGCAAGCTGTTCAGCATCGTCCGTATGCCACCCACTAGGACGGCATGTCGGTCGCTCTCCTTCGCGATCTCGTTAAGCACCTTGTCGGTTTCGACGGTTCGTTCCCGAAACCCGTGGAGGAGGCGAATCGCTTCTTTCTCAAAACGCTCGCTGTGTTCCGTCTCCGCGACCCGGTGCAACTGGCTCATGAAGTTTAGTAGATTGCTGTTTAATCGCAGCAGTTCTGTTGCTCGCCGCTCGGCATGCGCGACTCGCGTCGCATACGCGCTAAGACTCCGAAATTGCAGAAAACTGAAACTGCCGCCGAGCAGCATCAGGAGCACAACGGTAACAAAGAAAATCCGCAGCCGAACGCTTATGGATGTCCGGAGAGGGTTTAATGTACCTCGCATATCACTGCTGAAACTTACCCGCCGGATTGCTCGCCAACAAGCTCAGCTTTTGGGCCGCTTCCTGAAGCGCCTGTTTCGCCGGGACATGACCGGACAGCGCCCGGTGAACAGCCTTGTAGTAGAGCTCGGAAACTTCCGAATACTTGCGTCCAGTAATCGAAGCCGGACGGAAGACCCATGTGTCCGGTTGCGCCTCGGCGAAGACCTGAGCCTGCGGTAAAACGCTGAGTAATTCTGTGCTGCGATGTAACTCCGGGTACGTCGGCAGGTAACCGCGCCGTAAGGCGCGCCGCTTCTGGACATCGATCCCTGTGAGATACAGGACCAGTTCCGCTGCTTCTCGTTTATGCGCCGAATATTGTGAGACAGCAAGCTGAAATCCACCGATTACATGGGCTCGCCCTGCCGGACCAGCCGGAATAAGGGTTACAGCTACCGTACCCGGTTTCATTGCGTCTTGGAGTCCCTGATAAGCGCTGCTCCAATGGCGCATGAAGGCTGCGTTTCCTGAGCGGAACACGCTTGCCGAATCTCCCTCAGTGTAGGCGAGCACGCTT
>DASQLD010000220.1:0-2570 GCA_035630195.1 Bryobacteraceae bacterium
CGTTCCTGCCAAAGGCGATCCCGGCTTTGAGACTTGGAAAGGAACGGCTGTGGCCTTAGGCGGCGCAGCCACATGGCTCACCGGTTCTTACGATCCTGAGACCGACACTCTCTACTGGGCGACCGGCAATCCATGGCCGAACTCCGACGATCGCGAACGAGGCGGCGACAACCTGTTCACCGACTGCGTTCTGGCCCTTGATCCCGCAACCGGAAAGATGAAGTGGTACTACCAGTTCACACCGCATGATGTTCGCGATTGGGATGCGAACGAGCCAAATGTATTAGTGAACGCGAAGTTTCGAGGCCAAGATCGCAAACTGCTCCTACACGCCGATCGTAACGGCTTCTTCTATGTCTTCAATCGCGTCGACGGACGTCTCTTGCTCGCCGAAAAGTTCGTCCGGCGTCTCACCTGGGCTAGCGGTATTGATGCCAGCGGCCGCCCGGTACGTGTGCCGGAGCGCAACGTAAGTTGTCCCGATCATGCCACGAATTGGCACGCCACGGCATTCAGTCCAACAACGCGTCTTTACTACGTGATGGCGACGGAAAAGTGCATCGTTAAACTCTCGCCAGGTAGTTGGAAGACCGAAAGACCCAAAGACGATCCAGGGAAGAAGTATCTCCGCGCCCTCGACATAGAGACAGGGAAAATTGTGTGGGAGATCCCGCAGGAAGGACCGACGGACGGAAAGCGGGTTGCAGGCGTCCTTGCCACGGCCGGTGGAATCCTCTTCTACGGCGACCCCAGCGGGAACCTCATCGCCGCCGATGAGAGGGACGGCAAAACGCTATGGCGCATGCCCCTGAACGCGACAATCAAAACGTCCGCAATGACCTATTCAGTAGATGGCGAACAATTCATAGGTCTTGCCGTCGGCTCAAACGTAATGTCGTTCGCGCTGTCCAAGTAGGGCGGGCTTTCAGCCCGCGGTATCGATTTCATCGATACCACCGGGCGAGAGCCCGGAGCTTGAGAGACCCAATCACTGTTCACGCAGCCGCAATACGCGATTCGCAGCCGCGCCTTTCCAGGATGTAACGACGCCGCTAGGCCAAGTCACCTCAACTGCCTTAACGTATCCTCCATCGCCAAGCCCAAAATGCAAAACCGGAGAACTCGCGGACAAATAGCTACCCGAAGTGTCCGCATAAGCACGTATGCGACGACCCGAATCAGTGGTAACAATCACTTCGGAACCATAGCCATCGCGATTACTCTTCACACCTTCCAGCCGAACTTGAATCCAGTTCGACCTTGGCGCAGTCACATTTCGAAGCACCGTAGCAGCCGAGTTGTTGTTGCTAACAACCAGATCAATCCGTCCATCGCCGTCCAAGTCCCCGACCGCGAGGCCCCGGCCCGCGCGCGGCTGAGCAAACGCCGGGCCTGCCTGCGCCGAGACATCGAAGAATTTCCCAAAAACATTCTTTGCCAAAAGCGGCTGCTCCAGGTACTTCACCGCCGGATCGCTCCATTCAATGGTGTCCATCACGTGGCCTTGCGCCACTGCCAAGTCCAGCCAGCCATCATTATCAAAATCCATTAATCGAGAGCCCCAGCCGGATCGCATGTCCGTCATCCGGCTCAACCCTGACGCCGCGCTCGCTACTTCGAACCGCGCTCTGCCGATCCCCTTGTACAACCAATATCCTTGGCGAGCCAGAGCGTTAATGAAAACATCCGGCTGGCTATCTCCATCAATGTCTGCCGCATCGATACCCATGCCGGCATATGTATTTCCGTCCTCGTCGTACGCCATACCCGACGTGAGCGCGACTTCATCAAACCGCTTGCCTGCGCGATTGAGAAAGAGTTGCTGTGCTACAGAATCGTTGGCGACAAGCACGTCTGGCCAACCGTCGTGGTTTGCATCTTCAATCTTCACCCCCAGCCCTTTGCCAGGCTTGCGGAGGATTCCCGTACGATCTGTCACGTCTTCAAATGTTCCCTTGCCTAAATTGCGGTAAAGCAGATGAGACACTTTGCCGAATTCACGAGGATGGCAGTATGAGCGAGGCGTTCCCTCTCCATCGCCGCACCACTTGCTCTTACCAAGATCCCAATCAAGGTAGCGGGCGACAAACAGATCCAGATGACCATCGCGATCGTAATCGAGAAAGGCGGCTCCCGCGGACCATCCCGATCCCGCCACGCCGGCCGGCCTTCCAACTTCCAAGAATTTCGAACCGGTATTTCGATAGAGGAAATTCCGGCCCACCGTAGTGACGAAGAGGTCCGTTCTTCCGTCGTTGTCGTAATCACCCGAGGCCACGCCCATTCCGAAGCCGCCCGCACTAACACTCCACTTAATGGTCACATCCTCAAAGCGCCAGTTCCCAAGATTTCGATACAATCGGTGCGAGACGCCGCCCCCATTCACGAAGAAAACGTCCAACCTCCCGTCGTTATCGATGTCCAGTACCGCCAGCCCGCTGCCCATTGTTTCGGGCAGATGCTTCTTGTCTGTCGGATCGGCGGAGTGGTGAAATGGAATCGAGGTCTTCTGCTCGAATAACGGAGAAGAAATGCGTTGCTGCGTGCCCAACAAACTCGCGGCAAATATT
>DASQLD010000221.1:0-79440 GCA_035630195.1 Bryobacteraceae bacterium
TTCTTGTACGGACATGTAGGCTATTGCCGAGAAAAGAGTTAAGTGCAAAAACTCAAGCACCTGTACGTACAACCCTTTATGTTCCACTACCGGCCCGTCGAGCCCTGCAAGTCACTCTGGCTGAGGACTGCGCGTGTTAAGAAAAACACTGCGGGATGTAATCCGTGAAAACCTGAGAGTTCTTTGGCGACATGGGAGTACTGTCGATATTTCCGTATCATTTTGTGATAAGAACTGACCAGTAACGAGATTGTTTGCGAATCAATCCGGCACGAACTTAAACCGCGAGACTAGGCGGAAACTCCCGCGCCGGCACTTCCTACGAGCGAGAGACACGCCAGGTCGCTAACTGGGCTTCGTGTCCGAGCTTGCGATTACAGCAATACAGCAATCAACCATTAATCGTGAACGGCGACAACCTGGCAACATTCCACGTAGGATCGGTAGTGAATCCATGCGTAAAAAGCGCAGTCGCAAACCCGATGAACCGCAATCATGAATAAAGTTTCTCCAGGATTGAGTGGGCAGGATTCAAACGCCGTCCCCTGCGCCACACCTCATCCCGCTCGAAACCCAATCCTATGACGGGTGTAAATAATTTCAGGCATCATTCAGATACCAGCGTCGCTACGCTCCGACTTTATAAACGCGTCGGAACAGTCCATTCACATCGTCGGAATCCGCAAAAGCGTGCGACTGCAAATCATCGAGCACTAGTGCTACGGCCCATCGAAGCTACGCCACATGTCGGTGAGTGCCAGGCAAAGATACACTCGCACGCTGGCCGGCAGGTGGATCATCCGCGCAACGCCTCCCGTTGCGCCGTACTCCCTAACGGATGTGCATTCGCGCTCCGCCCGGCAATATGGAGTTCCAGCTGCGCTTCTGTCGCACGATCCAGCTTTGCCGGTTCTCGCGCTACTAACGCGAAACGAACCGCCCCGGCTCCGCAACCGTTTCAGCCAGTCATAGAAGGACCACGGTGTGACTCCCACTCTTTGCAGAACTGCTTTATGGACAAGCCGCTGCGTGCTTGCTCAGCGATGCGCTCGCGCCACTCATCCGCCTTGTCGGCAGTTCCCCTCGATGATCGCTTCACCATGAGAACACTATATGGCGCGTAACGGTTGATTGGGAAGAGCTGTTCACGAGCCGCTTACGTTAGCACGTTCTTTCTCGGAGGGCGACACATGATCTGGCAACGTAAAATCTAACGGTCTACCCATATCGTGGTTCACGCTTTACTTAGATCGCTCCGTGCTACCAATGAATACAATCGAGCCGTCGTCCAGTAACTGACGAGTAATGAGTCGGCGATCAGTAATTGAGTGAAGAATTACCATCTCCAAGTCATCCAACGCTAAACCCGATGGAATAAGCGCCACCCATTCACAGTTATCACAACAAAGATGTTTCAATCGTTGGGGCACCTGATCGGAGAACCAAATTTGAACGATTCGATCATACTTACTCATAGGGTCTAAGTGGTTGACAGTAAGTCCATTTAAGGACATACCGCTGTCTTTGGTCGAGTCTCGACTAAGGTCGTCACCCTGTTGTTAAGGGGAATTTTCTCTCCAAACCGTTGCAACGAGCGCCAGCCATGGTACACTTCTCATTACAGTACTAGTACTAAGAGATAGCTTACAGCTTAACTCGCGCCGGCTTGGTTCAGGTGATTGATTGACAACCCTACCAAGTCAAAAACGAACGTGTGTCCAAAAATTAAATAGTTGATAAAACGTTCAGGATCACCTACGTGTCGGGATAAGTGCGCGCAGTCCGAGATTCGAACTCGGTCCACTTACAAATAGTTAGAAGGTGATTATGATTAAAGTTACAACCACAGCAATACTTTTTATGTTAGCTGTTGACGCCACGGCCCAGACATCCTTTTGGTCTGCTTCAGCAGTTCCACGAGTGCGTGAAGCCACCAATGACAATAAGTCTGTAACACTGGGACTACGTTTTTACTCAGATGTCGCTGGATCGGTTACAGCTGTACGTTTTTATAAAGGTTACGGCAATACCGGCCCCCACATTGGAACATTGTGGTCCAGCTGGGGAGACAAACTTGCCAGTGTGACATTCTCAAACGAAACCGCGACCGGTTGGCAGCAAGCAACGTTCTCATCTCCCATCAACATCACCGCTAATACAAGATATGTTATTTCCTACTCAGCTCCGAACGGGTATTATTCATACGATCAGTATTATTCGTGGTCGACTCTGACAAATAGCTCGCTACATGTATCGGGTTCATCACCAGGTGTATATGCCTACGGATCGGGTACCGTTTTTCCCAATACTGGGTGGAACGGCAGTAATTATTGGGTAGATGTAGTCTTTAAAGCTACGGATGGTACCACTCCACCACCTAATCCGAGTACGTATAGCATTTCTGGCACCGTTAGCGGGTCAGGAACTACAGGTTTAACGCTCTCTGGTCCTGTTTCTCGTTCAACTTCAACAGATTCTATAGGAAGGTACACATTCGATGGCCTTGCGAATGGCTTATATGTGGTCGCAGCGAGCAAATCAGGCTATACCTTCACTCCACCCACCAAATCGGTAACTATAAACAACGCATCCGGGACCGAAGTTAACTTCACTGGAACAGCATCAGTCCCATCAGTCCCTCATACGGTATCGTTAAACTGGAATGCCAGTACTTCATCAAATATCAGGGGTTATAACGTTTATCGTGCTTCGTTAGCGGGTGGAGCGTTCAGTAAACTAAATAGCACACCGTTATCAGGAACGGCATACGTCGACAGCACTGTGTCCTCTGGACGAACTTATTACTACGTTACAACGGCGTTAAACACCAGCAGCGTTGAGAGTGCCTACTCAAATCAAGCCACCGCTGTTGTGCCTTCACCCTAGTGGCGCGCCCTCATCCTGGATTCCGAAGGTGGTCTCGGCGGCGTGGCAGCACGGTTGGGAGCAAAGGCTGGTTCACTGCGGCCGCTGTTCGAAACTCTGCAGGTGTGCGATCGCCCAGCGAGCTGTGTGGCCTTGAAATCGGCTTGCCGAATGCCTACAGCTTTATCCGGGCGTCGGCTACCTCGAGGAAGACTTCGACATACAGGCACTCGTCGCCTAAGCGCCCGTTAAAGCTCTCAAAGAACCCATTCTCGACAGGCTTGCCCGGCTCGAATGAACTCAAGCTTCACGCCATTCTGGTAAAACCAGACTTCCATTACTTTGCCGACGAATTCGCTGCCGTTCTGAGTGATAGATTCGGGTGGTCCCTGACGAGTGCGTTTGGCAAACCGAAATCAACGAGCAATGATCCGACTGAAGGTTCTGCGTGAACGCAAAGACACTCTCGTGTGTACTACTGATCGACGACTGTGAGGATTCGGAAGCAAACGACCATCCGCGATCGATCGCTCCACAGGTCCATACTCAATAGCTGATTGGGCCGGCTTGCTCCAGACAAGGCTAAGCGCACCTGCCCTGCTCGTTTCGTCTGCTTTGGTGACCGGATCTGCAATCCCTGTCGTCGATACACGCGGTATGGTCGTTTGGAAATTCACTGCGCAGCCTCGGCGGACGAATATGGTCAAGCGTCCGGTATCCGTACCGCACTCGGCTACCAGCCAACTCTCGCAGTCAAAGACGAGCCCCATCTGCGGATCCTCCGGCCCGGTACCGGTTTGACCAACGCGTGATTCCAATCAGCCCACGAGCGGCTTACCATCAGTTGGTGTGCTTGCCGAACCTTCTCGACTAGTTGGCGAGGCGCTGCGGGCTTCAGACTGTTTTTGACAGCACCTCCTACAGAATATACTTGTCGAGCGTCAAGTCGGCCACTAAGCTTCTGAGCTTTGGTTCTCGTCTCGTAATTGCCGCAGTTCGCTGACCCCGACACCGGCATAGCGGCCACTTCCCGCTGTAGAAAAGCCTGTACCGAAACTCCCAGCCCGGGCAGATCATCGGTCATCTTCTTGCCTGCTTCACCTGCCTTATGGCATACACGATCTGCTCTTCGTTGTGACTCTTTCGTGGCATGGTCCTCCTCCTTCTGCTTCGGCCAGAGGAGAGGACCACGCCCGCCATCTTCCAGTTTCCCGCTGTCTCCTTTGCGGGTTTTGGGGCACACTCAAAGTGTCCTTTTGACGACCACAATATGGCTCGTACCAGGCCGGCCTCTATTTTGGGGTTGATCGTGGATCTGTTTTCTTACGCCCGCGTGTCACCAAGTAGCCTAGGCCTGTAGAAACCTCCCTTAAGTGAGCAAGCAATAAACCTTAGTACCAGTACTCTCCCTATTGATCGTTCTGGTACTCGTCGATCAAGTGTAAAAGATGTCATTCCGTGCGTAGTGCGCACGATCGCGAAGATCAAGCACTACAAGGTGATCAATGAAAAGGTATCAAGTAGCCGCCGCATTAGTTCTTATTTCTACGTCTTTATCCTTCGGGCAGACACTCTGGACAGCATCGCAAGTGCCTGCAACGAAGCAAGTTACAAACGATACAGTATCCGTGACCTTGGGATTGAAGTTCTACTCTGATGTTGCAGGACGTGTAACGGGAGTGCGCTTCTATAAAGGTTCGCGTAACACCGGGACACATGTTGGAACACTGTGGACAGCTTCGGGAACGAAGCTAGCAAGCGCCACCTTCTCTGGCGAAACGTCCTCTGGTTGGCAACAGGTGAATTTCTCGTCGTCTGTAAATATTGCGGCGAATACCACCTATGTAATTTCTTACCTTGCTCCACTTGGATCGTATGCGTGTGATCAGAATTATGCCTGGTCTACGGTGAATCCGACACCTCTTCATGTTGCCGGTTCTTCACCGGGCGTATTTGCATACGGGGCTACTACGAAAGTGCCTAATGGTACTTGGAATCAAAGCAATTATTGGGTCGATGTAGTATTCAGTCCGAATACGAGTACACCACCAGCCACATATACCATTTCGGGAGGAATTAGTGGAGCGCCAGCAACGCTAACTCTTTCAGGAGCAGCTTCGCAAACGGTAACGACAGACGCTGCAGGAAAGTATAGCTTCTCCGGTCTCTCAAATGGTTCTTATGTAGTTGCTCCCGGTCAGAGTGGTTTTACTTTCACACCCGCAACGGCGCTCGTATCCATCAACGGCGCATCAGTTTCCAATGTTACCTTTGTGGCAGCGGCAACACCACAACCGATCCCACACTCTGTTTCGTTAAGTTGGACGAGCAGCACCTCATCAAACGTGAAAGGCTACAACGTTTACCGTGCCGATGTGGCAGGGGGCGCGTATGCCAAACTCAACACTCAGCCCGTTGCCGGAAATGCCTTTGCCGACGGTAGCGTATCCTCTGGCCGGGTTTACTATTATGTGGCCACTACCATCGACAGTAATGATAAGGAGAGCGAGTACTCCAACCTTGCTACCGCTGTGGTACCCACACCTTAAATAATTCTCAGATAGTGTGACTGGGATCTCTGGATCCCAGTCAATTCTGCTTTCTAGTCCTCGAACTCGAACAATCCTTATTGATAGTTCACCCTGACCGCGAGGTCATCCAGAGAGAATGTTCGAGACGTAGACAAGCTTGCCATATTTGTAATTCGTACTCTGAACACGCCGTTCGCGAGTTGTGGGACGGTCCAAGAGGAGCGGCCCCAGAGAGAAGTAGGCTACCAAGAGTATAGGTAGCGGTCGTTGTGGTCAGTGTCGGAGTGATCTGCTGTGCCGTCGTCCATGTACTCCCACTGTCCCATGAAAGTTCAACGCACATCTGTGGTGAACTGCTAGTACTGTCCGCTCTTGCATCCAAGCGAACCTCAATACCTCGAATGGTTGAGCCTGCCGGCACGTTTAGATTGTAGTTGTAAAACGCGTGTTTATCGTGAGCATTGTTCGTACAGGATGGAAAAAGAACGAGCCCCGATCCGCTGATGGAGTCAACAGCGAGCGCGCCATCAACGGCGAAAGCATTCGTCGGATCTGTCTGGAATCCATTATTATCTCCGCCATCCAGGGGCGCGTGTGAAGTGGGTGCTGCAAAGGCCGTGATCACAATTGGTGCCGCGATGGTGATATTCATATTTCTGTTTGCGGTTGCTGTGGCGGCATCAGTTACCCGAATCGTGAAATTGGATGTACCCACGGCGGTGGGTGTACCTGCAATGCCGCCGGTGGAAGCATTCAAGGTCAGACCGGCAGGTAATGAACCAGTAGCCACAGACCATGTACGTGGAGCTGTACCACCGCTCGCCACTAGTGTTGTGGAATAGGCCGCACCGGCATTTCCGCAGGAAGTGTAGTAGTCGTTATGGAAGGGCTGATGCGATCGTGATACTCAAGGTCCTATTTGCCCTTGCTGCTGGGGTGGCGGAATCGGACACTCGAATATTGAGCGAGCGAGTAACCGCGCTAGTTGGTGTTCCAGTGATGCTACCTGTAGTAGCATTCAGGGTTAGCCCAGGAGGCAGGGTGCCGCTGACAAGGGACCATGTATATGGCGTTGTACCACCGTTTGCGACCAGTGTCATCGAATAGGCGGTGCCGACAGTACCTCTCGGGAGTGCCGTTGTCGTGATCACAATTGGCGGCGCGATGGTGATACTCATATTTCTGTTTGCGGTTGCTGTGGCGGCATCAGTGACCCGAATCGTGAAATTGGATGTACCCACGGCGGTAGGTGTACCTGCAATGCCGCCGGTGGAAGCATTCAAGGTCAGACCGGCAGGTAATGAACCAGTAGCCACAGACCATGTACGTGGAGCTGTACCACCGCTCGCCGCTATTGTTGTGGAATAGGCCGCACCGACATTTCCGCCAGGGAGTGTAGCAGTCGTTATAGAAAGGGCTGATGCGATCGTGATACTCAAGGTCCTATTTGCCGTTGCTGCTGGGGTGGCGGAATCGGACACTCGAATATTGAGCGAGCGAGTAACCGCGCTAGTCGGTGTTCCAGTGATGCTACCTGTAGTAGCATTCAGGGTTAGCCCAGGAGGCAGGGTGCCGCTGACAAGGGACCATGTATATGGCGTTGTACCACCGTTTGCCACCAGTGTCATCGAATAGGCGGTGCCGACAGTAGCTCCCGGGAGTGCCGTTGTCGTGATCGAGAGGGGTACGGGCGCCGCGGCGATTGCGATACTCAGGGTCTTTTCTGCCGTTGCCACCGGAGTGGCTGAGTCCGTCACGCGAACGGTAAAAGCGGATGGGGCCGCGGTGGTCGGTGTTCCTGCAATGACCCCCGTCCCGGGGTTGAGGGTGAGACCAGAAGGTAACGAACCGGTAACGATAGACCATGTAAGCGGCGCTGTGCCACTGCTTGCCGCCAGTGTCGTGGAATAGGCAACGCCGACAGTTCCTTCCGGGAGTGCCGTTGTTGTGATCGAAACTGGTGTTGGAGCCGCAGCGATTGTAATACTCAAACTCTTCGTTGTAGTCGCTGGAGGTGTAGCCGAATCGGTTACGCGAACGGTGAAAATAGACGTACCCGAAGGAGTAGGTGTTCCCGAGATGCCGCCAGTGGAAGCATTCAGAGTAAGCCCAGCGGGCAGGGAAGAACCGCTAACAAGTGACCATGTATACGGGCTTGTACCACCACTTGCTGCCAGGGTGCCAGTATAGGCGGTACCGACAGTTCCTCCGGATAACGTTGTCGTCGTTATCGCGAGTGCAGTGCCTTGCACAGTCAAGGATGTGTTACCAGTGACACTGCCCAACCGGGCCGATATGCTAGTGGAGCCAGCGCTAGCACTGGTAGCTAGTCCAGCAGCGTTGATAGTAGCCACTGCTGTACTCGTGGAACTCCAGGTCACCTGATTCGTGAGGCTTTGGGTACTGTTGTCCGAGTACGTTCCAGTAGCCGTGAACTGTTGCGTGCCCCCAACGAGAATCGTAGGATTCCCAGGAGTTACCGCAATCGAGGTCAACGTCGGTGTGGCCGCTGAATTGAATACGACATCCACCCAGTAATTCGCAGAATTAAAACTCTGCGTGGGAAAGACGTTTCCTGAACCATACGCATACAAGCCGTTAAACCCAGACACGCCGTTCCGCAATGCATGCAAAGGCGGATTGTCAACTCCGGCTGCGGCGAAAAAGTTTTCATCCTGGCTGTAATGCCCGGTGCCTGTGTGGTAAGACGCGACATAGTCGGTGTTTGCCGTGATGGCAATAGGCGTGGGGAAGTTCACCTGTTGCCATCCAG
Source organism: Bryobacteraceae bacterium (assembly GCA_035630195.1). Classification (GTDB taxonomy): domain Bacteria; phylum Acidobacteriota; class Terriglobia; order Bryobacterales; family Bryobacteraceae; genus DASQDN01. The sequence goes on from DASQLD010000221.1 coordinate 8,170, forward strand.
AGGCAGTTTCGCTGATGAAAGTCGAGGATCCCAGGAGTTGGCCAGTGCTCGACCAGAGGTTGCCAACGTGCGTACCGATATTGGTAGCCGCTTTATAGAAGCGTATACCCGTTATGCTGCCGCTAACATCAGATCTGAATGTTACTCCCAATTCGACAGGGCTATCAGGACCTTGGTCGATTGTTCCAGGTATTGTTGTACTCGACCAGATGGTGCAATTCGTAGTGCAACCTGACCCACTTGCACCAGATGTGGTGAAGGACCAGATGTAGTCGGCAACAAGCGCATTGCCGGCGGTGTCTCTGACCCCGGTTGTAAGTGTTGCTGTATAGGTAGTGGATGGCAAGAGTGGAGCTGCAGGCGAGAGAATCGCGCTATTACCACTCGCACTGTAGGAAGCTGTTACCAGCGTATTGGCCGGATCTCGCAAGGTGAAAGTTGACGCGTTAACGGTACTGATATTTAGGGCATTGCTGAAAGTAGTGGTCACCGTTGTGCCCACTGCTGCGGCGGTCGCCCCCGTTGCTGGCAATGTCGCCGTCACACCCAATGGAGTCGCTCCGGCCGCTTCGGCTGCGATCTGTTGGAATTTTGCCTTTGCAGCTTGATAGCGGGATTGCGCTGCGCTTAGTTGGGTGGGGAAGAAGGAATTCCATATGCCTCCTGGCGAGGTGTTTGTCAGAAGATTATCCATCCATTGGATGAAGTAATTTGCGTCGGCGACGCTTGTGCGGATAGGCGCATTGTTAACGATCACAAACACGGCTGCTGTGTGTACTTGGTGGCCGTCAGCACCCATCCTTCGCGCAGCAAGCCATCCACTCTTCGGGAAGTTTACGGTTGTGGTTAAAGTCACCGGCGTGCCGGACGTCACCGATGCTAGTTGACTTGCCACAACAACACCGTTGTTTACCAGTTCGATAGTCCCTGTGAAATTCTGCGTTGCTGTCCATTGAACCGTCACAGGTAGGCTGCCAGTTGCAGGCAGCTGAATCTCATCCCCTGGTGTTGAGTTCCCGTTCACTTTCAGATCGAGAAACTCTCTATGACCGTTTCGAGAAACGACTGTCCTACCATTTTTAATACCGTTAATCCAGTTTTGGTAAGTCAACTGCCCGCTTGGAACTTGTACATAGGTCAGCAGTGACCCTAAGTCTCTACCTGCATTGCATGGATAGTCTGTACCTGCTGCAAAACCAGGTCTAAAGCCAGTATTGAGCAACTTGTAATAGGCTTGGATAAACTGGTCGGGATTCATCGGGAACGATGAACCGCTGTCATCCACATCTTCTGAGATAAAATCGGCACTGCCCAACGCTACTTCGACGGGATATTCGATGGGTGTGCAGCAGGTAAGAGACTGAGGAATGCTGCCATCGAGGTACTGCATATGAGCAAAACCAGCAACGGCATTCCTCTGATGTGCCCAGTCGAAGATCTTAGAAGTGGACTCTTCCCAGACTTGTTGAGCTTGTGTAAGCCCTAAAGCCAAAATATGTCCCCCCAAAGCTTGGTGTGCGTATTGGGTATAAATCGCATCCCAATGCCATTCCGTATCCCAATGAACAATCCGCCCTGGTATGGAGACGGAGGCATCTTGGCCATTTACTAAGGGCAAATCTGTGGCGGGATTTTGAACTTCACCATTGCCCATGTCGGCGAGGAGTGAGATTACTGAAAGGTTCTGCGGCGCCATGCGATTCAAAATGCTATTTAGCGCTTCCGGGGATCCGCCACAGTTTGTGTGAACATGGATATCACCAGAAAACCAATTAGTTGGCTCTGGGCCTCCGCTTGAACCACTACTTGCAGTAGTGAATGACCAGATGCGATTGGCGGCTAAAGCATTTCCAGAAGAATCTTTCACACCGGTGGAAACAGTGGCGGTAAACGTGGTTGAGGAAGCTAGAGGACTGCTTGGTGTGAGAGTCAACACTCGAGTACTAGCGTTGTACGCGACTATTGCAGGTATGAGCGCGGACCCATTGCGAAGCGCGACGTTGGTTGTCGTAATCGTCGTTGCATCCATCGTCTCGCTAAAGGTGGCAGTGACTGTCGTGCTCTGGCTAACACCGGTGGCTCCATTAGCCGGAGTCACCGAAGTGACCGTTGGCGGCGTGGTGTCGACTCCAGCAGTGGTAAATGACCAGATGTAATCAGCCGTTAGCGCAGTCCCATTAGTGTCGCTGACGCCTGTGGTCAGAGTCGCAGTGTAGGTTGTGGAAGCTGCAAAGGGACTGCTGGGAGTGAGCGTCGCTGTAGAGCCGGTCACATTGTAGGTACCCGGGATTGCAGTTCCGCCAGCGTTTTTCAATGTAAACGTTGAAGAAGTAATTGTTGCTGTGTTAAGAGCATTATTGAAAGTCGCGCTTACGGGCGAATTCAACGCTATCCCCGTTGCATTGTTGGCGGGGGTGGTCGAACTGAGATTTAATGCTGTGGGGCCTACTGTGATAACAAAAGCCACATCAACCCAATAGTTGGATGATTGGAAAGTATTACTCGGGAAGGTGTTGCCAGCGGTAGCGCTGTAGGCATATACACCGTTGCCGGCACTGACGCCGTTCTGCAATAGATGTAGCGGCGCATTATCAACACCAGCGGTTGCGAAGTATCCATTATCGGTCGCGTAATTGCCGACTGTAGTGTGATAAGAGGCTACATAGACTGTGTTTGCGGTGACGGCTACAGGATTTGAGAAGTTCACCTGTTGCCATCCAGAAGCAGTCTCATTGATAAAGGTTGCCGTTCTGAGTACCTGACCGGAGCTGCTCCACAGGGTGCCGACGTGAATACCTGTATTTGTAGCTCCCTTATAGAAACGAACTCCAGTGATAAAGCCATTCAGATCAGTCCTGAATTTCACTCCCAGCTCGACAGCATTCGGATCGTTTACCGCAGGGTTTCCCGGTACAGTTGAAGTGCTCCAAATCGTACACGGACACGATGGTGGAGTCGCGGTGGTGAATGACCAGATGCGATTGGCGGCCAAAGCATTTCCAGAAGAATCTTTGACACCGGTACTAATGGTGGCAGTGAATGTGCTCAAGGCGGCTAGAGGACTGCTTGGCGTAAGCGTTACCACTCTGGTCGTGGCATTATAGGCAACTGTTGCAGGTATGAGCACGGAACCATTGCGCAGCGCGACGTTGGTTGTTGTAATCGTCGTCACGTCCATTGCTTCGCTGAAGGTAGCAGTGACGGTTGTGCTCTGGTTAACGCCGGTAGCTCCACTGGCCGGAGACACTGATGTCACGGTCGGCGGTGTCGTGTCGGATCCATAAGTTGCCGTGTAGTTTCCGGCGCCGGCGGAGAAAAATGCATATTCCACACCTTTAATGATGTCTAGCGTAAAGCTGACAGCGCCGTTGGGACCTGTGAGGGCATTGAGAACTCCAGAGGTAGAGTTCCTCGGAACCATGGCTTGTAGTCCGTTTGCGCCATTGCCAGGTGAAATGCTGAAAGTCAATGTACTGCCATTCCATGCCAGCCCACTAAATGAGGAGTTATTTCGGCCGTCCAACCAAGTCAACATTTGAGCACTTGACACGACGGGAATCCCCCGCGCAAGAGCTGAAGGGACGACCGCATCAGAGACCGGATTTGTGGCAGTATCGGCATGAGAGTTCACGGTATAAACGCCATAAAAGCCCTGCGGTCCAACGGCTGCGTTTAAAAGGACATCGCCGGTCAGCGGGTAGCTCTGCCCCGATTCATCAGTCATCTGAGTGGGAGCGTTGTAGACATCGATGAGGGTGCCGTCAAGATCTGCAAAACGCATCGGCATGGCGGATCCGGTGAAGTGGCCGGGTCGGCCTTGTCCCCACCCCGGAGGCCAGAAATAGTAGTTCGTGTCCAACCGCATTCCATTCGCGAGTTGTATTTTCGCGCCCGATGCCCAATCGCTCCATACAAGGCAATGGTGGCGCTGTGTCGGTAGAGTCGTGATGCTAGGGTAAGAAGCTCTGAAATCAGCGATCTGCTGACTGTAAATTGCATTCAGCGAGACGGGCGTGAAGTCGTCGCAGTTGGTGTTGATATGCAGTCCCACCTCAAATCCTTGAGCCGCGTAGCTCGCTACTTGGGCATTCGTCATGTTCTGAGGCTGAACGTACATATATGAGGTCGAGCGAATGCATTCCCAATTCGCCACGTTACAACCCGCCGGGCTAGCGGCAATCTCCTGGTCAAAACGACCCGCGGTTCCGCCATTCCCGTGATCATCACCAGTCATAACGACCACTGCCTTCTTTCCACGCGGGAAGTACCAGAAGCGTGGCAATGGTTTTTTCGCAAGATTCATCTGGAGAATCAGATTAGAGAGCAACCGCTGCTGCTCATCTGCTTGCGGAATCGACACTAGTGTGTCCAGGTCCACCCAATCGGTTTGCAGGTCTTCTGTAGCGGCGCCAAAGAACTTGTCATTGGAGCGGATGGGCGTAAAACCATCACGCTCCTGCGCCGCCCAAGCCGGATTTCCCTGCCGCGTATAAACGATGGACGTCGCGAGATCATATGCGAATGCCGCTGCGTGGCCACCATTCGTGCCGATGCTTCGCAGAGTTACAGCTGGGTTAGCGGTGGCGGTGGTGGAATTCGTATAGAGAGTGGCAACGCTCGAAGCACCGTTGAGTGTGTATGCGGCGGCTGTGCCGTGAAACTGCATGGATTGGCTGACGATGCCAGCGCCGACCGCTGTAGATGTATCGACGCGCATATAGGCATTTGAGAGCGTCGCGGCCGTTGACGTAAGCCCGAGCAAACTATCGAGTTGCGAATTGGGCCGCATGGCAATAAAGTTACCGCCAGCATTCACCCAGTTGGTAAACATAGTGACCTGACTGGGGGTCAGCGTCATCGGACCCGCAAGGATAACTACTTCGTAGGAAGCCAGTGTGGTCGGCGTCACTAGAGCAATATCACTTACGGCGAATTCGTTCAGCCCTTCGGTTCGTAGGATTTCCGCGTAATACTTGCCGAATGTAGAAGAAGACGACGTTATAGCCAGAATGGGACCGCCAGGCCCTTGGTTAGGATCCTGGGCATTAGCGCGTTGCGCCGTAGCAGCCCAAGAGAGCAGCAATACGGACCCTATGACTGCTCTACAAAAATGATTCGTTACTCGCGTTCTACCCACCATACTTATGTCCTTGCATTCCGAAGAAGAAGCTAAACACACGTAAATCGAAAGAGGGATGCCACTCGACGCCGCTCATAATGCTCCGGGCACCCTGATGGTGATAAGTTTTGCTCCCGAGACTAAATTCCAGAGCGTGATTTCTCCACTTTCACTTGCACTCGCCAAAAACAATCCCTTGGGATCAAAAGCAAAGGTATTGATTGCACCGGTTGACCCGGCAAGAACCTTGTTCAGAGCGCCAGTTGCGGCATTCCATAACCTGATCTGCGTGTCTTCGCCGGCGCTTGCGATTAAGCGACCATCGGGGCTGAAGGCTAGCGTTCGTATCGGAGCCGAATGTCCGCGAAGAACTTGACGCTGTTGTCCTTTGACCGGATCCCACAAGTGAATCTCAGTGTCTTGGCCCGCACTGGCCAACACTGTCCCATTCGGACTAAAGGCAACAGCATCGATTGATCCGGAGTGTCCAAGTAAGGTAAAGAGAAGCTTTCCGGTGGCGACATCGAAGATTAGAACACGAGTGTCCTCGCCCGCACTGGCCAAAAGCTGGCTGTCTGGGCTGAAAGAAAGGGTATTGACGAAATCTTTTGAACCGAAGAGGACTTTGGCCAATTTACGACTGTTTTGATGCCACACCATGATGCGGGTGCCTTCCCCTGCGGTGGCCAACCAGGAGCCGTTAGGGCTAGTCGTGATAGCGTTTACAGCATTCTCATGCCCCGCGAGTTGCGCAAGTTCCCTGCCACTGGTTTTGTCCCAAAGGCGTACTAGGCTATCTTTGCCGGCGCTGATCAGCCCAGCCCGGGAAAAGGCAAGACTAGTGGGTATGCCGAGTGAACGTGGAAGCGTTAGCTGCTGCGTACCTGTAACAGGACTCCAAATAATAATCCGTTTATCTGTACCTGCGCTCGCAAGAGCACTGCCGTCTTCGCTCAAAGCGATAGCAGTAACACCCCGGCGCACACGTTTGCGAATCTTGGCGAACTGTCCCTGGGCGTGTGTAATAGACGTAGTACCCGCGCTGGGTTGGCCCGTGCTCAACATGGAGGCTGCGCTTTTAATCTGCGGCATGGTGGCGACGATGTGTTGCGAGGGAATGGATCCAGGAAGTGGGTTGGCTCGTAGGGGGATCTGGGTAGCGCCAAGTATGTCAATAGAGAAGGCGACCGCAAGGGGGTCTGACGACGCCGATTGACCCCAACCTCCATCAACTCTCTGGTTATCGACTAGCCACTGGTTGTAATCTTCCCACCAGGTACACGGTACTTCACTAGATTGTTTTGCGAAACCCTTCTTGGCAGTTGAGTGACACCCACCAATGCGTGTTGTGTCATTCAACCCAATAGTTGCAGCTAAGCCGTTATAAACCGACCACATCGCTAGGGGTTGACCAAAAGCGCCCCCTTGTTCGACTGAAGGTGATTGCCACTCGGTATTCAGAAAAGAAAGCGCCGCCTGAAGCTTCGAATTCGTTAGATCGTAGCCAACGAACTTCATAGCTAGGAGCCAACCGCCAGTGTCAGCCTGAGCGCACGGATTGGTATCAGGTTGAGAACACACTGCGCCAGTAGCGCTTTGGATGTTGTTTAGCCAGACCGTTAGCGCATCTTTTGTGGCCTCGGGAGTAATAGCACCTAAAGTTTCGTTATAGATTAGTGAGATGGCGGCCCACTGAGTATCAGCACTGGTCGCATCGCCGTTGCCAGGGATTAGACTAGGCCAGCCCCCGGTTCTATTTCTGTTGACATTGGTACTTTGAGTAGCAGCAAGCGTATTAGTGATACTCTGAGCAATCTGCCCCCATGTCATTCCTGCGAGTGGCCCACTGACAGTTGCGACGGTATCCGGACCTACGGTTAATCCATAGGCGGCAATGGCTGGTGCTACCAGTCCGGTGGTGAACGTCGATCTGGAATTACCGAACCAATAAACACCCGTGCACGAGCCAGCGCGACCAGGACATATGTTCACGCCGTCATTTCTGGTACTTACTTCGGTAGTGTTGGCAGTGCTTATAAGATAGGCGATTCCCGTTTCGACCGCGGTCTTGTAAATGAAAGCGTTACTGCCCCAACTGTCGTGATGTCTTAGGAAGGAAGATACGCCCGCTCCTGTGGCAGCCTGCTCGTAACCCGAAAAGTTCCAATATCCACCAGACTGCTGGGTCGCATACAAGTAGGCCAAACCTTTTTGGATAGCATTGCGCTTTTCCGCTTCCGTCGCCGCCACGGCTGCAGGTATCCACCCAATGACAGATGCGAATAACATCGCGCTAAGCACGGCCGTTATAGATCGCTTCATAAAATCACCTCAAAAAATACGTTCATCTAGCATGTTTAGAACGCCATCGCAACTAGCGTTTGTTAGTTTCCAAATGCCATCAAGGACGAGGCCCGCTATGCGCTTTATTGTCGAAGGAGTGCGTAGTAACCGTCCGGCACCACTCAATGGAAGAACCTGAAGGGGTCGGCTCCGATTCGTAAATCTTATACGCCTGCAATGTTGTTGTAAACGTAATAGAGGTTCGGGGTTGTGAGTGCCGGAAAGTGAACAGAACGTTTTAATAACAACGTCTTATGGAGTTGGAAGTTCCACCTTGACTTCGTTGGAGAGCGCACTCTCGGTACTCCAAGGATCGACTGCGGTCGCGGTATAGAAGTAAGTCACACCAGAGATTACATCGTTGTCGACGTATGTGGTCGAAGCTATTGGTGAGGTGTTGAGCTTGATATAGGCCTTCCCTGATGTTGTTGTGCGATATAGGTTATAGCCGATAACATTTGTAGAAGTGCTAGCTGTCCAACTCAAAGCGACCCTATGCTGCTCACCACTGGGAATCAGGAGCACAACATCCACCCAGTAATTGCTAGCCTGGTATGTTTGATCAGGGAAGCCGCCACCTTCGGCGTATACAAAAATGCCGTTAGGTCCGTCGACCTCATCCGCAAGCACGTGCAATGGTGTCTTGCTTACTCCTGCTTTGAAGAAGCCAATACTAGCGGCATACCCCCCGTTGGGGGCATAGTATGAAATTACATACGTCGTATTGGCTGCGATTCGGATAGGCGATGGGAATAAGGCCTGCTGCCAACCTATATTGGTTTCATTAACGAAGGTGACCGAAGCCAGTCGAGTACCGTCCGCAGACCACAAACTCCCGACGTGTGTGCCTGTATTCTGAGGGCTTTTGTAAAACCTGACAGCCGTGACGTAGCCCGTAACGTCGGAACGAAACTTCATTCCGAGTTCTATTGGCTTGGTTTCATCACTAAGGAGATCTGGCTTGGCCACATCCGACCAGGTGGTGGAAACGCCCACAGCTCTAAAAACAGCACTAGTTGGTATCGTTTGTACATTGCCACTATCATCAAACGCGCGGACGAGCACGGTCCAATATTCCGATAATGAGTACGGTGTCCAGTCATACGTCCAATTCTCGTGGCCCTTCGCTTGGTGCCAGGTCTGCCCCTGATCAACTGAGACTTCAACCCCGGCTACCACGCCTTCACTATCCAAGGCAGAACCAGATATCGTATTCTTCACACCATATTGCAGCGCCAAGAGGGACGTGAAGGTAGACGTGGGTGGCGCTGTATCTATCGACTGTGTCGCAGGTTTTAGTAAAGGAGCAGATGTTGAGGCCTGAACGCTCGTATATGCGGGCAGGTTGATAGTCGCTTGTTCCATTCCCAAATCTGGTGAACCGCCTTCGCCATCGTGGTACTCATCCTGCCATGTTTCGTTGGCAGTTTTGAACAAAACCTCTGACTGGCTTGCATCATTACGAACAACAAAGATGATGTGACTTGCGCCTTTCGTATCCGACCACCGGAGCAGTGCAAGGTAAATTCCTGATACCGCTGTCGACGGCACATCCCATGACGCGGCAACCGACCACTTTTCACGATCTACAAGCTTTGTGGTACCGTCCGTCAAGCAGGGTGGTTGAATGTGTGGAAGAGAGACTGACGGACGGATAGTCGTTATCTTGCGGGCACCGTCGCCGCCATAATACCCCAACCGATAAATATCAATTTGATAGCTTGCAGCATCGGTATTGATGTTGAACAACACGGTTTCGCCGGCATTGATACTCATGCCCGTTGCGAACCCCTGAAAGCTTGGATCACCGTATCCACTGGTAGTCCACCGGGTATTTTCGGGTAGAAGATTCTCGCCGGCCATAGGGTTCGGGCAGGCTTGCGCGTGTACTGTTTCCAGTACAATGAGACACGCGAGTACAGTGATTCGGAGTGCTAGCAAACCGTGTCAGAAATTTTAGATCATTGTGCCGACAGATGCTTTATCGAGGCGTGTCACTTTTAGGAGTGGCTTGCGAGCCACTGTACTGATAATAAGAGGAGTAGGAACGGTTTAGCTTCTCAATTCCGTTGAGAACAAGACCTAAAATGTGCTTTCGCCCGAGAAGAGCGATGGCGTCATTTATTGCCTTTTCAGGAGTACCGCCGGCCTTAGCCACCAATAACGTTCCATCAACGTGTTGCTGTAGCGCCACAGCGTCGCTCAATGGAAGAACTGGAGGTGAATCGACCACAACCCAGTCGAACTGGGACGTGAGCCTCTGAAACAAGATTGCCAGCTCCTGAGGTTGCAACAGTTCTGTCGGACTAGCGACACTGCGCTGGCCGGCTGGCAAAAAATGCCACCCAAATGGCTCGATACGACGGATGGTAGAAATTGGAGTTATCCGACCATGCAGACATTCAGCCAGACCAGCCTCCTCCTCAAGATGAAGCTGTTGCGTAATCGAGCGGCGGTGGAGGTCCGCATCCACCAGCAAAACCGATCGTTTCTTCTCTTCAGCCAACGCAGTGACAAGATTGAGAGCAGTTGTGGATTTACCATCGGCAGGTAGAGGGCTGGTAACCAGGAGAGTTTTCAGTTTCCCCGCCTTCCAACACTCTCCAAGACGCATTCGTAGCAATCGAAACCTATCTGCGGCTATGCTCGCAGGATCTGTGTGAAAGATGATGGGGCAGGCCAAATGCCTCACATAGACTTCTTCCACCTGAAGCTCCTTCGGCTCGGCTTTGAATACCAACGGATGATGTACGCCCTCGGAGTTTCTGAGTTGATCCGGTGCGGCGGAAGCTCCGGCACCATAAATGAATGGAAGCGCTATCTCGGAAACGTCTCCCTGCGCCTTACGTAAGGCGTCAAATATCTTACTCACAGATCCCTCCTAGTCCAGCCCAAACAAAACCCGCCAACCGCGCCGTGGTGTGTATCGGTCGAGCGTCGGCATCACAATTTGTTGACTAGACTGTTGTGTTGTCCGTTGAACGGCCACTGCTTCATCTTGTTCGTTATTCTTGCTCACCGATTGGGAATCACGACCCGACGTAGTCACGGTAATGTTCCTTTTGGGATAAGTTAAATGTAGATCTGTGGCTACTGCATTGATCACGGTCTGATCGATGGTGCGCTGACCTTGAGCAAAACCGAAGATAAGAGCGTTCTCGCAAATTGAGTTGATCAGGCGAGGAATACCAGCACTGATATCCTGAATAACGGCGATGGCGCCAGCGTCAAACGGTAAGGACGCATCAGAACAACGTGCCCAGCGATATCGCATGTAAGCAACAATAGTGTCCGGCGTCAGCGGCTTAATATGCAGACGTGTTGTCACACGTTGTTTTAGTTGCCGGAGTTCGTAGCGGTCCAAGGTATCAGCGAGTTCGTCTTGGCCTGCGAGAATCACCTGAATCAGCTTTTCTTTATCAGTCTCGAAATTCGTCAACAGGCGAATTTCCTCAAGCACCTGAGGGCTCAATCGCTGCGCCTCGTCAATAACTAACACTGCAACTTTGTTGTTTTTATGAACTTCAATGAGAAATCGATGAAGCTTTGTTAGAAGCGCATCTTTTGCACACTCTTCTGTATCGATTCCGAAATCTCCAACGCATGTTCGCAGGAACTCTGCTGGGCTGAGCGTAGGATTCACGACTACACTAAAGACCGCTCGAGTTTCTGGCAGAGACCGCATCAGAGCTCGCAGTAGAGTAGTTTTACCGGTCCCGGCATCGCCAACTAAAACCGAGAATCCCCGGCGAGCTAATACTGCGTACATCAAACTCGCGACGGCTTCTCTCTGTTCATCCGATAGGAACAGGTAGTCAGGATCGGGTGTCAGAGCGAAAGGGTTCGTGCGTACGTTGTAAAACTGTTCGTACATTATGAATGAAACTCGTCGTATGTTCGTAAGAACCGTCTGGCATCCGTAAAGATATCAAGTGTCATAAAAGGTCGCTATCCGTGCCGATACACAAAATACTCTGCGGCCACAACTGCAAAAAGCAACACAAGTCCGGCGCACCATTCAAGCGCTCGTTTACGGGCTCGTTGCCGTTGCTCTCCCGGTGTGAAAAAACGCGGCACACCGATCACCATGGGTAGCACAAGACTGCTGACCTCATCTTCCGTATGGAAAGAACGATTCTTAACCTCCGCCAAAACTGCGAATGCACAACCCAAGACAAGCCCAACAGCAAGGGCGCCAAGAGCGATTTTCACACGTTTGGGTGCGGATGGACGCGTTGGTAAATTGGGTGGATCAGCCAGTCGAAATTGCTGGCCTTCCTGCCGTTTCTCGAGATTTGTGGCTAATTGAGATTCCTGTTCCTTCTTTAAAAGATCTCCATAATGTTGGCGTAGTAGATCGTAATCTCGCTGCATGGCCGTAACTTGTTGTTCTCGAATGGGAGTCTGATTTAATCGACTTCTGTACTGATCAACTTCTGCCCGAAACTTTTGTTCCTTTTTGAGCAGAGCATCTATCTCAAATGCATTCGCCTGCAACTGCCTCGTTAACTGAACAATCTCTAGATCATCACCAGATGTCGAAGTGCTCGCGGTGGTCTGATCTTTTTGAGGTGATGTTAAGGACTCTCCTACGCTTAGACTCTCGACCAGCTTTTGTTGCCGGGTGATTTCTTGGTCCTTCTTTACGACGTCAGGATGTTGCGGGGTGAAACTCGTGAGCAATTGTCTTCTTTCCGTCTGCAGGCGACTCAACTCGCGACGGCGATGTTCATTCAACTGCGATTCTAGATACAGTCTCTGCTGTTTTGCCTGATTGCGACTCAACGTTACGTCGGTGAGCTGATTTTCCAAACCCCGAAGAATTGCTACGTTACTTTGCTGTTGCTCCGGAAGTTCTCCAAGGTATTGCATCTTAAAGTCGCGCAATTGGTTTTCTTGGGAAGTCAGCTCGTTTTTAGTATTCTCCAGTTGCTCGTGTAAGAATGTCGTCGTGGTTGTGGCCTGCTCCGATCGGGTCTTTAGATTTTGTTCGATGAAAAGGGTGGATAGCCTGCTTGCCACCTGCTGCGCCAATTCGGGGCTGGCTGACGTAAATGAGATCCGGAACGCGTTGGCTACAATTTGGCCGGGCCTCGCAAAAGGCTCGATGGACAGATTCTCTCGCATTAATGCAATCAATTGCTCTGGTGCGAGTGTTTTTCTCTGTTTACGATAAAGGTTAAGCTCCTCTATTATGCCAAGAAGCTTGGGTCGAGATAAAACCTCGTGCTCCATAGCTTCTAAGGCTTGGCTCACGTTGGAAGTTGTGGTAGAAACTACATAACGTTCTGAAACCTTCTGCGCATCGACTAGGATGGTTGCTTCAGAGGTATATTCGTTCGGAATACGAAAGGTCACGGCGATCGTAGCTAAAGCTATCGTGCAGCCAATTCCAATTACTATCCATCGACGCCGAATGAACATACTCCATATCCGGTCTAAAGTCTGGCTGAAATCGTCTTCTTCTTCAAGTTCCGGCATGCTTACTTTAACTCAACTATCATGATGTGAGCTGTGCGCTCCGCTACTTGGTCAAGCAACTGTTAAGTGCTTGAAGTACAAAGTAGTGTTAGAGCGACCTGTTGTTTTCTCCGAAGAAACAAGTACAATCGCTGGATGTGATCTCTTCTGTGAAACTCAATAAACTCCCTTTTCGACGCCATTTCCCGTAACTCATCGGCCCATATGTTGCAAGACCATTTCTAGAAATGTCTGCGTTCGCCACCCTCATCCGAGCAGTCATCACAGCGATGCTATCGATGCGCCGCCCTTTATAGGAATGTACCCGCCGATGCCCTCATAGCATTCTCGGCGAAATACCTGACAAGCTCGTAGACATGATCCCTGCTGATGAGCCGATAGTCTAAATACGATCATTTTCGACGAAAGGAGTGCCGACAACCCCCCAGGCGGGAATCCAGAGAAAACTATCTCCATAGAAACTCAAAATAATTACTTTCAAAGGCTAGGTCAGCTTCGGGCTTCCTACCAGGTCATAATCGACATTTAACAGGCGAAAGTATCCAGCGCTGAAGCTGCGATCTTACCTCCACAATGTCGCTCAACCCGACCCGGCATTCTCAAGAAGTCAATCCAATTATGCTGATTAGCGTATTGCCCCACAATTTCGTCCGTCCGATCTGTAGATCCATCCCTTACCGCTACCCACTTCAAGAAGTTGACGGTTGTTGAACTACAGACTGAATTGTTAGTTCAGAAAATGCTTCTTTATTGCGAGCCGGTGTGATCAGAACATACCTCAATGACGGGTTTTGCATGGGTTCACTTTCGTTCTTGAAAAACACCAGCACGGATTTCAATACACGAGGTTTCTTCTATTCTTGCAAGCAAATGGGTCATAGCCTTGAACATGGTTCCTTGGCCCCAATGAAACATGGGTGTTTTTATCTTCTTCCACCCAAGATCTCGATAATAGAAATGTCCATCCTTCGCCTGCATGTTTCCGATAGTCCATTCAGCTACTGTCTTAGCTAATTCCAACGACTGCGGATCGACTGACGAGAAGTATGTTAACGTATCTATCGCCTGCGCCGCACATTGGATATCAATCGGTAAACGCCTGTTGTGATAATATTTAGGGCATCCGTCAGCTTCAAAAAACGTGTTTATGAAATAACGGAAGCCTCCCACGAGATTGTTGGTAAATTCTCCATCTCCAATGCTATCTTCATATCGTTTCAAGCAATCCAGATTGTAGCCAGTGTGAAAATTATCGATCCAGTGGTACTTTGTAGCCTGTCCATAAAACCATCCCCCATCATCGTTCTGCCGTTCACAACTGTAAATCATTGCCTGTCGGGCCAACTCCGCAGCCTCAATGTCACCCGTGCGTTTAGAAACGCAAGCCAATAAAGCCCCTCCCAACAGATTCGAATTGTGGATAGAACTCTGCACGCCAGGAATATAGCTTATACAGATTCCCCTTTCCGTCTGTTCTCTCGGAAGCGTTTTTATCCATTCGGCAGTGCTGACCGCAACTTCTAAGTATTTGTCCTCTGCCAAGACGTCGTACGCTTCTAGAAACGCGGTTGCAATAAGGCTACTCCAGACGATTGTAGGTAGGTACTTGGGTATAGTTCCTGCTCTAGTGCAAAATGAGAAATCGTTACCCCAGCAGTACTGCTTATACCCAAGGGACCGGTTTTGCATGAGCCATTCAAAGCAATACTCGGCTTGACGGCGATAACGTGGGTCTTTCGTCACCGAATACATCTTTGTGTAGCCCCATCCCATGTACCCCATACCCTTCGTGGAAGTGTGTGGTCGTATTCCAATCCACGGCCGTATATGGAACGGAATGCGCAGTGCGCCGGCGGTCAGCAATCGACGAAGGAAATGAGTGTCAAAGGTCAGATAGCGCAAAAAAGACAGATTACCGTCACCGGGATCGTAGGCGCGGTATTCATGATCCTCGACCCAGCGGGCCACGTTCGCAATGCTGTTGCTCAGTGAGGTACTTTCGAGAGTGCGATCCATATGATTCGATGCCTTAGAAGGCTTGTGTCAGCTTCGTGAGTAGGGCGACGTACTTGCGTTTCTCGCCTGTCCATGAAAAGCGTGGTCGTAGTGCAATGGACCGTTGCCGGTAGCGATGGAGAATCTGCGGGTTTTCCGCAATGCGATCCAGCACAGATGCAAGTGAGTCGGGACTATTCGGCTCAAAAAACATGCAATCGTCCTCGCTGAGATAATGCGTAATTGCAGCGTTTCGTACGGTTACGACCGGAAGGCCGAGCGATATGTATTCGATTAGCTTCAGCGGCAAAGCGTAATTTGTGACGGAAGAGATTTCGAGAGGCACTAGGCCGACGTTGCAATCGGCTATCCGATCGACGATTGCGTGCACGGGGTAACTGCGGTTATCGAATTCGACAACGTTCTCCAGTCGCATCGAGGCGATCATCTCTCGCAGAGGCTGGCTGAAATCGCCTTCCCCAATGAGCTTGACGGCAATGCGATCCTTGTTGCGGACTTTCTCCAATGCTTCCATCAGCAAGCGAAGGCCGGACCGCTGGACGATCGTTCCGTGGAATGCACATTTGATCCGACCGTCCACGCTGAAGGATTTCCGCAGTGGGAACATTCTCTCATCTGCAAAATTTGCAATGACCTCGACAGAGTCACGCGGCAAACTGTGTTTGACGAGAATGCCATCACGTACAGGCTCGTGGACCGTGATCACTTGGCTTGAATAGGCGGCGCTGATCCGCTCCTGCCACAGAAGAAGCCGATAAAAGAACCCTTGTTCGCCGCCCCTGAACTTCGAGGCAAACGTGTTGGGCATCGGATCGTGGATGTCCAGGATCACCTTGGTGCCAAAAACACGCGGAATGATGGTTGTAAACACTAAGAAATCGGGCATGTTGTTCACATGGATCACCCGATAGCGGCGGCTGAAGAAAAGCATCGTGGTTTTCGCAAAGCATCTTAGGAAGAACAGGAGATACGCAACGAGATAGCTCACATGTCTACCGCCGCGATACTTCTCTTGATTTAAGCGGAAAACACGGACGCCACGGATCATCTCACTCGGCATGGCACCTGGCCTGCGCAGCGTCAGAAAATCGACATCAAATCCGCCTTCAACCGCAGCTTCCGCTTCACGGATGACGCGTGGGTCCGACTCATAGTAGCTGTACGCCATCATGAGCACTCGATGTTGAGACGTTCCAGAATTCAGGCTCATTAATCAAGAATTCTCGAAGGCAGCGTTCGGATTAGATCGCGGAAAGTAGAGGTCAATCCGGCATCTGCCAGAACATTTTCGGGATGGACTAACAAGACTACATCACGATATCGCGCGTGTTCGTACAACCACGCCACTGGAAAACGGGTTGTATCCCGCCAGGAGGGTTCGAGCCAAAAAGCAGACGGAAATACAGTTAACGTAGGGTTCGATGAAATCCGCTCAAGCGACGGATCCTCTAAGTTTCCCAAAAACAGTCGCATAGATGCTTGGCAGGCCCATTCGATATATTTCTCTGGCTCATATGGGGCGTAATGGTGCCATCCGAACTTTGCTCCTCCAGACCCGTGCTTAGAAATGGCTCGAATTGCTTGACCGACGTGGTCCTCAAGCAGGTTTTTCTCGTCGAGAAAGGTCGCAAACGACCGGGAGTTCTCCAGGTGCAGACCGGCTTCATGTCGTCCCATCCTGATAAGTTGGGCAATGTATTTGGTTGGGAACGTACACCTGCGGAAAAACACATATGCGGAAGCACCAGCGTCAGTCAGCCATTTCAGCATCGTGGTGAGCTCGCTTAGATATCCGAAAGCCTGGACTCGTGGGAAATAGAAATCGGAGCTCACTCGGCTGAAAATGTGCCGGTTGATCGGTACTCTCCCATACGGACGGTCGACATCGATACGAATAATGAGCGCCATTCGAGAAGGCTAATAGTAATGAGTGTGGAAGGAGTAACCGCTGATTTGGATGAACTGCTCAGTTGCGAACTGGCGGCGTTGGCAGAGCGCCAAGCCACCAGTTTCCTATTCAAGACACAGCTGTTAATTAGCGAGGATGCTTGCTGTTTATTTCACCGTCGTAATAAGACTGGTCGGCGGGGCAGGTGGCTGAGTGCTGCTATCGGAACCTACTTCTTGCAACGGATGCGGATAACTGTACGGGGTGTAGTGAACGGTCCACGTATTTGTTGCTGAGCAGGTGTACAGTTGACCATCAGGCCCCGAATTCGAACTGTTCCACTCACCTTGATCGGTAGCCCAATAACCAACACCGCCCTTTCCGGCATCCTGCGATTCAGGCCCAGTTGTGCAAGTAGTGGGTCGATTCGCAAGCGTGCCAAAACCCATGCCGCTCGTTCCGTTGAAGGGACTTGTTCGGGACGTCTGTGCACTGGCCGAGACAGCTTCATAGTAATCGCGATTGGGTTTTATGTGGCTGGCACTGTTTCCACCGCTTTCGAGCCGGATACTTACCTTTGCTCCGCTTGCATTTCGGTTCTGGAAAAGATAAATCGGTTTCAGAGTACCAGAGACATCACGTCCAGGCTGGCGCCAACACGGATATCCACGATAGGTCGTCGAGGGGCTGCGATTTCCGTCGGCATATATCATTGTCTCCGTGCCATCGCACACGTTCGAAGCAGTGCAACTTCCTTGCGGCATCTGCGAGGCATCGGATCTGAAATGCTGTAGTGCGATGTGGCCGGCCGAGGATCCACCGACTACGTTATTGAAGGCAATGATCTCACCAGCCCCTTGGAAATGAATGTTGCGATATTGTGGTGCCTGGCCGGTCGGCGATGAGATCGTGTTTCCATACACCTCAGAGCTCATTGGACCGCCATGGCAGAGGCCGTGATTTACGAAGCGCGTGTTCAACATGTTATTGAATCGGAATACGACGCTCGATCCCATCCAAGCATCAAGTCCACCTTCACCTAAATTTGAGTTGTTGCTGAAATTGAAGGTGTTATCTTCAACGAACAGGTTGTACTGGCTGCCCATCCGTCCTGCGGCCCACGTTTTACCACCGGTGAGCACCTTGACTCCCATGAAATTATTGGGGCCTGTAAAATTATTGTGATCGACAACACCCCATACTGCTCCAGCGCTTGACGTCTCCCCTGCAAGGATACCGATCTGGCCCGATCCGAGTGCGAACGTATTGTGGTCGACTCGCAGTTGTTGAATATCTCTCGCGCCAAATAGCCAAATCACAGCGGTTCCAGGTGAACCGGTAAATTTGAATCCGCTAATTCGAATGAGCTTGGTGATGGGTGCCGAAACGTTATCACGCAGCAACACGTCGTGCCCGTTAAAGGACACCGCACAGGAGCCCTGGCTTGCACAGATCAGCGTTACACCCTCAATGTTGTTGAGGGAAATTGGGTTTGACCATGAGTATGAACCGGTGGCGAAGGTGATGGTCGCACCATCGCTTGCACTGTTCAATGCTGTTTGGACTTCGGTAGAGGTGCTTCCGGCGGTGCAGTTCCAGGAAGTGCCGGAGCCGGAACATGCAGCCCACATCGAGATCGGAAGGAAGAAAAAAAAGAGGATGGCTATGTACTTCATCGTATTTACGCCCCTTTGGGTATATATGAATTCGTGCTGCCGTGTTAACACACGGGCGCGCACTCGACAGATCGGGCGTCCCGGTACCTGTACTTGCCCAGGCTCAGAAGAGCAGAGGATTAATCCCTATCCCAAAGCCGGACAACACAGTACCCGTTCTTATCAGTCACCAGATCCTTCAGGTGGCCTCCATCATGAGTTTGCGCGCAACTCACGCTGTCGCGATAGATTGACGCATCTTCATATGCAGTTGTCTGATCATAGCATGGTACTGAATCCAAAAGGTACTAGGTATTAGCCGTCCTTTGTACTATTTTTTCACTTAGTAGTTACAAGTAATCGGCGGGGTGCATTCCGGTTTACTGCGTTTGGGAGGCGGACTCGGGCGGAACATAACGGCGCTCGCCTACGTGGTCCGGATGCTGTAATGCGGCGGAGATCGCCTCACCGATGACGTGATATCCATTTTTACCGGGGTGCATATCGGCGGCCGTCCGCGCGTATAGTTCCTTTCCTACGGCCGCTTGTAGTCCGGGCAGAGGGTCCACGTAGGCGATATTTGCAGAGCGAAGGAAATCGAATGTACGCGCTCGCGCCATTCGCTCGTTCGCGACCAGCTGATCGATGACGTCATTTAGTGCGATCGTTTGGTTGTGTTCCAGATACCGCGAAAACACCATTTCTTTTGTCGGGATCACGGTGACGAGAAACTTCGCGTGGTTAGTGCGGCAGATATCGTTCATCTCCCGCAAGAGCTCAAAGGTAATCCGCATCCCTTCGCGAACCGCTTCGCTCGACTGGTCGAGTCGGATCAACATTGATTGTGGGCGAAACGCTTCAAGGATGTGTTGCTGTGGTAGGTCGAGCGTGACCGTCGAATCGTAGATTTTCGAGGCATTGCGAATCTGTGCTTCTCCCTGAAGACGGCCGAGAAATGACCCGTGAAATGCGAGTTGGTAGGCGACGCTGTGCTGAGAAAACCATATACGTACGCGTTTGTTCCAGCTCGGCGTGTGGGGGGTCTGCCAGATGTTGAAGTTGACATCTTGGGCGGAGAGACGTCGCAGCCATGCCCAGTGGTCGAGACCGTAGGTGATCAGATATGCATTCTCAAAATCGTCACCCATGTAGAGGGCGCACACGACAGTCCGCGGCTTGAGCGTAATGCCCTTCGTCTTGAGGAGATAAAGATACTGATTTGGACCGTAGCCTCCGAGGCCCATGTTGTATACGTTTCGGCCGGTCAGGCGCGCGACGGTAGACGGCCACGAATCCTGCATGGTCGCAGTATTCCCATATGTGTGGGAGTCGCCGATAGCTAGGATGTCGGCGGTTTGGGGAACGGACGGATTTCGAAACCCCCAATCATCGATGCCCGTTCGGCCTGTCAGGTGAGGTGGCGCGGCACCGAGCACGTTATCCGGAATCATCTCGAGCGAAAGATAGTCGGCCGGGTTCAGGATGAGCCGGACTGCACCTTCGCATAAAAGAAGACTCACGCCGGCGGATATCAACAGAACGCCTGTGTTGACGATTGTTTTATTAATCTGCATGCGATGGTTCTAGCAGACTGTCCCAGTCATTGCGTTACCTTGATTCGACGTTCGGATCGGTATAGGTCCAGCGAACGGTTTGGCTGACTTCGCATATGCCCGAATGTACTTGCGGATCTTTCTTGACAAATCTGTCACTGAGGTGAACATACCTCGATCGATGACGTCTCTCTGGGTCTTGGCAAACCACAGTTCAATCTGATTCAGCCACAACGAATATGTCGGAGTCAAACCGAACCTTTGGATTCTGATCCAGAAAGTCCTGTACAGCCGATGTGTTGTGGGCCGACAGATTGTCGAGGACGATGTGAATCTCTTTTGGCCCATCGCGATGAAGAACCCGATGAAGTCAGCGCTGGTATGCCTCCGCCTGGTTTTGCTCTCTACTTTTCCGGTCTTCACGTCCAACGTCACATACAGGGACAACGCGCCTTGCGGTAATATTCAAAACATGGCGTTCGGCGCCCCCGGCGAAGTGGCAGAACCGGGATACAGTCTGTCCAGCGCCTGAATCGCCGTTTCTCGTACACGCAGAAGACACAGTATGTTGCGGCGGATTCAGGTACAGCCCAATGATGTCAGCCGCCTTCGTTTCGAAATTTGGATCCTTACTCGCCATGTAACAGTCGAGCCGGTGCGGTTGTAGTTTTGCCTGCGCCAGAATCCGCGGCACCGTTGCATGACTCATTTTAGATCAACAGCCAGTTTGCGGCACGACCGGTGCGTGGCGCCGTCCGGCGGTTTTTGTTGCACGCGCCGGACTACTCGCGCTTGCACGGTGGGCGTTGCCGCTCTTGGCTGACTGCCTTTGTGCACGATTCAAGACCGTCAATTACCGCCTTCCTCAAAGCGAGCTTCAACCGTGCGATGGTCGGCTTGTTGTGCTGAGCGCCGTCACAATCTGCTCATATTGTCATCGCGTTTGCGAGCAACAGAATCAGCCTTGCGTGGAATACATCTCCTGCAGGCAACGTCCGAATGTGCCCACTTCGTCAATTCTTCGCGTTTGACTCTCGGTCAATTCCAGCAACTCTTCATAGCGTGCCATAACACCCAAGCGCCGTGGTTATCGACTGGGTTATATAATGACTGAGAGACGGTTCATTAGTCGAGCTTGAACTCCGAACGCCAATCGCTGCGATCTATGAATTGTGGCTGCTCCTGCTTATTGAGCACATAGTTACCAACCACTAGAAAATCCATTTCCGTTCTCATAAAACACCTATATGCGTCTTCGGGAGTGCACACGATCGGCTCGCCGCGTACGTTGAAACTCGTGTTCACGATGACCGCATAGCCTGTGATCTTTTTGAACTCATCAATCAGCGTCCAGTAGCGCGAGTTTGTCTCTCGATTCACGCTCTGGATACGCGCAGAGTAATCGATATGCGTGATGGCGGGCAGATCGGATCGCTGGAAGTACAAACGGTCATATAATGGCCGTGCCTGGTAATCTTCGGGGAGTGGTTTCCTTCTCTCGTCGCGCACCGGCATGACAAGCAACATGTAAGGGGACGGGCGATCGATATCGAAATACTCGCCGATATCTTCTTCCAACACGGAAGGCGCAAACGGCCGAAACCCCTCGCGGTATTTGATCTTCAGGTTCAGCTTCTTCTGCATCTCGGGATTTCGAGCGTCCCCAAGAATACTCCGGTTGCCCAAAGCGCGCGGCCCGAATTCCATACGGCCCTGGAACCAGCCCACGACATTTCCTTCAGCAAGCTTGGAGGCGACATGGGTAGCCAGGTCTTCGAATCGTGGATAAAAATCGGCCCGAGCTCCGTATCTTTGCAGCGAACGCTGGATCTGCTTGTCGTCGAACTCGGGTCCTAGATAGGAGCCGCGGATCGCGTCGTGATGCCCATTTTTCTGACGCGCTTCACCTTTCGAGATATGCCAGACCGCATAGGCCGCCCCCATTGCACCTCCAGCATCTCCGGCGGCTGGCTGGATCCACAAATCGTCAAAGATGCCCGCTCCCAAAATCTTTCCGTTTACTACACAGTTGAGCGCCACACCGCCCGCAAGAACGAGATTCCGGCTTCGCGTCAGAGTGCGTGCGGTGCAGGCAAGGCGCAAAACAATGTCCTCAGTCACCTGTTGAATAGCGAGCGCCATGTCCATATAGGGTTGCGCAATTTCGGACTCACCCTCGCGCCGCGGTAGTCCGAACAGCTTCTCCCACTTACCCTCGTCCACCATCTTCAGGCCAGTCGCATAATCGAAGTAGTCCATATTGAGCAAAATTGATCCATCTTTCCGAATATCAACCAATTGCTCCGTGATCTTCTTCTTAAATGCGGTCGTTTGCGCCGAGTTCGGATCGCCGTATGGAGCAAGGCCCATCAGCTTGTACTCGCCACTATTCACGCGAAAACCACTGTAGTAGGTGAATGCCGAATAGAGCAGTCCGATGGAGTGCGGAAAATGCAATTCCCGAACGATCTCGATCTCGTTCCTCGATCCATGCCCAATTGCTGTTGTTGCCCATTCCCCAACGCCATCGACGGTCAAGATCGCCGCATCCTCAAAGGGCGACGGATAGAATGCGCTTGCCGCATGAGACAGGTGATGCTCAGGGTAATAAATAGGGTGCGACTTGTCGCCGAGTTTGGCCAGCTCTTCGCCGAGCATTCGGCGCATGAACAGCTTCTCTTTCACCCAGACCGGCATGGAAGTGACAAAGCTCGTTAAGCCCCTTGGAGCGAAAGAGTGGTAGGTCTCAAGAAGGCGCTCAAACTTCAGGAACGGCTTGTCATAGAAGGCGACCGCCGTCAGGTCGTTATAGTCGAGGCCCGCTTCATCGAGGACATACCGGCAAGCGTTCGTCGGAAACGAGGAATCATGTTTCTTCCGAGTGAAACG
Source organism: Bryobacteraceae bacterium (assembly GCA_035630195.1). Classification (GTDB taxonomy): domain Bacteria; phylum Acidobacteriota; class Terriglobia; order Bryobacterales; family Bryobacteraceae; genus DASQDN01. The sequence continues at coordinate 31,114 of DASQLD010000221.1, forward strand.
CTCTTCCTGCGCAGCGGCTACAATTTCACCGTCGCGGAGAAGTGCCGCAGCGCTGTCATGGTAGTACGCAGAGATCCCGAGAATTGCTGCTTTCATGATGTTCGATTCCGTCTTGATGCAAGCTTAGAACAGTGTGTAGATGAAGGGTGCAATGGCTGTGCCACTGGAAAGGGTGATGATCGCGCCAAAACCCAAAAGAACGATAATAACTGGAAGCAGCCAGAACTTCTTTCGCTGTTTCAGAAATCCCAAAACATCTCTTATGAATTGCATGTCACCGACTCCTGTTGATCAATACGGCCGTTCAATATCGAAGGCCGTGAATTTGTGATTGCGCTCTAACATCACGGAATCTGCGGCCGTCTTGAAGGCGCGGAGCCTCAGATCATCACCCCCGAACAACCGCCGAAGAATACCGATCGGCGTCACAATGCCGAAAAAGATGACAGACATCAGAACCGTCGATACTGCCTTGCCCAAAAGCTCCGACAAGCCGAGCCAGACGATCGCGATAGGCTTGTAAACCGACGGAGTCGTCATATTGACCACCTGCAACACGATCGCGGACACCATGAACGAGTCACGATGGAGTGTCACACGAAGTATGAGAAGCAGTAGCACCATGGCCATGCCCGTATCGCGGCATTGTTCTTTAGTGATTTTGGTATTGAACACTGGTTCCTAATCCTCCGTGTATTTTGGCGCCTCTGCCGTTTCAGGTTGCCTCAACGATGTTGAGGGGAACCTGGTTACGGATCTCGCGCGTTTTTCCGGTGTTTTTGCTATTGGCTATGATTCGGCGCAAGGTCCAGCCATCCCATAATCGGAGGAGCCGTCGTTTAAGAATTCCAGAACTGCCGCGCCAGGATCCCATCATATGGTGCACGCCAAAGTTCCCGAAGTGATGCCACGTTGCCGGATCACGAACGTCTTCAGGGAAGAGAATCGTGATGTCGGCAATGCGTCCGCTATACTCTGCAAACGTCCGGGTCACTAGACCGGGTCCCGTCGTGTTGAGTACATAGAATTGCGGCCAGAACGGTCTTGGGATTCCCTTCATCATCGGTTTGACCCAGGATTCGTCCTGCTGCGCGCGTACACAGTTATCAATCACGGCTTTAAGAAACGGGTCCCGGGGCGCTGCACCGAAGGCATAGTTACCGATTTGCCAATCCATTTGGTATCGATCCAATAAGTAGATGATGCCGGACAGCTCTTCAAATGGAAACACACACTGAGCGCTCAGCAATGGCGTTAGCGAGCGGGCAAGAAAAATGTCCAGGTCGAGATAGAATCCGCCGAGTTGGTACACGCAAAGGTATCGGAAGAAGTCGTATCGTTGAATCCGGTACCGGAAGGAATAGTAGATCTTTTTTAAATCCGGAAAGTATTGGGCGACGAATGCTTCGATATCGGTATCGTCGAAGAACCGATACTCAAAATCTGGATTTAACAATTGTACGCCGCTGACGGCAGACTTCAGCAGCAGGGGAACCTCTGGCGGGCCGGTTTGAATGATTCGTTTCGGGATCACGCGGGTTGAAAGTGATGCAATGGCGAGGAAACAATCTGTGCCGGCTCAAAACCAGTGGCAGTGGATTCGGACACACCGGATACAACTGTCTTGCGCGACATGGTCTTCCACGTCTCCGGTAAGGCCATGTTGGCAAACAGAAATCCGATCCACACCGAAGACATCATCTTGAATGAGCCTTCCGTAAAGTTGTAAACGATTGCTATGACAAAGTAGGCGAGCCGTAACATAGAAAGTTGTGGATTGAGCCGAAATCCGGCAACGATCTTCCGGTATCCAGTCACGATAATACCGGCAAGTGCCGCAAGTCCAGCCGCCCCGAGATTCAGATATACCTCGATGTACCCGTTATGAGCTTGGTTGATTCCGCCGTTAATTCGTATGATGTCGATCAACCGCTGCCCTAGCCAGAAGCTTTCATAACCGGCACCTACGATGGGATTCACCGCAAAACTTAGAACAAGCTTCCAGACGTCGGTACGGCCAGTGAGACTTGGGTCGCGGCCGATGACCTGGAGGGCGCTTGAGCCAATGCCAAGAAACAGGACAGAGAAACAGGCGGACACAATGAACAACACCATTGCATGAATCACGGCTCGTTTCCGGCCAACGCGGAACAACCCTATTACGGCTATAAGCCCTGTAACAAGCGCAAGCGAGGCAAGTGACGTTTTGGAATCGGCGATCCAGAGCAGCCACATCGCTATAACGGATGTAATGGTCAGTGCAATCAGACGGCGCGTGCGTGCCCGGCTCTTGGGTGCTTGGTATTCGATGATCCAGCGCCAGATCACAGCTATGCCGTACATCAGGCACATTACGCCCAGGCCGTTCTTTCCGCCTGAGACGCCCGTCCAATATTGGCTGCCATCCATACCATACGCTCGGCCGTATTCGGGATAGTAGCGGATGAATAAGACCGAAACGGGCAACAACACGAATGCCAGGCGCGTAAACACCCGCTTGATGGCCATAATCGGATTCGGGTCCGTCAAAATGACGAGCACTATCACAATGTCACCTAAACCACGAAACCAGCGCTTCAGCGAAATCAACGGGAAGTCAGACCAGACAAAGCTTACACCGCATAGAACGAAGTAGGCGATCACTGGAGCGTTCGCTCGCAAAATGCGCTGCATGCGTTTCGTGCGTTGCGCTAACGTGATCACGCCAATCGCCATAATTAGCATGAGGACGTTTCGGTCAACCGGGCTTCCTTCCATGTATCGATCGGAGGCATCAACGGGGTTGCCGAGCTGAAGCCACTCGCTGACATTGCGCGACCCGGCAATCGCCAGCCACATCACGGCCAGCCATAGGGCGGGAGACGTGCGCATGCTACGGTCACGATCGAGTGCGAAGAGAATCATGATTAGACCGATACAAGCGAGCGTTGCAATTTGAGCTGCCACTGAAATCTTCTCTCGGTCTAATCAGGCGAATACGGCGGCGTACAGTTTCCGGATGAGCGGAACTCGCGCTTTTATATGATCGAGCATCACAATGGCAACAAAGGTGAGCCCAGTTGCGACACCGAGATAGAGGATCTCTGTTGCCGCACCATCTCCCGTGTGCTTGGCCATCCGATGTAATCCTTGGAAAATCGTAATCTGGACAATATAGCCTACCAGCGAATATTTACCTAGAAGGACGACGGCGTCGGCAGTTCTGTTTTTCGCGACAGTGCCGATCAAATACATTATCGAGAGCGACAAACACACACCGACGATCTGCAGCACGTAGATCTCATTCCACAGCGTGATAGCGGCAAGATAGGCTGCATAGGCAATCGCAACGAGGGTGTGATGGCGAAGCACAGAATCGATACGGCTGATCGGCACGGTGCCAATCACGGTGCCGAGCAGCCCGGTACCAATCAACTCCATAAATGCATTCGGTCGCCCAGTGTTTTCGAGGAGAACCGCAATACCCATTACAGCAATGGCCGCGATGTCAAACATGTACGAGGATAACCGCATCAGGAGTGAAATGCCGGCGGCCGCAACCAACAGGTACGCGATGGGGAGGAAAACGGCGAATGCCGCACGTCCATTGTCGCTGTTCTGTCCGATATACACGCCCCAATCGGTCAACTGCGGCGAAGATGTAGACGGCAGCAGTTTCATCATAAGATTCAAAACAAGAAAGATCACGAAAAGCTTCAGGCCGCGAATGAGCAGACGCTTCGGCACACGCGTATCCGGAACCTTGCTCCCCGACAAATACACATGGGCAACTAGGAAGCCCACGATGAAGATGAAAGATGGCGTCAGAAATCGCATGTACCGATAATAGAATCCCAGCGTTCCTACAAAGTAATTGAGCCAATGGTACAGCACCATCACCAGCACCAAGGCTCCCTTGGTGAAGTCGAGAGCTGTAACGCGAGCAGCAGTCCGCTCCACGACCCCGGTGCGGTTGATGATCGCTTTCATCTGTACTGCAGGCTGGCTCATTTCGAATCAATAAATAGTCGGGAGATCAGCTCGAGCGTCAGTAGCTTGTGGATTTCAGAGGTATAGTTGCGGTTACCTCTGAGGTGGCTCCGTACCATCGCTTCGACAGTTTTGCTCTGGATATATGGGCGCGACAGCGCCCTCGGGTCGAGCAGCATTTCGCGGACGTAATGCGCAAGAGCATTGCGATACCAAAGTCGGTAGTGATAAAACTTATGCCGCCCGAGGAACAGTCGTTCGGGGCGAAGCGGCGAGAGCACATGATCGATGCGTGACATCCATTGCGGCATGCCGTAGTCATACGCGTACTCCGCCTTGATGGTGAACAGGATGAAATTCTGGAGCGCAGAGTTGGCAAACCCAGTGGAGTGTGCACTGACGCCACGATCCGTTGGGATTTCTGCGAGGCGCGTATCTCCCTCGCGGATCAGCCGGAACGACACATCGTTGTCGACGCAGGCTGAGGTGGGTGCGCGAAACACTGTTTTTACAAAGTTGTTATCGAGAAACGGCGACCGCAACGTTACCTGCGTCTGCTCGAGTGACAGGAGACCGTAATGATGCCAAGGCGCTTGGCGGAACACAGAAAATGACAGCGAATGTCCCTCGAGCAGGCGGCCGTAGGTTGCATTCGCAGCATTGATTGTAGGGACGACATCGGCAGAAAACAGTTCGACAGCGGGTGCCACCGGCTTAAACGCTCTCACTCGGCGTAACACTTCGCCACCATAGTTGCCCGTCATGCGCACGGGCGCGATTGCTGAAGCTCGCTCATTGACATATAGATCGGCCGAATGACTCACGTCGATACACCCGTCCGTCAGATACACCGATCGTTCTGCGTAATGCGAAAACTGCGATAGAAACTCATGGGCGACGGGAATTACCTGGTGCGGCTGAGTGCATGCTTTGGCCACGCGCCGCGCGATGACGACGTCCTGACAATCGCGAAACATGCTTCCGAATGAGTAGCAGGGAAGAGTCGCGGGGGCCTGTTTATGCCATGCCATGATCATCCTCGTATCGAGGCCGCCTGTGAGAGACATTCCAATCCGTTCCCGGCCGACAAAATATCGGGGTAGCACATCCGCAAACACGGCTCGGAGCTCCTGATAGTAGGTTTCTGCTTTGAGTGGCTCCTGGTGTTCCCATTCCTTCGGATCAAAGTAGGTGCGCTTACTCACGCTTAAATTCGTATCAAACACCCAGGCAGAAGCGGGCGGCAGCACATGAAGGTCTTCAAACAAAGTTCGGTTCTCAAGAACGCAGCCGCAAGTGATGAATTCGCCTAGGGCGCGCGGTTCTAAGGCCCGTAGCTTAGGACAAACAGTGAGGATTGCTTTCGCCTCGGCCGCGAAATAGAAAGCATCGCGCGACTGGTGATAGTAGATGCGATGCATTCCATAGCGATCGTTGAACAGGACAGTCGTATTTTCCGTCCGATCTATAAGAAGACCATGAAACCGTCCGTTGAGGCCTACCGGAAATCGTGGGTCTTCTTCAGACAGATGGACCAAGTACGACGGCCCCGGACACACATCGTGGCCACGTTGTTTCAACTCCTCGATGGTGCCAGGAGGGGGAAAGTCTTCACCCGAAAATATCAGGCAGCGATCGCTCCTTTCGTTGTACACCGGCATGTGATCAGCAAACGAGCCTCGACGGGCGACCCAACCTACGTAAACTCCGAGCCGCTCATCGACCCAAGTTCCGGAAACGTAAAAGGACTCGTGCCGGAGCGCACCTACCATCTCCGCAAGCTTCTGCTTGGCCTGCGCGCAGGGCATCCCTGTGACAAGTCCTACAATTCCTGGCATTTATATCGCTACTACGTGGACTGCTTGGCGGGTTGAAATCTGCGGCTGTACCATAAGTTCCGAAGTTCGCGGAGTCTTCTCACAATTGACTCCGGAAGGCAATCCACCAGCCGATGATGCAGCTGGAAGCGTAATGCAAGCTGACCAAACGGGCTCAGCGCGACGTAGTATCGCGGTGTGTCCATCTTCTGGAACCCGTTTACCTGTTTGAACTTCATGATGCCGTCCCACTGCTTGTGTCCGTACGTGAAGCTCTGGTAGACAAGGTATGAAATACCGCGGTCGGCACAGGTGCGTACAGAGTGTGCAATGAGGGCATTAGTCGGCGCTTTGTCCCGATGCTCAATCAACGAGAGGATGTTCATGAGGTTTGCTTGAGTTCGTGTCTCGTCGTGAACGAGCTTGACAAACCCTATTAATTTGGTATCTAGGAAGGCACCGATGAAGACGGCGCTGTGAAGGAACGTGCCCTCCTCGGCATACACCGTTTCGAAATCTTTTCCGTAGTGGGGGAAACGCCGACCCTGCCGAACGGGCGTCTCGTTGTAGATTTCCCATATGCCCCGCACGAGATTTTTGTCGAACGGGACCTCGCGAATTACAACCCCTCTTTTCTCAGCCTGACGTGCCCGGTTGCGACCTTCCGAGGTGATTTGATTTTTCCACCAATTGTCATACGTCGACACCGGAACGGCCGCCATGTTACTCCATTCAATAGGATATGAGAACTTCGGCTCGGTGTGCGACAGCTTCTGCATGAACGTAAATAGGTCGACTCGGCTGCCGGACTTGCGCAGCCCGGAAATCACGGGTTCCGGATCGTCCATGTACTCGTATCCGTCACCCTCGAGTTGAGCGATTCGCAAAAGCCGACCGGTGATGCGAATATCCCTGTCCTGGACGATGATCATCTGTTTCATTAGAACTATGTGTGTCTCACTTTTGGGTCCGCTGTTTTCGCGTGTAAGGCATGCTGAGGACGCTCATCCGCCGGAGTACGCCACGTTTGGCCTTCATCGTGTTCCATCCTTCAACACATAACCGACTCAGAAAACTCTCGTGTGCGTCGAAAGTACCAGGGAAGTAAACATGCGTGCCGTTGTCGGCAGCCATATCGTTCTTGAATTTGTAGGTTCCCGGATTGGTTTCGGGATTGATGCCGTTCAGATCGTACACGGAGATGCCGTCGCGCTTGAGCTGCTCGACGATCTTCCATTGCAGGATGTACGACCCGCGGCTCTTCATTCCTGCATTGCTGGTGGCGCCGAACAGATAGAGCGCGGTGTCACCGATCGCGCTTGCAATCACGCCCGACGAGATGTTGCCGGCGGATTTCGCAAGCAGCAGCTTCATTTTGAAGCGCTCGGGCAGAAGCGTCTGAATTGTTCTGAACTCGTTAATGTCGTTCGGCTCGACGAAGCGTTTGCGCGCGACCATTTCACGGTAGATCGTAATGAATTGATCAAACAGATCGGCACCAGTGCCCGGCACGATTTCGATCTGATTGTTCTCGCCGACTTTAAGCTCGCGCTTCCAGTGGGCTTTCATGCCATTGCGTAACTCCTCAATGGATGGACGGAGGTCCATCAGGATCGTGCGGCTTCCATTCGTTCGGCTCGATTCGAAACCTTCGTTAGCCAGAATCTCGGCGAACGGGCAGGCTGCATTTCTGACGATCTTCAGCGACACACGGAGGGATAGACCCCGCTTGCGGACGTATTCGTTGCGAAGGGCGCGAATGACCTGTTGGAAGACCTCCGGATTCGCAGGACGACCGCTACGACGCCATAACGGGCCCCAGAGTACGTAAGCGATCCCGAAATTGAGGACCGGAACGCGAGCGAGGCGCGCCTGCGCAATACCGACAATCTCACCATCCTTGCGGACGACCACATGGCTGACGTTTCGCTTGCCAGCCAGGACAGTGCCGTATGCCCAGGTCTGGTAGATGTTGGCGTCGTCAAACAGATCGAGCGCGTCATACCATGCCTGTTCGTCAATGCGGTCGACCTCTCCGGTGTATCCCTGCGCCAAAGTGCTTGCGCCATTGGTTGTACTCATCGCAGTTGCCGTTGCCGAGGTGTAAGCATTTAGCATGTTTATAGAAAACAGAAAGGTGGCTATTCGGTGATGTACTGCTCTTTCACCGGATTGAAGCCAATCACAACCGAAAGTTTTCCGAGGTGATCACAGATCCGCACGAGCAGGTGCATGAACTTGTCTTGGCCGGCCACGAACGCGAACGGTAACGCGGCGGTGTACACTGCAACGGCAATCGCCGATTTCGCGACGTCGCGTGGGCCGAAGTCGGGTGTCTGCGGTTCCATCGCTCCGCGCAGCAGCGCTCGTCGCAACATGAAGCTCCGCCGCCAGCGGATTGGGGGAACCACTTCATACGCCACGGCCTCGTTGCACCAGATGAAGACGAATCCTTTGTCGATGGCCCGATGAAAGAACTCCTGATCTTCACCAGTTCGGAACTCCGGCTTGAATGGCTGGATGCTGCCCTCGAACACTAGTCTGCGCAGGAGCACATTACCGGTTCTCCCCTTGCGCCAATCGATCACCAAGCCGGTTGGGTAAGTGGCGCGTTCATGAAACTTGCCGTTAATCACCCACCGTGGGGGCTCCTCGTCAAAGTGCGGCATCACCGGGCCGAGGACGCCGTCAACACCTCGGTCGGTACAGATCTGAAAGAGCGTCAATAGCCAGACAGCAATCGGGAATTCGTCGTCATCGATGAACGCAATGAAGTCGCCCTGGGCATTCGCAACGGCCCGATTCCGCGCGAGCGCGATATTCTGTTGCGGCTCGACGATGTAGGTGACGGGAATATCCGATTCGGCCGCAAATCGTGACACGACCGGTTGGGCCGAACGACTCTGATCGTTATCGACGATCACGGCGCTATAGTTGAACAGATCCTGCGTTTCCTGCGTCGCAAGACAATTCAACAAGCGTGCGAGCAGATCGGGCCGCTTGTAGGTACACACACAGACACTGATATGCGGCACTTTCGTCATAATATTTGAATCTCGGTCGAGATCAGGGGAACTGCGGTAGGCTCTGATGGCTATGAGGCCGCCGCTCACCGGTCAGTTCGTATCGGGATGCAATGGGCACGTTGTCCTGAATCCACCCGGGAACGGTGGTCAGGAGAAACTGACGCTCAGCGGCCTTGACGGGGTGGGTCTCAAGCTCGATCGTGTGCTGACGTGCGAGCGCGATGATCCGGTCAATCCTGACCACCGGCTCCATCGGGGGAAGTGAAAACAGGAAATCGGTCAGCGTGTGCCGCCGTGCCAGTTTGTTGTCGAGATGGCGTCGGTAAAGCCGGTTGGCGAAGGTCTTCTCGCCCGCGATAAAAGAAAAGTTTCGCCGGATAAGCGTGCCTGTTGGCAGAAGCTGTTTCCGAGTCACATTCGCACAGAGGTGCATGTGATGGTGACCATCGAGCCGTCGCGGCGCCGACCGATACAGCCGTGCGTACTCTTCACACTGCGCCCGTACGACGTATTCGAATGAACTAACGAGGCCTGGGTGGAAGAATACCTGAGCCAGCCGCCAGCTGCGCAAATACGCCGATATTCGTCGGTGGTGCTCAAGGAGGGCGTTCGGAACACGCGAGGCGGAAAACGGCGTGGTGAAGTTCAGGTGCAAGCCGGCGTCGATGCCACGCATGAGGGCGATCTCCGCGGCACGCGCAGAGTCTTCCATGAACACCATAGCACTCACAGATGATATGGCGTGCTCGCTGAGACACTCGAGCATACTATCGGTCGTCTCCGTATCGCGGCCCCAATCGTCGGCATTCACGATCAGGAGTCCGCGTCTCGTCGCCGGATTTGTTGGGATCGTGTTCATGCCGATGTAGCGAGTCGCGGTTGACGGGAACTGTCACGGGTGAAGAAGCGTTTCAAGCGTGCCATCTGTTCACGGCGTTGAAACGCGACCAGCTCTGTTGAAACGGGCCGCTCCATTCGGCGGATCAGCGCCCAGAAGTAGCCCAGCGCCACCATCAGGCCGCCGACGACAAGCGGCTTCCTAGTCATCTGATAAACAGCGCGGAACAGCTCCCACATCGGGTGATTGCCGATGGCGTAATCTTTGGTGCCATTCTTGAATCGTGCTGTAATCGCACCGACTTGCGCTGTTCCCATCGTGCGATGATGCTTACACACCTTTTCCGGGAATGTGCGCGTCTTCCAACCCGCCATCCGTGCCGAAAGGACTGCGATGTGGTCGATGCAGCCGCCCTTCACCGGCACATAACCGCCGATCTGCTCAAAGCACTGCCGCCGGAATAGTTGGCACGCGCCGGAGACATGCTCGATATTGGTGAAGCGGTAATCGTACGTTCGGTTCTCTTCCTGAAACGGTGTTCCTACTAGGCCCAGTGCAGAGTCTGCGGCGAGTTTTCCGAGCAGGAACGCAAAATACTCCGGGTCGAAAGAGATATCCGCGTCGAGGCTGCCGATCACGTCATACGCGGCGCTCGAGACGCATGCGTATCCGGCATTGAACGCGTGCACCTTGCCGGCGAAATGCCGCTCCGCGCGCTCGGTCATGCGCACGAGTTCAATCCACGCGTGCCGAGCAGCGAACTCCCGCAAGATGTCGTCTGTCCCGTCAGTCGAGCCATCGCTGACGATGACCCACTTTTCGGGCTTTACCATCTGACTCACGACCGATTCGAGGGTCAGCCGGATAAACTGAGCCTCGTTCCGGGCCGGAGTGATCAGGACGTATTTCGGCAGGGATGGGGGGGAGATCATGCCTGGGCAGAGACAAACGAAACCGCCTCATCGGCGGCATCGGTCACGAAGGCTCGGACAGCGTCGGCAACATATCGCACCTGCTCGTCTGTAAGCTCCGGATAAATTGGTAGTGCGAGCGTTTCGTTTGCAGCGCGCTCGCTTTCCGGGAAGGCGCCCGCCATGTATTTGAGGTGAGCGAAACATTCCTGCAAGTGCATCGGCACCGGGTAATATACCTCCGTGATGATCCCTTTGTTTTTCAAATACGCCTGTAAGAGGTCCCGCCGCGAAACTCGGATGACATATTGGTTGAAAATGTGGCGCTCTCTCACAATAGCTGGCCGCTGAATATGCGGGCAGTGATGAAAATGCATATCATACTGGTGCGCGTTGTTCTGACGCGCTGTTGTCCAGTCGTCGAGGTGGGGAAGTTTGGCGAGCACAACCGCAGCCTGAATGCTGTCGAGACGAAAATTGCCACCGATGACTCGGTGATAGTACTTCGGCTTTGAACCGTGACTCCGGAGGGAACGCAGTTTTTCCGCGCGTTGTCTGTCACTTGTAACGATCATCCCACCATCACCTGCTGCGCCCAAGTTCTTTGAAGGGAAGAATGAGAAGCAGCCGTAATGACCGATTGAGCCCGCACGGCGTTCCTTGTATTCGCTACCAATCGCCTGCGCCGCGTCTTCAATGACCGTCAATCCGTGTTTGTTTGCGACCCTCATGATCGGGTCCATATCTGACATCTGACCATACAAGTGCACGGGGATAATAGCGCGGGTCTTCTTTGTTACATATGCCTCGATGGAGTCGGCGACCATGTTGTAGGTAACTGGATCGATATCAACAAACACGGGCGTTGCGCCAACCCGAGCAATCGCGCCAACTGTTGCAAAGAACGTGTACGGCGTCGTGATAACTTCATCACCTGGACCAATGTTCTCCGCCATGAGACAAGCTAGCAATGCATCGGTTCCCGACGACACCCCGATGCCGTAAGCACAGTCGGAGTATGCCGCCACTGCCTCTTCACACTGGGTCACCTTTGGCCCTAGGATGAACTGCTGCGACGCCAAGACCTCTATTACTGCCGCTTCCACGTCGGCTTGGATGGATTGATACTGCGCCTTAAGATCCAATAGCGGTATATGCATGCCTTTCCTCTTTCTTGAATTCTCGATACGATTGCGTGCCGATAGTCAGTTCGGCTGGTAGTGGCGATTCTTCATCGAGGTCGATACAGCGAAGAATGCCGGGCTCCACTTCCTTGTATCGGTACCCGCTCTCGGGGCACCGCATGATACCGTTCTCATCCGCTGAGCCCAAACGGTGACCATGACGGCTCATCCATCCGACTTGACGTCCGGGATTGCCCATGATCAGCGCAAAATCTGGAACGTCTTTTGTTATCACCGAGCCCGCAGCAGCGAAGGCATAACGGCCCACAGTAATTCCACAAACCACCGTCGCATTGGCGCCAATGGTCGCTCCGCGTTTCAGCCGCGTCGTCTGATAGAGCGAATGCCGCTTCACCTGGGAGCGCGGGTTGGAAACGTTCGTCAGAACGCAGGATGGACCAAGAAAGACATCGTCTTCAACGACGACGCCCGTATACACTGAAACATTGTTCTGAATCTTGACGTTGTTGCCGATCGTCACGCCGCCGTCGATATTGACGTTCTGTCCGATGATGCAAGACTTGCCGATCTGTGCCCCCTTCATGATGTGAGAGAAGTGCCAGATTTTTGTCCCGGCCCCGACCTCGGCTCCGTCGTCGAGATATGCGGATTTGTGTACGAACGGCTGATCTTTTGGTTCAGGCGCTGCATTTGGGGGACCCAAGATGATGGTTCCCTGATCCATCGCTCGATGGCAGGCATCCAAGATCCGCAAAACATCGAGGCCTTCACGGCCGCTGGTGACCGGAACACGCCGAGATTCGACGCACTCGAGGAAATGCGCGCACTCAGCCCTCAGCGGCTCGCCACTTTCAATGTCGACAATCTCGCCCTCGGCTTTAATCGCCGTCGGCAGCCGGTTTTCCCACTTCACGCGGTGTGGATACAGAATCAGCTTGTGAGCAGCCGTGTCTTCAAACACCGCCATCTTCTCGGAGCCGACAACCACCAGCCGTTGCTCCTTGAACGGGTGGAGCCAGCTTACGAATATGTGTGCCTGTGCCCCGCTGGCAAAGTCGAAATGACTCAGTGTGACATCGGCTACGTCTCGGCTCAGGTAGGCCCCACCCTCACATGACACACGAACGGGCATTTCGTTGAGCAGCGCGAGCATAACCGAGATGTCATGCGGCGCGAAGCTCCAAAGAATATTTTCCTCGGTGCGTATTTTGCCGATATTCAGACGATTGGAGTACAAGTAGTTGATCTTGCCGAGTGCACCACTACGAATCAGCTCCTGAAGCTTGAGGATTGCCGGATGGTAGCGCAGAATATGGCCGACCATCAGGACCCGGTGATTTGCCTCAGCCAGTTTAACCAGCTCCTGACCGTGGCGCACGTCCACAGCTAAGGGCTTCTCAACAAGAACATCTTTGCCGGCATTCAGCGCTGCCTTGGCAAAATCATAGTGAGTAACTGCCGGCGTAGCTAAAGCCACTGCCGTGATGACAGGGTCAGCAAGAACATCCTTTAGCTCGCGGTAGAACGTAACACCCGCATGATCGTTTTTGTATTTTGCGGCGACACACTCCTGCACATCGCAGAGTGCGCCGAGCGCGCCGAGATCGTTAAAAGTGCGGACCAGGTTTTTACCCCAGTAGCCGACCCCAACCACAGCGACCTTGACCGCAGTGTTATTCAATAAAGTACGTTCCATAAACTTGTTTCACCCCTCGGGTACGTTCCTGTGAGCCGGGCTCGCACAAAAGCCTAAACACGGCAACTTATCCACGGCGAATCTGTTATGCATGGTTATCAAAAAGATGTGCTGCCAGACGCGCCATCGAGTTATCGATATTGAAGTGTTGACAAACCCGTGCGCGTGCGGCGTCGGCCATTCGAAGCCGCACCGACGGATGCTCCAGCATGAACAGAATGGCTCTTGCAACAGCATCTGGCGATTGCGGCGGGACCACGATCCCGGTTTCGCCATCCATAACAGCTTCGCTGTTTCCGCTGACATTGGTCACGATACAAGGAAGGCCGCATGCCATAGCCTCAAGTATTGAAAGGGGTAACCCTTCGGTGTCTGATGTCAAGACAAACACGTCACTGGCTTGCAGATAAGGTCGAATGTCGGCGTGAAATCCTTCGAATGACACATGTGTGGTAATGCGCAATGCAGCAGCTTGGCGGCTTAACACTATCTGCAGGTCGCCATCACCTACGATGAGGCATAGGAAGTCCCGCCGACTGTCGAGCACCTTCGCAATCGCCTCGAGCAGAACGTCGACCCGCTTCTGCTGGACCAGGCTCGCAACACAGATCAGGCATACGGTTCCATCCGAAATCCCCAAGCGCAGTCGAAGGTCCACGCGAGTTGCGGCGTCTGGATGAAATGTCCATGAGGAAACTCCATTGCGAACCGTGTGCGTTCTCGCGGACGAATACATGCAATGCTCAATCAGCGTTTGGCGAATGAACTCGCTGACGCAGATTGTTTCTGTGCAAAACAGACCTAGACGCCGGTGGCTTAGTGCGTACTGCAAGCGGGCCAGAGGGCCATTGTTCGAGGCGGGCAGCACAGTCGGAGGTAGGTGCGCGATCACATACCGCTTTCTGATTCCCGCAAGCCACGCTGCTGTGAGCGCGTACCAGGGGAAGCACCACGTCCAGGACTTCACCAGCACCACAATGTCCGGGCGCCTGGATCGAAAGAGTCGAATCCAGTCACGAAATGTGTTCACGCTAGGGACGCACTCGACTCGAATTCGCGACTTCTGATCGGGCGTCAATCGCTCGGAGAAAACATCCTCGCCTGTGCAGACAACCGAAAGCCGGATGTGGCGAGTGCTGTCCAATCTTCCGATCAGGTCGACAAGATGCTTTTCAGTCCCACCATATTTCGGGCTGGCTGCAACAAACAAGATTTCGCGATCGAGCATGGATGGTTTATCCGTGCTGCGTTCGTACGATATGAACTCAGCGAGACGCATTGAAATGCCGGACTGGAGGTGTTGGATAAACCTATACTGTTGCTGGTTGAGGCACAGGTAGGTATCGCCAGGAAAAGCGTCGATATCTCAAATACAGAGCTGCGCTTCGGAAAGCGTCTGCGGCGACGGCATAATATGGCGAGGATTCATGCACTGCTCTATGAAATAATCCGGCTGCCTCTGCGGATACAGCCGGAAGAGAAAAGTTCTCGACTACAAACTGTCGCGCGAACGCTCCAAGACCAGCGAACTGATCAGGGCGCTCAGCCAGCGCACGAATGTTTGAGACAAGTTCCGTGTTATCGCGACTACCTGTTCCGACACCATAAAAGCCTTTGTAATAAAACGAGGCTGCCGTTTGTGGAGTAAACGGTGCGGAGAAACCTTGCTCTCCCACCACGATAACGGGTTTGCCGAACGCCATTCCCCGTAATGAGGATCCACCCATCCCCACAACGATGTCGGCCGCGGCGTATGCGGGTCGAGGATCAAGCATTGGTCCGGCAAAAATAATCGCGGGCCGCCCCAGTGCGCTGTTCACCTTATCGGCTATGTGTTCGAGTTGGGACCGGGCTGCACCGTCGCCAACAATAACAAACCGCAGCGGCAAATCACGCCCAAGCACACCGACAGCATGAATGGTTCGACGAAGACTTTCACCCTTTAACAACTCCGCGAGGCGGGAGACAGTTACAAGCGTGATATCGGTATCGGCTATGCCACAGCGTTCGCGGAACGGTCCAGGGTTAACTACCCCAGGCGCATTGAATTCTTCATCTACCGGCGGAAGCATGAGTTCGACGCAGCGTCCACCCATCGCTCTGGCTTTGTCAACAAGCTCTGGCGTTCCATAGGTCGTGATCGGCCACTGTGGCAGATGATAGGGATTCTGCATCACCATAATCGTCGTCACGACGGGAATTCGCATGGGCACGTGAACACCCCAGTACGCGTCGAAGCAGGCAAAGGGGTCCCATGCCCAGACAAGGTCCGGCCGTTCGCGTCGCACAACTTCCCGCAGGGCGAGCATCCGTGTTCGTGACGGATGATAGTAGGGAAAAGGCGCAGGCAAAAACGGTACCTGTTTTTGCTCGGCCAGCTTGAGCATTGGCCCAGGTCCCGCAAATAGTACGACATCGTAACCATGGACCTTTCGAAGAACTCCTGCCAGCTCGATGGCATTGACAAGAGTGCCGCCAATTACAAGCTCGTCGAGAAATAGGAGTACCTTCATGCCCATGTTCCGTTGATTTAGTGGAGGTAACCGGAGATTCCTGTAATGCTAGTGCCCGGAACGGGTCGCGGTAAAGCGGACAGGAATGATACTCGCGAGAAGCCGGCGTACAACAGATGGAAGATGATCGGGGGAAATGACCGTGAAGAGAACTCGGACTGAATACCCGCAACTCAGAATCGCCGCTGCTCCGCCGATCAAAACGGCTAGGTAGAATGGTAAGAACTGAAGCGCCGAAAACACGACGGCGATCGTAAGGAGATATAACATTCCAATTTTTATATTGGTAGCGGACCAGCGAAATCCACTCAGGTGCCTCACGACGGGATAAATGACCAGCGCATGAAACACGTACGATCCAAAGAACCCTATACCTGCGCCATTCAGCCCGAACCACTCGAGACATAGTCGCGCCAGACCGATATGTACGGCCGTCCAGGCCAACTCGGTCCAAAAGAAATACGCTTGCGCACCTTTTGCAAGAACGATGAACCCGATTGGAAACGTGATCACCTGCAGCGTGGCTCCCAGGCAAATCCAGCGCAGTACGCCGACTGCGGCGCCAAATTCCGCCGCATAAAACACAGCGATAACCACCGGTGCCAGTGTTAACGTCAAGATGACACCTGGACCGGCTAACAGCAAGCTGATCAGCGTTTGCTCGTTTACGATCCTATTGCACTCGATGTTGTTCGTGGCCGCCGCGGTCAGACGTGGGTAAAAATCCGCTCCCATTGCCTGCAGAATGAGGCTCACGTAAAATCCACCCAGTGTCCAGGCTGACTGATAGTACCCGGTGGCTTCCAGCCCGAGACGATGAAATACACTCATTCGAATAACGTATGCGCTGGCCATGACCATAAAGCTGCTCGCCATGAACGCAAAGCCCAGCTTTAAGAGCACTGTGGCTTCCTGACGAACCTGGGTCGTGGTCATGGAGACCTGCTTTATTTGAACTCGCCGGCTGTACCACCACGAGGTGACAAGGGACATCCCAGCAACGGCAACGAGCGACGGCACAACCCCGCGTTCCCGAAACACATACACCAACAGAATCGTGAGAGCCGTTCCAAAGAGCGCCCCGAAGACGTTCATCTTGGCGAGATCGGCAACACGTCGCAGGCCCTGAATTAAGGCGCCTTGCCCGATGGAAATGAGACGAAAGAAGACGGCGGCAGAAAGAACCCACAGAGCGGTTGTATGCCGATAATTGCCGAACGTCAGGTTGGATATCGGTCCGGACAACAAAATCAGTCCGGCTGCACCGAGCAATCCCAAAATGAGTGCCACTCTTCGCAGCACGATGGCAGTTCGAGCGATGCGTTCCTCATCATTGGATCCTGTGGCCTCCGCAATCTGGCGGACACCGCTGCTGTTGATCCCAAAGCCGGCAATGCTTTCACCGAGATTGACAATTGATCCATACAAGCCGAACAGACCGAAACCGGATGGACCGAGTAACACGGCCATCGCCTTAGCTCGGACTACGCCAATCGCGATATTCAACACGGAAGAGCCGCCGACCAGCGCCAGCGACTTCAGAATCTGTCCGTAAGTAGACCTCTCGGTGGTTAGCCGTGGAGTTTGTTGGTCAACACACTCCAGAACTAACTCGGGATTGCAATCAGTAGATGACATGCCTCAGGACTCAAAGCTGCTTCGGGCTAGGGAAGAAGAAACTATTGGGCCCTGGTGTCAGTGTCGCCGCGCCGCTGCACTTTCGCCGATCTGCCTGATGCAGTCAATGACGTAATTCTGCTCCTCATTCGCCATCCCGTGGAAAAGGGGCAGAACTATCGCCGTATCCGTCACCCGATTTGTCACCGGCAGCTGGCTATCCCACTCCGTGCTCTGGTAAGGCAATTCCCGATGTATTGCCATGATGCCCCTCCGCGAGGAAACACCGCGATCGAGCAACTCCTGCATGAGATCATCCCGGCTAACCGGCGCATCGCCCGTGAGGCGAATCATGTAGGACTGAAAGTTCCGAAGGCTCTCGGGACATCCGCACGGAGTTGCTATCCACGGTATTGACGATAGCTCGGACGAGTATCGCTCGGCGAGCGCCCGCCTCCTTGCCAGCAGGTCATCCAGGCGCTTGAGTTGAACTAGGCCAACAGCAGCCTGCAAATCAGTCAGACGATAGTTATACCCAACTTCGTCATAGCTCTCGATCATGACTGTCGCGGAGCTATGGCGCGTTACATCGGACATACTCATTGCGTGTTGTCGGAGTTTGCGCAGGCGAGCGGCTAATCTCGTATCCGCCGTAGTTATCATCCCGCCCTCTCCGGCAGTCAGAATCTTTCTAGGATGGAAGCTGAAGCAAGCCATCAATGAGTGAGGTGCACCGATTCGGCGTCCTTTATATTCGGCGCCTATGGCACAGGCAGCGTCCTCGATGACGATCAAACCACGTCGGTTCGCGATCTCGTTGATTTCGTCTAGTGCAGCCGGTAACCCAATCTGGTGAACTACCAGAATCGCCTTCGTACGTGAGGTAATGGCACGTTCGATGCGGTTCGGATCCATATTGTAGGTTGCTTCGTCGATGTCAATGAAAACCGGAACTCCATCGGTATGAACAATTGCATTCGCCGTGGCGATGAATGACAGACTTGGGCACAAGACCTCGTCTCCCGACCTGATGCCGGCGGCGATGAGCGCTAGATGAAGCGCTGTCGTGCAGGACGAGACAGCTATCGCATGTGCCGCCCCGACGTACTCTGCAAACTTCGACTCGAACTCGGCAACCTTGGGTCCTTGTGTGACCCAGCCGCTCCTAAGAACGTCGATTATCGCAGCTTCTTCAGCGGTACCAAAACTCGGACGGCTGACCGGAATCATTCTGGTAGCTACCGAATTCATCGTGCCTCCATAGGTACTACAGCTGTGGTTCTAAGCGCCTCTCGCCATCGGATCAGCCCACCAAGCCCTTGTTCAAGTGTCACGTCGGCACGAAAACCTAGCATCGTTTCCGCTTTATCTAGGGCCGCCCGCCGTTTCTGGACATGACCAACCTTCCGCGCCTCTCGGTATTCTGGCACCAGTGGAGACTCTGTAAGATCCAGAACCATACAGCAGAGCTCGTTTAGGCTTGTCTGAACTCCAGTTCCCACATTAAACACATCATCGTTGACATCACTACATGCGGCAATGAGATTTGCCCGCGCAACATCCTCGACATAAACAAAGTCCATTGCTTGTTGGCCATCACCGAATATCAATGGTGACGTCCCGTTATCAATTGCGTCTAACCATCTGATCAACACTTCTGTATATGCCCCAGTGGTGTCCATCCGAGGACCATACACGTTAAATGGACGTAGCGCAACGTACTTGAGACCGTGAGTATCGTGCATGGCACGGAGCATTTGCTCCGTTGCAATCTTCCCAGCTCCATACATGGTGCGATTATTAAACGGGTGCGCCTCATCGATCGGCAGGTAGGACGGTTCTCCGTACACAGAAGCTGACGATGCTGCGATGACTTTGTTGACGTTGTGATTCGCGGCGGCTTCGAGCACATTCAGAGTACCGTTAATGAGTACCGCGACTGCCTCGCGCGGGGCTTCCGCACAACGGGTAATACGCAAAGCAGCCTGATGAAAAACATAGTCGACATCAACAGTTAGGCGCTCTACGAGACCTGCATCGCAGATGTCTCCTTCTGTGACTGTGACTCCGGCATGCCTCATTGCCAGGGACAGATTGTTCCAGCTTCCACGGACAAAGTTATCCAGGACGCGCACTTCCGAGGCTCCAGCTTTCAGGAGCTGATCCACAATGGTGCTCCCGATAAATCCGGCCCCCCCGGTTACAAGGCAGCATGTGCCTTTGAGACGGTTCATTGTAATTCCAGGTTGTTTCATCTGTTAGCACGTTTTGCGGACGAGATTCGTAGGACGTGGTTCAACATTCATACCCGAGGCTGCTAGATGGCCAAGTTTATCTGAAAGGTCTTCGAGACGCCGAAGCAACTCGATCTTGGTGAGTCCGAGCGTTTCTTTTAAGGAACGAACTAATTGACGTGCTGGCATCGTCGTTCCCGAAACATCGCGGATTTCAAAAATGCGCAGAACACCATCGCCGGTAAGCACATCCACCGCGCCATCTCGATGAATGCCACAAACACGCCCCGGTATTCTGCCTATATAGTGAGATGCGTTTTCTACGATAGCAGCCCGGACTATTACAAGTTTTTGTAACCGAAGATAGGTGTACGCCCCGGGATAGGGATCACTTAGTGCTCGGATTAGGGCATAAATGTCAGTCGTCGACGCCGTCCAGTCAATATCTCCGTCATCCGGCACCCTGGTACAACAATAGGTAGCCGAACCGACTTGCGGAGCGCCGTTTCCGCCATTGAGAAAGCGTCGTACAGTTTTTCCGAGATGCTGCCGCTGAACTTCATTGAGGTCGCGATACAATTCACCAATTGTGCTGTGTGGTCCGATTGGAATAGATTGCTGCAGCAGGATGTTACCGGAGTCCAGTGTTGCGTCAACACAGTGGATCGTAACCCACGCTTCAGTTTCCCCATTGATGATCGCCCAGTTTACATTGGCGCGACCCCGGTAACGGGGTAAGGGACCATAGTGAACATTAATAAATGAAGACAATTGAAGAAGATGTGGAGGAATTAACCGATCGTATGAGGAAATCAATACACATGCAGGATCGACTTCATGCACAACGTGCTCAATCTTGGCAAGCGAAACATCGGTAATTACCGGGATTCCGCGTTGCTTTGCGAGTAGCAAAACAGGGTCATCAATGCCGATTGGCGTGCGGAAAACTGCGGATATACTGAATTGCTCGGCAAGGGACTCGAGAGCTGTAACCGTGGTTGCACCCTGCCCGATCAAGAGAATGTTGTCTGTGTCTCTCATCGCCGTTAGATCTGGTGCACAAAGACAGGAACTCCATCCTGACGGTCGACCTTACCTTTCAAAAGGTCTTCGGCTGCCTTGAGACCGCCGGTCTGAAGACGCACTATAGCTTCCGGCCCGATGGCGGAAGGCAAGATTCCCATGTGACCGCGAGGAGGTTCTATCTCCGGCCAGACCGCAAGTTTCAGGCATTCCAATGCTCGACGGTCTATATCTCCAAAGAACTGTGCAATGACAGCCCCGGGCGAAGAACGCTCAATGCGCTCCATTTCTTGTTGTGAAAGCACATAGCCTTCCTGTGGGGTGGACGCAACTAGGACGGCATCGAAACAACCAACTTCTGCCGGAACTTTTGGATACGTCTGCACGCGGGCCCCCGCTGCAACGAGAGTTCGTTCGATGTACGGCTCAAACTCGTTGTCGCAGATCAGCAGCAGGGCCGCCTGATAAACGGCAATGCCAGCATCTAGCAGCAGCTTCATTGCCATACATCCGAGGTACGAAAATACATCAACTGCTGGATGGCGTTCGTTGGTGGCACCCACACGAATACCACGAGCGCGGCACGCCGAAAGATCCACATCCGATTCGCGAAACTCCCAACTCTCATACATTAACGGGATCACGGCGGAGGGTTTTAGGTGAGCTATCTTACTAGTATCGATTGGTCGTACATGGCCACTGTTAGTGATAATGTCGACCTCCTGAAGAATGTTTGCTCCGACTGCTTGTATCACTTCGATACGATCGGCCAGTTTCCTCGTACTCGCCACCGCATACGTCAATAAGGTTGCATCACGGGCGGAACCATAGCGCGAATTACCCGTGATTGCGTAAACTCTCTTAGCACCTGCCAATGCCGCAAGAATCGGCGTCACGACATAAGCGCCTGTCGCTGCTTCGGTTAGTACTGTAAGCCCGTCAAGTTTGAGTTCACAGCGAGCAACAGCATCCTCCATGAGACGAATCAGCCGATCGGGATGCAGACCGGGTTGAATTTTGGCGGCTAGTGCAGTGGCTTCTGCCATCAGGAACCGCCCTGAGCCTCGAATGATAACAATCTCAAAACTCTGCCAGGGTTACCTGCTACGACTGTGTTTGGTGGAACGTCTTTCGTCACGACGGCACCTGCCCCGACGATTGCGTTTTCCCCGATAACCACGTTGGATAGAATCGTCGCTCCCGAACCGATCGAAGCGCCGCTTTTAACCAAAGTCGATTCAACCTTCCAGTCCTTTTCGGTTTGAAGGTCACCGCTGGGATTCGTCGCCCGCGGATACATATCATTAATAAACATCACACCGTGCCCGATGAACACATTGTCTTCGATCGTTACTCCTTCACAGATGAATGTGTGACTTGAGATCTTGCAGTTCTTGCCAACTGTAGCGTTCTTTTGGATCTCAACAAATGTGCCGATCTTGGTATGTTCGCCGATCTCACATCCATATAAGTTGATGAACTTGGCCAGCTTTACATTCATCCCGAGTTTTACATCTGGAGCAATACATAGGTACGTATCCAATCGTGAGTCCCCCATATACTTAGTAAGCGCCTTCCCCAGAAAGAATTGCCGCGGGGGTTTGCAGAATAATTTTCAAATCAAGCCATACCGACCAAGTGGCCGCATACTTCAGATCCAGACGGACCATGTCATCAAACTTCACACGACTGCGACCACCGACCTGCCAGAGCCCTGTAATACCTGGTTTCACTGTCATAAGGCGCCGCTTGTGCCACGTCTGGTAACAGGCAACTTCATACGGCACCGGAGGACGCGGTCCAACGAGAGACATCTCTCCATGAAGTACGTTTAAGAACTGTGGAAATTCGTCGAGACTGGACCGTCGCAATACTCTACCAATTGGAGTTACTCGCGGATCATTCTTTAACTTAAATACGTTTCGTTGACCTGCCGGGTTATCAGTGTCCTGCTTCCCGGAAATAAATTGGGTTACGTAGTCCTTATGAATCGTTTCATCGTTGGCCATGTACATCGATCTGAACTTAAGGAAAGTAAACTTTGTTCCATACTGGCCAATTCTTTGCTGCCGAAATAATATTGGCCCCCTTGACGAAAGCTTGATTGCTACAGCAATCGCGAGCAATAACGGTGAGAGAATAATCAACGCAAACAAGCTTCCAAGTATATCGATCACGCGCTTTACGGCACGCCCTCCTTGTCTTAGATCCTGGTCCGAAATGTTATCCGGATATAGCGTTAGATCAAGTGGGCCATCGTCCTCGGAAGGGAGAGTGTCTTCTGGATAAACATAGAAGGACAATCGAACATCATTGATCTCATCGATCGTTAGCGATTCCCACAGCGCGCCTGTGACTTTGTCCAGAAGCACTCGGGTAATGGATTTTGTTTCGCCGTTTCCGATTTCTGTGAAGATGACACCAAAAACGAGATTACTCTTATACCAACCTTTGCTGTCGGTTTCTCGAATCAATCCCGAGAGTCTATCGATAAATACTTGCAATTCTGGGTCAGCACGTTTATCCTTTAGCATCATTCGGACATCTAACAGCATAAGAATAAAGCGCCGACCTGAACGCTCACTCCTTTTCCGCTCTAGACGCAGGAGCCTTATAAACGTCTTTTCATCAAGGAGTTCTGGCTGGCTTAACTCTTGTGAGACATGAACATGAGGAATCGTCGATTTAGAGTTTCTTGCGCCGTTAGTGTTCGAAATAGATTCACTTTTGGTGCGTTTAGGAGCTGTACCGTATTGTGACAAGGACATGTGAGCGTCTCTCGAGTACTCAGGAAACAAAAATGAAGATAGTGAGAACTGCTTCAAATAAGTGAAGCTTTCAGAGAAACAGATGACCCGGGTGTTTCGAGCTACGATGCCGCCATTAAAGACGTCCGGTCATTTACCGCATGCCGAGAGTTGTTAAATTCGGTGACCGCCTGACCGACAGCTTGAATGTGCGCATCCGTCATCTCCGGAAACATCGGCAATGACAATTCTTCTGATGCAATCCGTTCGCTGATAGGAAAATCTCCTGCTTGATAGCCCAGATCCGCATGTGCAGGAAGCAGATGGATTGGATATGGGTAGTGAATACCGGTTTGGACACCTTGCGAGTTCAAGGAGCCAGCTATTTCACTCCGTTTATCGGTCAGCACAGCATACACGTGATAGACGTGCTTACTACCTGATGTTTCCGTAGGAAGAGTTAATCCGGAGTACGCCAGTACTTTTCGATAGGCGGCGGCATGCGCACGTCGCGCCTCGGTCCATTGTTGGAGATACCGAAGTTTTACTCTGAGGATCGCTCCCTGTATTCCTTCCATCCGATAATTGAATCCCTTCAAAACGTGCTCATACTTCTTCTCGGCGCCCCAGTCCCGCAACATTCGAATCTTCTTCGCAAAATCGGGATTGTTAGTTGTTACCAACCCACCTTCCCCGTATGCGCCCAAATTCTTGCCTGGATAGAAGCTGAAGCAACCCATGTCTCCGATTGAACCGCATCGGCGCCCATGATATTCGGCTGCGTGTGCTTGCGCGGAATCCTCGACGACCACTAGATTGTGACGCCGCGCGATCTCAAGGATCAGATCCATGTCCGCTGGATTACCATAGAGATGAACTGGTAGGATGACTTTTGTTTTGGTGGTTATCGCTGCTTCGACCTTTGTGGCATCCATCGTGTAAGTTACAGGATCTACATCGACGAAGACCGGTGTGGCTCCTGTATAAACGATAGCGGCCACAGTCGCGACAAAAGTACAAGGAACAGTAACGACCTCATCCCCTGGCCCTACACCCGCCGCTAGTAAAGCCAGATGTAGAGCACTTGTTCCAGTGTTTACTGCTACACCATGCTGGACCCCACAAAAGTCTGAAAAGTCTTCCTCGAACGCAACTACTTCTTTACCCAATACAAATTGTGACGACTCTAGCACCTCTTGAATTGCCGGAAGGATCTCATGTTTTATAGCCGCGTACTGCTGTTTCAAATCCATCAGAGGAACATTCATAGGTTTATCCGTTAGGCGACAGTCGCTCTGACGGCGGGAAGAGAACCGAATCGAACTGATTTACCACGTTGTCTGATTGATCGCGTCGCAGCCTCAAGAATCGTTACGACTCGAAGTCCTGCTTGTCCATCAGTGATCGGTATGTCTCCGGTCTTTATACAATCAGCGAAATGCTTCACCTCTATACTTAACGCCTCAGTTACATCAATGCGCGGCGTATAAATATCACCAGACCGATAACTTACTAACAGGTTGTGCAGTGATTCAGAACTGTTCTTTACAACAACACCTTTGTCATACACCTTGATTTTTTCGCTAGCCTCAATATCGTCATAGACGATCATGCTCTTCGTCCCGCCGAGTAACGCTCGCCGAATCTTTACCGGCGAAAGCCAGTTAACGTTAAGATGAGCAATAATTGAGCCGCTATAGAACAAGCTAACGAACGCAGCATCTTCTGCAGCGCCACTTACGTGAGCAATACCTGTCGCTGAAACCTCGACTGGCTCCTCAGGAAGGATGTAGTCCATGATAGAAAGATCATGCACAGCAAGATCCCAAATTACGTTAACGTCATGCTGAAATAGACCTAGGTTGACTCGTATTGAATCGTAGTAGTAGATATCTCCCAAGGAGCCCGAACTAATCAGCTCGCGCATCTTCCGAACCGCGCCCGTATACACGAATGTGTGATCAACCATGAGAACCAGATTTCTGCGAGCAGCCTCGTCAATAAGGCGACGAGCTTGATCGGAGTCAGCGGTCATTGGCTTCTCAACCAACACATGCTTCCCTGCCTGCAACGCTTCCATCGCTAGGGGGAAATGGGTCGATACGGGCGTAGATATAGCAACGGCATCGATTTTCGGATTCTTCAGTAAATCACGATGATCGTGAACCGTCTCGACCCCAGGATAGCGACGCGCGACCAACTGCAGACGGTCACTTTTCATATCTGCAATCGCGAGAACTTGAGTGTCCGGTGATTCAACGAAATTCCGGACCAGGTTCGGCCCCCAATAGCCGTAACCAATGACGCCAACGTTAACCATAAACGTGAGTATCCCTTTCCTTATGTAATGTTCAGAAAATCAGGAATGCCGTCACTAAACCACTAAAAACTGATCTCACCTGTCAGCGCCGGTGCAATAAGCCTCAGTCCGGCGGATGAAGGCCCCACTCTGCTAACTGCGTTAGAACGGCACCGGGAACTGCCGCGACTGTTAGGGGGTTCAAAGGTGAATCAAATCGAAGAGTTAAGACGACAAGGTCTAGCGGTCTGCGGTATCGCAGCCGTAACTGATCGGAAGATTGTGCGGAAATACCTGGCCAATCCGGACTAGCAGCCACAGTACAAACCGCGGCCCGAGCGCTCGAGTCAGCTGGATTTATTCAAGTGATACATCGAGGAACGGCTGGTCGTGGGCTTTGGATCAAACACTTGGCACTTTGTTGCGAATGCACGAGGAAGCATTTCGTCAAATGAACGGTGTGCCAGAAGAGATACTCATGACCGGCTGGATTGACATCGATGCTCGCCGCGAGATCGTCTTGCACCCAGTGTTTCTGGACTTTGCGCGTTACTGGGGCTTCACGCCACGTCTATGCTCGGCATATCGAGCTCAGGCGAGAGGATTTGAACGGACGCTGAAGGCTTGGGTAACAACTGTCGCCAACTCTCCGGTACAGCTCACGTTCTCTGCCTAAAAACGTAAGCAGAAGCACTATTACCACCCACAGGGTTCAGGGTAGCTTTATCCAAACCGCTTCGCGAGGCGCTTGCGATCGGCTCAACACATAAACGGTCAAGTTCTACAGCCACCGAACGGTTGATCAACTCTATCGAAAGAACAAGGCGACAACGTCCTTGATACCGCAGAAATAGACCTTCTATACCTGCTAGCGGTCCCTTTGTGACTCGAACCGTTTCTCCCTCCGTCAAACAATCATAGGGCTCGACTGGAAGTCCGTGACTCAGAGCAATGCGGATCGCCTCAAGATGCTCTTCTGGAATGGGCACTGGAATCTTCCCATTGCCGACGATCGAGCGTACGTTGGGGGTTACAAGAACCGGTAAGCGGTAGCGTACATCAAACTGTGCGAACACATATCCGCAAAAGAGCGGAACTTGCGTGGTTTTGACGCGATCCGACCACGCGGTTCGTTTGGAGTACATCGGCAGAAAGCATCGGTATCCTTTTTCGGCTAATACAGCCTCAACACCCTTCTCTTTTCGAGAGGCAACATGAACCGCGTACCAAGCGGGATGATCAATCTTAGCGTCCATGAACATGCTATCGGTTCTGCTCTGACAAGGCGCTATAAGGGTAAGCCTATATAGCCTAAAACTGCGCGGAGCTACCGCAGTACATATCCCAAAGGCTCCTTTAAAATTGTTGCGGACCTTTGGATCTTAAGGTCTTCCCCCTATAGTGTCAAGATTCAAGTGCGTCGATGATGAAAATCGGTACTGCACCTTGTCGAGTTCTAGTCCTTATGGGGCTCGGCGGCTAGTTCGCCAGACCAGGGATCTTGAGGTTTCTCCGATAGTGCCAAGAGTCAATGACTGGGCGGGTCACCTGGATATGTTTTCGACTCCAGAATGATCAGCATTACGGAATGTAGATACTTCTCACTCTGCCAACATGAGGATACGATGTAGCTCACGTCCGGATCCTTCGTCTTGTTCAGTGGAGTTGGGACACAGATATTGATCGTGTCCAATTTGTGAACACACGGAAATCGGTAGTTAGGGACAGTCGATTCCACTGTGCGAGTTCGAGCACTTCTGCTGCAGGGACGTCTTGGATGTACGACCTGCCGTGATTGATGTCTTAACTTTTGCTGATTGAAGATCGTGCCGGTAATGGTGAACCCGTCTTGGCGAACTTGACGGCAAGGGGTAATTCCTAAAGTGAACTTTGATACATTACGTCGACACACTTAGTACCACATACAAGGCCATAGTGACCTGATATGGCTCCAGCTATCGTTTGGCTCAATCACATTTCTTTTGGCATACGACCGTGGACATTGTATTCTGAATCGCCGTCCAATCCTCATTTAACGATCTGCACGAGTATGGCGGGGTAATCATCTCGCGTGCAGAGTTACACCACTGTAGGAGGTAATTGAGTGCTCCCGACGAATGACCCTGTTTATGTTCTGATCAGAGCGATGGTACTGGTGTGCCTTTCGGTCTACTGCTCAAATGTATGTTATGCTGCCGCACCAGGCCTAGTTGCCGCCTACGCGTTTGACGAGAATGCTGGGATCATCGCGAGCGATGCCTCCGGAAATGCGAACGCGGGTACGGTATTGGGCACAACGTGGGTCGCTGGTAAGTATGGATCCTCTTTACGTTTCAATGGCACGAGCGCGCTGGTCCGTGTCCCAGACTCCAACTCGTTGGACGTTACCAGCGCGTTCACACTTGAAGCATGGGTGTATCCGACCGCGTCCAATAGTTGGCGAACGGTCGTCATGAAAGAGGCACTTTCTGGATTAGCCTATGCCATTTACTCCCACAATAACTCCAACCGCCCTGCTGGATATGTGAGCATCGGCAACTCGGATCAAGCTGCCAATGGTTCCGCCGCTCTCGCGCTTAACACTTGGAGCCATGTAGCCATGACATATAACGGCAGCACAATGCGGCTTTACGTTAACGGAGTACAGCGAGGCAGTCGAGCCATAGCAGGGGCGGTGCCGGTTACATCGGGAGGGTTGAGTATCGGCGGTAACACCGTCTGGGGTGAGTACTTCGCGGGGTCAATCGATGAGCTTCGTATCTATAATCGTATGCTGAGTGTGGCCGAGATTACGACCGACATGAATACGCCTATCTCAGCGTCCGGTCCATCAATAACCATGACTGCACCCGCGAATGGCAGCTTGGTCAGCGGCACGATCACTCTAAGAGCGACTGCGAGCGCACCCGCAGGTGTCGTCGGTGTTCAGTTCAAAGTCGATGGCAATAATCTCGGAGGAGAGGTGACGACGCCTCCCTACCAGATGTCGTGGAACACGACATCCGTAAGTGATGGAGCGCATACGCTGGCGGGGGTGATCAGGGATACAGCGGGGGCGACGAGCACCTCCCCTAGCATCAGCGTCAGTGTAGGAAACATAACCTCGCCTCCATTGCTTCCAAGCGTGTCGATTGCAACTCCTATTGGGGGCGCTACCGTCGCCGGGAATGTCAGTATCACTGCATCCGCTCAGAATGCTGTGGGCGTACAGTTTCTTGTTGACGGTACAAACGTTGGTGCAGAGGATACAACGTCCCCCTACTCTGTGACTTGGAACACTAGTAGCGTTTCCGATGGAAACCATACCATTACCGCGCGCGCGCGAAACGCCGCCGGAACAACCATTTCGAGCCCGATAGCGGTAACGGTGGCCAATGCCAATCCATCGATCAGCGGTTCTTGGTCACCACTCATTAATCTTCCGATCGTTCCAGTCCATTCAGTGCTGCTCCACACAGGCAAAATTCTGATGTTCGATCGACCTTCGGCAGGACCTACGGCTCGCGTTTGGGATCCCATCGCAAATACTTTTACGTCGGTTCCAAATAATACCACCGACCTATTCTGCGCCGGCCATTCCGCAATGGCCGACGGACGCATCCTCGTCGTTGGTGGGCACGGCGGTGTTGAGGCCGGAACATCCGATGTAAACATCTTCGACCCCGTCGCCTTGACCTGGACTCTCGTGTCGCGAATGGCTTACAAGCGATGGTATCCGAATACAACGACACTTCCGGATGGCCGGGTATTGGCTGCAACTGGCGCGGCGACAACGGTCACCGATTATGTCACCATCCCGGAGATTTATAACCCAGCGACGAATGTCTGGACGCGATTGACAACCGCGAGTGCTGATCTTGCGCAGTACGGCCACCTCTTCCTATTGCCAAATGGAAAAGTGGCGTATACCGGAAACTGGGAATTTCCGGGCGACGCGCGCGTGCTTGACCTTTCGACGAATACTTGGACGACCGTCGACCCGAATATCACCGATGGGTACTCCGTTATGTATGAGCCGGGGAAGGTGCTTAAGTGTGGCAGTTCCTCAGATTCGGGACTGCCCGGAGTCTCAGTAAATACATGCAATACGATCGATTTCACTTCAGCGACGCCGCGATGGCAAACGGCTGCGCTGATGGCGAACGCTCGCACGCACCACAACATGACCATACTGCCGGATGGAAACGTATTTGTGTCCGGAGGCAGCCGTATGAAAGATGGATACAACACCAACTTCTCCGTATATCAGCCCGAAATGTGGTCGCCTGTAACCCAAACGTTCACCGCGATGGCTCCTAATACCCGGCCAAGACTCTACCATTCAGAAACAGTGCTGCTTCCCGATGGGCGAATCATTTCAATGGGGGGCGGACGCGACGGAACAGGCATCGATCAACTAAACGCCGAGATTTACTCGCCACCGTATCTCTTTAAGGGAACTCGACCAGTGATCGGTGCTGCGCCGTCTGTGGTTACTTACGGAGAAAGTGTCACTGTCACAACGGCGGACGCTGCGAGCATTGCAACGGTGGTGATGATGCGTCCTGGATCTCCGACGCATGGCTTTGACATGGATCAGCGGAGGATTGTGCTGCCTTTCCAGGCGGGGTCCAACAGTCTCACCGTGCAAGCTCCTGTGAGCGCTGCTATCGCGCCACCGGGATACTACATGCTGTTTCTAGTGAATTCGGTGGGCGTGCCGTCAGTCGCATCTTTCATCCGTGTTTCACCCGCGAACCAAGGTACGCCGCCTGGAGCGCCGGCATCATTGACAGCTACAGGCGCCGTCGGAACTGTGTCACTGACTTGGCAAGCATCCACGAGCCCTTCTGGCATCGCGAACTATAATGTACATCGCTCGACCACGCCGGGATTTGTACCCACCACGGCGAACCGAATTGCGCAGCCAACGGCGGCTTCATACACCGATGCGAGCCTGTCTGCTGGACGGTACTATTACCTGGTTACGGCAACCGATGCGAACGGTTTGACGAGTGGTCCTAGCAATGAAGTCTTCGGTGACGTACTGGCAGACACGATTCCACCGCAAATTACGATGACTAGTCCTGTAGTAACGACCGTTTCTGGCGTCGTGACCGTAGCAGCAACGGCCACCGACAGTGCAGGAATTGCTGGCGTGCAATTCCTCTTGGATGGTTCTCCGCTAGGGGCTGAGATAACGTCCTCACCATATTCGACGCAATGGAATTCCGCGGTGGCGACGAATGGAACGCACACGCTCTCGGCTCGTGCTCGCGATGTCGGCGGCAACACCGCTACTGCAACGGCGCTTACCGTAACGGTCCAGAATACTACTCCGACAGGTCTGGTGGCTGCTTACTCCTTCAGTGAAGGAACGGGTCCCACAACCGTGGACAGGTCTGGAACAGGAAGCAACGGAACACTGGTTGGGGCTTTGTGGACAACTTCTGGCAAATTTGGGAATGCACTATCCTTCAATGGCAGCGCCAGAGTAACCGTGCCCGACTCATCATCGCTCGATTTGACGACGGGAATGACGCTGATGGCTTGGATCTCGCCGACGACCAGCGCAAACTGGCGAACAGTGTTGTTGAAGGAGACCGCCAATGATCTGGCATATGCATTGTATGCGAGCAACGACACAAATCGACCCGGGGTTTGGATCAATACAACTTCAACGCAATCTGTGACAGGACCTGCCCAGATCCCTGTGAATACATGGATTCATCTAGCCGCGACCTATGACGGCGCCACCCTACGGCTATATGTCAATGGAGCGCAGGCTAGCTCGAGAGCAGTCACTCAGTCTATGTTGGTATCTACGGGACCGCTACAGATTGGCGGGAATGCGATCTGGGGCGAATACTTCTCTGGTCTCATTGACGAAGTTCGTGTCTACAATCGAGCTTTGACTTCCGCAGAGATCACCAATGCGATGAATACTGCGATCGCTCCATGACAGTGATTCGAAGGGCAGCGATCGCCCTTCTGGCCTGCATGGCTGCCTTCTCAGACGAGCCGATGGGAGTTCCAACCTTCTATGGAGAGGTTGGACGGATCCTGGCCAGCAAATGCATTGGGTGTCATCGCGTAGGTCAACCGGGCCGCTTTCCACTCGATACCTGGGAACAGGCGCGCTTGTTTGCACGTGAAATACGGTTAGCGGTGGGGATGAGGACGATGCCGCCATGGCCCGCTGTACCGGGCTTCGGTCACTTCTCCAATGACCGGTCACTCAGCGTGGCACAGATAGAAACGCTAATTCGCTGGACGGACACCGGTACACAAAAAGGCAGTGGAACTGGTCGTCTCACACCTTCATACAGTGACGACCCAGCCACATTTGGCAAAGAGCTTTCGCCCGCCATTTTGTATGAGGTGCCGGCGAACGGCGATGTGGAGACCAGATGTTTTTCCTACCAGGGCTTTGCAACAAACATATGGGTACGGGGGATCAATGTGATTCCAGGAGATCGTCGCATTGTCCTGCATGTTAGAGTGTTTGCCGATTCTGACGGGAGTGCGGAACGGATGGACCGCGCGGATCCGGAACCCGGGTTCCGCTGCAGCAACGACCCCGCTGGTTATTTGAAGCGTCGTCGTCTCGGCGACTGGGCGCCTGCCACGCCATTGGATCTGACACCGTTGGATGTGGGGCGTGAATTGAAGGCTGGCACATCACTTCTGGTGGAGATTCGATACGCGCGACTCGGAACTCCAGGGAAGGACGCCAGCCGTGTCCAACTGTTGACCCTACCGAAGCGACCCCCACGTCTCTTGCGAACAATGTCGATTGCAAGTGAAGCGCTGACCATTCCTGCAGATACATGGAGCTTCCGTTCGAGCACTGATTGGATCGCGCCGGCCCATATAAGACTTCACGCGCTCGTTCCGTACTTAAGTGACTTGGGGACCGACTTCAAGGCGGTGGTGAAGTCGTCAGACGGAGCGAAAGTTCCGTTGGTCTGGATTCATGACTACAACGTCAACTGGCAGGTTTCTTACTTACTTGACGAGCCGATGATGATACGTTCGGGCAGTCGTATTGAAATCCATACGGAGTTTGACAACTTCGAAACGAATCCTCGGACTCGGAGAGGCCAATCGGCAGATGGGCGCTATGGCCTTATGCTGGAGTACGAGGAAGCCCAATCCATCAGAGAGCGGACTTTATCGAACAGCCCATAACCTTTGTACGCGGAATCTCTACAGCACGGCCGGCAACAACAGAGTCCAATGCAGACCTGAGGAGATGCTTGGTGGCACGCGCAGGGTTTCGCGAGTTGTCGATCATGCCAAAGTAGCGAGTCACGCCTCCTCGATCGATAACCACGGCCGTAGGAGTTGCAATTGCGCCCAGGATCTTTGCAACAGCGCCATCGTCACGATAAATAGGTATCGATAAGTGCGCTTCAACACGTTGCTTCTCGACCTCTGTATCCGATTCATTCTGATTACTATTGGTAACAAGGATACGCACACCGTGGCGAGAGTAGTCGACTGCCAGTTGAATGATTCGTTCTGAATACTCCGTAGACATGGGGCATGCCGCCGATACAAAAATGACTACCATGGCGGGCGACTCCGACGGTCGAAATTCTTGAATCGAGCCATCCATCTTTCGAAGTTTTAGCGCCGACACTTCGGGGGATTGTCCGACAACACAGAGGGCAGACGCGAACGTTGATAATAGTCGGACGAAGTACATAACCTATGCTACTGCATGCACTCTATCGAAATTCTCCGCAACCAGTTGACTTGGGTCTCTCGCGAACACTAAGTCTACTCACTGGGGAGTTCCGCGGCGTGAGGTTGAACCCAAGGTTGCGAGCCTCGTTTTGACGATACGAGTCTGGACTGAAAGCCGCTAATGGATTGGCGGACATAACCCAAACCATGACGAGAACGCCGATGCAAAGGGAAGCGTGAGTTCCACGCCAACAATCCTATGCAGCTCTCAAACATGACATGCAGTAATTAGCGGATAGTCTTGGTAAGCGATGCGAGATCTAGTGTTTCTGAGCTATCATTGACAGTCCAACTCGGAAATATCATGAGTACGCTCAATCCAGTGAGGGAATCGTCCACAGATTACGTTTGGACGTTTCCTGGCAGTCCTATTCGTATTCATCTCAGCCTGGCGGTTGTCGCTAGACTTCGTGAGCAGCTGTTCACCGGATTCGATCCGAGCTCATCCAGAGAGATCGGCGGGTTGCTTCTTGGTAAAGTCCACGCTGGCGGTATTCATGTCAAGGACATTCGATCCTTTTGTCCATCGGACAACGGTTCGTATTTCATCTTGTCGGATATCGACAAGGTGAATCTAAAAGACGTGATTAAGGAGCAACAGGGCGCTGGCAGTCTTGTAGTCGGGTATTTCCGAAGTGATCAGCGTGGAGGCATCCGATTGTCGGAAGAGGACCTGTCATTGAGCAGGGAGCTGTTTTCCGACCCAGAACAAGTATTTCTCATTATTAGCAAGCCTGACAATAACACGCCAAAAGCCGGATTCTTCTTCTGGGATGCCGGATCAATCTTTGCTGAAGCAAGTTTCCTGCAGTTCGCCCTGGATGAAAAGCTGCTTGCTATACCTCGAACAAGCTCATTGTCTCAGGAGGTTTCCATACCAGCCCCGGCTGAGGACCAAGTCAGCGCATCAGACACCAACATAAAACCGGCCCCGACTATTCGAAGTCGATCGATCCTTTGGGTAGCAGGCCTACTGTTGCTAGCGATTGTCGCAGTCGCTACCGCTTATCGCATCCTCAAGCCACCATCACAAAGCAGCGTTGTAGCGGCCCGATCAGAGAATCCTTCACTCTCTTTGTCGGCCACGCATACGGATGGAAGCGCGACGGTTATGTGGGATGCCAAGCTCCCCGTGATTGCAGACGCTCGGATTGGCGTTTTGACAATTCAAGATGGCGCGTCCCAAACCGAGTTTCCTTTGACCCGGGCACAGCTTCAAATTGGCAAGCTAATCTATGTCACTCAAGCGGATCGTCTCGATCTTAACTTGGAGATTTTCTCTAAAGACGGCAAGGCGATACGTGAATCGTTGATGCTCGCTTTTCCGCAGACAACTACGAAATCACAGCTGGGACAGGAACCGGACGGTGATTTGCCTATTAAGCAGACCGGACTCCAAAACCTCGTGGTTGCAAATACGTTTCTAGCTGAGAAAGCTCCTGCGGTTGTGCGTACATTTGCTGCTTCGTCCGCTGCCAATAGAGCGCCTCAGCCAACAGTTGTACTCTTCGAAGCCCCACTATCTACACCGATCACAACTGTTGATCCAGCCGTCATCAAGATCCCAGAGTTTCTAGCATCTTCTCTTGACCAAAAGACGGCGCAGAAATCTTCGGAAAGCATTGCAGCCGAGCATCCAGTGTTACAACCTCCAATGTCCTTGCGGCAAGTTAGACCGATCGTTCCAGCGAATGTAAGCAGCATGCTGAAACGCCGAGTTGAGGTTCAAGTCCGAATTTCCATCGATCAAGCCGGTAGAGTAGTCAAAGCCGAACCAGTAGGCTCAGCAGAGGGTATGAATCAATACCTCGGAACTAGTGCGGCGAACGCCGCTCGTCTCTGGGTGTTTCAGCCAGCGCGACGAGGGAATACACCAGTTATGAGTGAGTTGACTCTTAAATTTGTGTTTGGCCCTGCTACAGGCAAACAGGATGATTAAAGATTCATTCGAGCGATGTGCTTTCGGCAAGAGCGGGAATTGTCGTAGCGTTCGTTGTACCCCTATACTAGGGCGTGCATTCTTCATCAGGTTCTACAGATGAATCAAAACGGTCGCCACAGTGTTTTCGAGCGAGTTCGTAAACAATTCGCCGAGTTCTCCCAGCGGCAATATGTATCGGCTGCATTGGGGACAAACCTGTATGGTCCCGTTGTCATATTGTTTCTTTGGATTGGACTTCTCCTCTGCGCATCGGTCGGGGAATTGCTCCCTGGCGATAGTGCTTCGATAAAGGCCCTTTCGTCGTCGGGTGTTAATGACAAGTTCCTGCATTTCAGCACATACGCGGCGATAGCGTTCGTACCCACGTTCGGTTTGCGGATCACTACGGCTATCATATGTGTCATTGCAACAGAGGTCGTTGGTATCGGGCTAGATCTAGCTCAGCTTTTTGTTCATCAACGAAGTTGCGATCCTCACGATATCGTCGCTAATACTGCTGGCATAGTTTTTGGAATTGTGGTCGCGGTTATCAGCCGATCGCGAATGGTTCAACCACATTACACGACTTCTGATGAATCCTGAAAAGTCTCGGTATGGGGAGGTCGGTCCGGACTCCATTACCGTAGCCGCACAATGCTTTGGTGTTCGTATCGGAGTTCGGTGCCGCCGGATGGATGCGGAAGCTGTAGCCGCCCATCTGCCAATCGGGTATAAGCTCATTAGCCCGACGGAAAACACTCATCTATTTATTCTTGCGACAGAACCTCACGATAACGCCTTGTTCTCTATAAAACGGGGGCTATCTCGAAGGGTATCAAGCCCGCACAGTTTGGCGACGGCCCTAAAGATCCTACAAAAAGAAATCCATCTTTGCGTCGCAGAACACACAAACAGCCATGTGTTTGTGCACGCGGGAGTGATCCTATGGGGAAGCTACACCATTGTGTTCCCTGGCTCCAGTTATGCTGGCAAATCAACACTGGTGTGGGCTTTCGTTCAAGCCGGCGCAATTTACTATTCCGATGAATATGCAG
This sequence comes from Bryobacteraceae bacterium, assembly GCA_035630195.1. Classification (GTDB taxonomy): domain Bacteria; phylum Acidobacteriota; class Terriglobia; order Bryobacterales; family Bryobacteraceae; genus DASQDN01. The sequence continues at coordinate 67,656 of DASQLD010000221.1, forward strand.
TATTCGACGAGGAGGGTTATGTTCAACCATTCGCACTGCCGATCAGCTTGCGAGCAGTGGACGGAAATCGGCGAATGGTAACGCCGGCTACCGTTGGATCTGGCCGCCGGCGACCTGATTTCATCCTATTTGCGCAGTATCGACCCGGCGCAATATGGAGCGCTCGCCGGATGACGCCGGCATCCGCTGTGATGGGGCTTATAAAACACTCCATAGCCATACGTAGACACCCCGAGTTGGTAATTCCTGTGCTCAAACGGGTAAGTCTGCAAGCGCAAGGCTTTGTGGGAGTGCGGGGTGAATCGGAGCAAATTCTACAGTGGATAGTACTACTACTGAATAGTACTTCATGTGAGAAAAGTATTGATAGGGTCTAAGTATCGTGGTATCCTTCGCGGGAAGTATGGCAGAGGTAGGAATGTCTATATTCGCAGGGGCAGAACGCCCAATCGCCAGAACAGACCAACTGGTTTGTGAAGACGTATCAGGGGAGTGCGTCATCTATGATGCAAGCCAGAAAACGGCCCATCACCTCAACTCGACCTTGACATGGATTTGGCATCGATGCGATGGAAAAAACACTTTAAAAACGTTGGGCTCCGATTTCGACCGGGAGTTTAACGTCAATGACGGTTTTAGTATCGTATTAACCGGCCTGGGGCAACTTGATGAGCGCGGGCTATTGGAAAATACCATTCCTATAAACGAGCTGATAGCTGCCGAAACATCCTCTATCAGTCGGCGCTCAATGATGATGGGAGGTACCGTTCTCATGCCTCTTGTTGTTTCGATTCTCGTTCCCACATCTGCTGCCGCGAAGTCCAAAGAACCTAAACCTAAACCTAAACCTAAACCTAAAACAGCTCCTCGCAAGTGAAGGTAAGCTTTTCCAAATGGAAAGCGTGTCAACGCTACCTTATCAGAAGGCGGATATTGCGTTATTGTTGTCGGTGTGCCGGGAGGAGTTAGGGACAGCCGATAGTTTTGCCAACAATGCATCACTGCTGGATGATCGAAAACATCGCGGGCTCCTGGCTGCGGCGCGTGACCATGGACTACTTGGTCCTCTCCACAAAACTGCTTTAAACATATACGCTGCTTCCGACAAAATGGTCAGTTCTATCAGAACTGCTTATCTCGCCCAAGTAGCACGGAACCTGCAACTCATCGCTGTGCTAAACGAGGTTCTTTGTGAGTTGCGAAGGTACTCTATTGAAGCCGCAGTGCTCAAAGGACCAGCGGTAGCGTTTATTGCCTACAGTGGTGAAATTGCCCATCGTGAGTTCACTGATCTCGATATACTTGTTCGTCCTGGCGATCTGAAACAAGCGCGAGTCGTTTTGAAAGACCTTGGCTATCGACAAATTAGCGCGGACGTTTTAGATATGGATACCGCAAAGGATATCGAGTTCCTCAGAGATAACGATCAAGTATTTGTGGAATTGCACTGGGCGCTCAATCCACCAATAAGTCGCTACCCTTTAGAAGCTACCGGTGTATGGAATCGGCTCCAGACAATTTCACTGTTTAGTAGCTCGCTTCAAACGCTCGGTCTAGAAGATACTCTTATTTATTTGTGTATTCACTCATCAAAACATCACTGGCGAAATCTCAAGTGGACCTTCGATATTGCTCAGCTACTTAAATATAAGGTTTGTGACATTGATTGGGATACGATGCTTGAACGCTGCTCTGTCGTTGGTTGTAGTGGAACTGTGTCCTTCGGAATACAATTGGCTAGCCTTCTGTTTAGTGTTGAAATACCTGTGGTGATGAGACCGTTAATTGCGAAGAATCGCTCTATTACGAGGCTTGTTAGGTGTGTTGGAGATTCACTGTCGAAGGGTAAACCTCTGAGTGAGGCCGATCTCATTAGATGTCAAATTGAAGTACACGATCGGTTAGAGGATCGGTTGTGGGCAATGAAGCTATCTTATCCAGATCTTCCTCGCCTTCTTCCGAACGCTCTGAGGCCTTTAACTGCTGGACGTCTTGGGGTACTCACGAGGCTGGTTAGGTTTTTCTCTATGTACGGGTTTAATTGGGTACGCGCTGTCATCGTGGGCCGTTAATACGCATTTTAAAACTGACCTAAGTCTATGCCTGAGTACGTTATGACCAAAGGTTGTGTCGCCGGCTGGACATAATAGGCTCTTCCGCACATTCAACAGCCTAAACATTTTGCGGTGGACCCCAAAGCTGTGAGACAGCCGGTGGGTTGAGAAGTTGGGCTGCGCAGGTGGTAACGCCTTCACACGACTGCATGGCAATTGAAATGCGATTGCATGCCATTCGGAGTTTCAGTACAGCGGACGATTTTACGCGTGAGTGAGCGGCATCACAACACATAAGCATCCATCCACTCATTGGCAAACTGCTCCAGTTTTCTGTCGAGTCTCTGGTTCATCCGGCTGATCGTCGAAGCCGAGAACTCATAGCCACACAACTCCACGGTGATCGCCTTATCTTTACGTCGATATTCCCTGAACGTACATTTCGGTCAAAGCTCCGACGAGTGCTTTCTCGCTTCGTTGATAGCGCTCCGAAAATCTTGGTGCGGAACCGCCCTTGGCGATCCTGTGTACCCGCAACTCCAACATGCCAATGTGTGTGACCAAGGTCCGGCCGTAATAGCCGATCGGTAACCCTGACGACTCGCCGTGTGCTCACCCTTTTATGCGCCGACGCCTTATCCATCTATCCATCTTCGCTTCCATCACTTGCTGGACCACCTCTCTGATCAACGGCATAGCAAATCCTCCTCATCCGTCAGCACCTCTTTCCAGTCCAGCTTCTCCGCGCCTATTCTGCTTTCGGGGCATCTCCTTTCCTTTCACTCCGCAGTAAACGGAATAGTGAAAGGTCTATCATGCCCCTTCCTTTTTGCAGTACCTTCGGAGCATAACGCGATATAGAAAGCGACTGTCCTCGCATACCGCAGCGGTGAGAGACTCGCGTTTGAAAAGGCCTGAACCGACGTGTTTCCGTGTTTCAGCGCAGAACTTTGGAGATAACGTCGGTGAGAAACATGGACCTAGAAATTTACACTGACAGAGTTCGATTGACCTATTTCGTTAGTGGCTGTAATTCCGAGCGACTGTATAAAACGGACTAGATCATCGAGACTGCCATCACTGTCATCGCGTTGCAGATTAAGAGTCAGCGTGATGGAAAACAAGCCTCCAAATCCTTGCGATACCTCGCTCTGATACCAGACAAGCGATGCGGATTCGACATTCATCGCCAGATTGGTGTTCGTGAACTTCTCACCATTTCGAGGCGCAATTTGCACGTTAATTTGACGCAGAGATCGTGTTGTGGAGTAGCCCGAAACTAGTAGTTGCAGACTATTTAGTGTTCGGCTGGTCACGTCGGCGCCGATGACACGAGGAGCCAATCGATTTACCGTAACACTAGCCGAAGTAGCAGGAGTGGGCGTCAAGTCCAGTCCTCCATTGGTAGCGAAGGACGGAGTAAGAGAAATCACCCCGGCAACGGTTCCGGTTTGTAATCTTACTCCCATGCTCCCGTTATCGAAGATGGCCCGATCGGTATTGGCTGGAATGGTGAAGTTGACAGTTCTGCCTCCCGTAGCAAACTGTACGGCTGGGTTTGAGACGAATACTTCTGACACAAAGCCTAACGTTAGGACACCTCGAATCGGGAGGGAATATGGGGATGCGAGACGGATGCCGTATGCAGGTTGTTGCAACGGATCCTGGATGCCTGTAGGACCCTCTATTTGGTAGTCAGGAAGCGCTACAGGCTGCCTACCGGAAGCCGATAACGCGAATATAATATTGTCTATTCGAATACTACCGTTGACTGCTCCAGTGTTGTTCGGTGTGAAAACAATTCCAAAGCGAAGTTGTGCGCCAGCGTTGAGCGCGGTTGGTAACAAAGGTAAAGCATCCAGTGAAAACACTGAATCTCCAGCGACAATGCTGATTGTCGAAAGCGGGGTTGCGCTAGTACCAGTGTTCTGAATCGTGAAATTTACGCGAGAAGATTCCCCCACGCGTGTTGGAGGAACAATGACAGCATTGCCTTCAGTGAGTGGCGTTGTGCCGGCATCATTGGAGTAAGAAAACGTTAGTTTTGATCCAACGGCATTACCAACTAGATCAAACGAGTCGTTACCAACTCGCAGCCGCCCGCGCGACACACCTGGTTGTGTCGGAGTGAATGTGAGATCGAAAAACTGAGTTTGATTGGGCTTCAGTGTAAGTGGCAAGAAAGGCGCATTCATCACCTGAAATCCTGTGCCGGAAACCGTAATCGATGTGAGTTGAAAATCCGCATTTCCACGATTGGTGACACGGAATGTTCGCAACGCGGTTTCATTCAGCGCACTGGAGATGGAAAGTTCTGAACTCGGGCTAACCAGCACATAATCTCCATCCGGTGTGCGAACTTCATAATTTAGCTCCGGAGCAGTGCCAGAACCTGCCAAATTAACTTGGTATGAACTACCAGAAAGGTCTAGTCGCAAAGTTCCAGTCTGTGGTTGACGGTCTGGTGGTGTAAAACGAACTCCGAATCGAACGTCGCGACCGCTTTCAACGCTTACGGGAAGCTGCGGAACATCGGTCAACTGAAAAGAAGGACCCGCGATGCTTATGGAACTCACAAAACCGGTACCTGGCCCCTGGTTGCGGACAATGATGGCAAAGGAAGAGTTGACGCCAACATTGGTTGATGGGAACGTCACCGTACCTCCGGCAGCTACAGCAACGACGTTATTCGTTGTTGGATCTATATAACTTAAAGAAAAGGTCGCTGGCGATGTAGAACCTTCTACGACAGCCGATAAAGACCCGCTCCCAAAGCTAATATTGAGCTGGCCGGTGGAAGAGCCCAATTGAGTGGGGGAATACTGCAAAGAAAAACGAACGGACTGACCTGGGTCAACGGCAACAGGTAATAAGGGAACACTGGTCAACTGGAAGTCCCGTCCCGACAAGGAAACACTGCGGACAGCTCCCGATCCGGTGCCTTGATTGGAAATCACAACATCGGCAATCGCAACAGACGCCACTGGCGCTGGAGCAAACGTCAGGCTCCCGTTGTTCGTCAACGGAACTAAATTATTGTTCGAGCGAAGAGCATAAGCAACAATGAGGTCCGGAGATCCTGTTTGGGCAAACGCCGCCACACTACCTGCTGCCAGCAGTGCAAAAGCCAGAGAAAGGCATGACCTCATAAAGATGAACCTGCAGAGTTCGGAATAAAGAAAACAAAAGGTTGATTTCTGGTATCGACAGTGACGGCTGGATTTCTGCCTGCGGCGTTGTTCAAGAGAAGAACCGCGTCGCCTTGAAGAAGAGAAAGCCCGTCCGGCTTACGATCGAGATTCTGTTCGAACTCCACCTGCCCTTTCCTGTTAAACCGCCTAATCTTGTTGTCACCAGAAGTAGCGATATAAATTCCATCTGGCCGCACGGCCATGCCGACGGGATTCGCGAGTCCGTCAACGAGTGTTTGTGGTGTAGGCCCACCGCTCTTATTGACAGTCTTTAGGGAGGAATCAGTCATCACATAGAGGTGCTCTCCAGACGTCTCGAAACCAAGAGCAACAACACCTTCGACAGAAGTGAAGTTCACCACGCCTTCGTCGGTCCGCGCAATATAAATCTGGCTGCGATCGAATGCGATGGCGATACGGCCGTCAGAGTGAACTACAAGTCCAGACAATGTAGAGCCGAGATGCGATCCTTCAAAAGCCGGATCAATATCGACGGCACTCCCTTTCAAGTGAATGCGTTGGAGTTGTTGTGTGGTTGAGGAATATAAAACGGCAGTACCGGCGTCGATGGACCAGACTACTAGAGAAGGGTTCTTTAATAGACGAGTATCTTCAATAACGACGAGATCAGGCCTATCGAAACCGGTTAGCAGGACGGTCTGGTCTCCGCGACGAACGATACTAAACTTTCCAGATGGAGCCGGCCAAGCCGCGTCTACTTCAGTCGCAACTGCAGCCCCAATAAAAGCAGATCCAGGAATGCCGACAACAGGTCGAAGTTCCCGCGTGTCACTATTGTAAAGAAGTCCGGTAACTGTAGGCCCGAGTTGAGCGCTAGCTCTGGACAGTAATATCACCACCACAGCGAGAAGAGTCCGATAAGGCATGTTCATTACCTCGGTGCCCCAAATCCTACAGAACCTGACACCGAGATTGGATCCGAGTTCTCGCGGGTACCAAAATAGATGCCAATTCCGGCGCCCACGCCTGCGGCGATACCGAGTAGGATCCATAACTTCTTATGGGAATGTGATGTTTTGGCAAGCTCAGGTGGAAGGTCAGTTGAATTTGTCTGAGCAATTAAGAGTCGACCCGTTATGCCCTTATAATGTGCGGTCACTTCGATAACAAATCTGCCGGGCTTGTTATTGCTGGCATAGTTTTTCACCGAAGCTTGGCCGCGGAAGTCAGAGACTGCGGTTTCCGTGATTTGTCCATTAGAAAAAGTCGCTCCCGGACCGGAGGCAGGAGCCTTAAAAGTGACAACAGCACCATCAACTGGGCGATCATTCTGATCACGCACCTCAACGACCGGAGCTGTCGTAGTGAGATTGGAAGAGTAGTTAATCCCGTTTTGGCCTTCAAGAGGGTAGATGCGCAATCGTTGGATAACTTGATTTTGAGCAGAGGACGGCACAGCATAAATCAATAGGGCCGTCACGATTAATGTAATCAATCGTTGTATCACATTACATCCTTAAGATCTTCATCGAATATCGGGTATAGTCAAGTCCTACCCAGATGGAGAAGAGTTATAGTAAGACAGTCATGGCTAAGGTGTGTTTGAACTGGACACAACAGCATGTTTGGTTAGTTTCAAGATGTACCGACATTTCGAAGTGTGTGTTCGCCATACCGGTCACTGCTTACCTATCCAGTACAGCTCAATTGGGATCCGTACTACTGTAAAGCGATGCCAATTATCGTTGCGACAGGCAACGCAACTGCCAACGTTTTCCATAGAACCTTACTTGGGGATCCAGGAACATACAAAATGTCATTCGGCAGTAATGGGAAATCGTTCGCACGTCCCTTCATAATGTCTTTAAGATTCACGGCAATCTCGGCACGTCGGGATGTATTGAGTATTGGACGTAAAACTCGAACCTTTTCGGGATTTGCATCATTGTTCAGACCACCTGACATGGTGATAGCCTGTGATACAGAAATCGACGACCTCTCTCCTAGTTCCACCGGTCCAACTCGCACTACCTCTCCATTAACGTAGATCATCTCTGCTCTTTCAGCAGTGATTACGTCGTACGGTTTCAGCTCAACATCTTCGTTTGGGTTAATGTTGTCGCGTTGTGTACCTAATCCAATCTCCGCTAACCAAACGTTGTTTTCCTTGTCGTTCACTGCTGTCGCAATAGGAATCCGTCCGAACTCAGCTCGACGAGTAATTCGAATTCTGCGACTTGCGTTTGCCTGTAGTCCAATTGCGGTTGTCATCTCAATCAGTGTGCGACGCCCCAGCAGGGGATAAATCCCGGGTGCTTGGAAAGCGCCTACACAGAATACTGGCTCGTTACGGAACTGCGTTACCGAAACCGACAGTCTTGGATTCCGAATGAACTCTTTCAATCGCTTAATCAATTCAGTTTCAAATGCTTCAACTGTCAGACCCGCAGCTTTCACGTTGCCTACCAGCGGTAGATTAACAAGTCCATCGGCTTCAATTCTGTAAGGTCCTGGAAACCCTTCAATATCGGTCGCTTGAATTTGAAACTGATCGTTAGGTCCTAGTACATAGGACTGACGGACACGGTCAAGGTTGGGCTGAAGTATGGCTGGTTGTGCCTGTCCTGACACCTGCGATTGTTGGCCATTTAAACTCAAGCTCAGCGCGAATAACACTGCGGCACTGCTTGAAACTGTGGTTTTCATCGCGCGAAATAACATTTGGACTCCTTAGACACTAACCTCTTGTATTTGTCGTGGTATTGCCTGAATGTTCGGCTAACCCTGGGCCCGTTCTGTCAGAAGCATGTTCAACTGCTGAATCTTTCCAGTCAGCTCCGCGATGGCTTCATCTAAAGTGCACAATCGCTCAGTAATCTCGTCACTGGAGTGCCGTGTGTTTTCTCGTATCATTCGCTCCATTGCTGATCGTGCGAGATCGGAGATGCTACGAGCACCTGCGGTTTTACAAAGTTCCCCGTACTGTTTAAACTCATCATCGGACACGCGGAAGTAGACCAGACGAGTTCTAGGCCTGATAACGGACATAGGGTTAAAACGTTTATGACGTAGAACCAACTTAATTACTGACTAGCGCAGGCTACCGCCCATTTCCTCACGTCGTCTCGGTTCGGAGTGACACGAGGAATTACGTGATGTAAGAAAGAAATCCATATTCGCCCGAGGTTTGACAAGTGTCAATAGTACGAAGGTACGGATCTGTCGCAATATAGTGGGGGTGATCTAAGATGACCTTAAGTCATCGCGCTTAAACTCCCCGAGAGTGCCTTCCGCGCCTAAAATCGTACCCTTCATCTTTCGCGCCAGCTCTCCGAAGCCACTCGTTCGACTACCTGATCGACCCCAGCGCCATGCCCGTGAACTGGCAGCCCACCCCCCGCCGAGAGGAGATGCCGTGGAACTACCCCGCCATGCGATGAAGAAGTCCTGCAAAAAACCAGCCGCGAGGTTCAATCTACCCCACGATCGTGCTAGTACTATCACTCTGGGGTTACTAGTACTATTCAAGGGAGGTTTGATAAACTCACAGAGACCTGGCTGGGAGGACAAAAGGAATCGTGGCTTTATGAGAATCCTAGGAATGAGAATACATGGTGTAACTTTGACCATGCTGGCGGTGATGGTGGCAGCACTGCGCGTTGCATCAGCGGATCCTGTTCCGCAGGACAGGCGAATTAGTTGGACCTACACTGGCGTACCAGGCGGCATACCAAACCGGACCAACATATGCGCTACGTTCAGTCCCGGTGCGACGGCCGCATCCATTAACTCCGCAATTCAGTCCTGGAGCAGCAGCGGCGGTGGAGTCGTCAAGCTGAATGCGGGTACGTACAACATTACTGGAATCAACGTGACCTCAAACAATGTCACATTACGCGGAGCCGGTGCCGATCCGGAAACGCCCTGTATGGAGCCCACAGTACGGATCAAATAGTAGCGGGAAGATCGAGAACAATATCTACGATCGTCTTTTCCCTGCGATCGAGATGCAAAATAGCTCCAGCGGATTCTACATAGGTTACAACTATGCGTACGGCTCAATGTCAGCCCCAACGAATCCTGTGGTTACGTGGATGTTTACTGACAACCACGGGCCTCATGACCTGATGAATCTCTGGGAAAGCAACATCGTGGAGATGTTTGGGTCAGACGGGTACTTCGGCGGGTCAAGCCACGGGACCGCGCTGCGAAACTATTTCACAGGTTATCATCCACTTTCTGGAAACAGGGGAAATCCGGTCCAATTCAATCGATTGTCGTACCACTACAGTCTCGTTGGGAATGTCCTCGGTTCTGTGCAGATGAATCCGTCAAAGTACGCCGAGGCCGCGGACGGTTGTGGAGGCAGTTGCACCGGGATATACCGCCTCGGCTATCCGAATATCGGAAACGCGGGGCTCACGGACGTCACGGGAAACGCGGTGCCGGGAGGAATGAAGTATCCTGATTCCAAGGTCGCCTCAACATTGCTACGTTGGGGTAACTACGACTATTTCAATGACGCAACGCAGTGGAATGTTAGCGAGATCCCTGGCGGCGTATCGATACCTACCGACCAGATCATCCCCAAGTCGTATTACTACTCGAGTCGGCCGGCTTGGTTTCCAGCAAATGCCCCGTGGCCCGCAATTGGACCAGACGTGACTAATGGCAGCGGTGACGCTTCTGGTCACGTCAACAAGATTCCGTCGCAGCTTTGCTGGGAGAGCCGCAATCTTGTTGCAGGCGGCAGCTTCAACGCGTCGGATGCTATCCTGCCGGCGGCCCAAGCGTAATTCCCGCTGCGCCTACGAATCTCAGGATCTCAGTGCGGTAGGTGCGGTCGGGCCCTTTGGACATGTGACACTCGTCTCATGACGTCAACGCGTCGAGTCCCTGGCCTCGGCTACGAAGATCTCAACGATCACGAACAATTGCGGAAAGATCGGCTGTTTGGAGTGCTGGCTGGGCGGGAAGAACTCGACAAATCGCTTGCCGGCAAGAGCACGTTGAACCGACTGGAACTCGACAAATGGTCAGCAGGATCGGTACAAGAAGATCACATTTTGGAAGCAAGCGATCGACGAAAAAGCGCGGGAGGAGATTATTCTCGATGTAGACACAACGACCTGCCGTATGTCTTCTGCGGCGAACATGTCCTGTGCGCACGGCTTCGGCAGTCCAACAGCGATGCTTCGGCGGGAAGCGTAGCCGAGATCGAAAGAATCGTTGATCAGGTTCGAGTGGCCTAGCCAAAGGCGAAATTATCTTGCGTGGCGACTCCGGATTCTGGCGCAACGAGCTGATGAGCTGGTGCGAAGGCAAACGCATCGATATATGTTCGGGCTCGCGCGTAATCGGCGAGCTACGAAAGATTATCGGCAGCAAATGTAGGAAGCGACCGTGGAATGGAACCGGACCGGCAAGCCGGCGCGAGTGTTCACTGAGTTCAGATATCAGACCAGGAAAACGAAGAAGCGCGGCTGGGACCGGGAGCGCTGCGAGGTAGCCAAAGCCGAGCATATCGATGGCATAATCTGCGCTTTGTCGACATCGCTGAGTCCTGAACAATGGGCGGCTGAGGCGCTGTACGAAGAACTGTTCTGCGCGAATGGCGACATGGAGAACCGGATAAAGAGCAGTTCAGCTTGTTTGCCGATCGGGTGAGCGCGAGACGATGCGAGCCAATCAACTGCGTCTGTACTCTCTGTAGTGGCTATTTACTGGTCAGCAATTGCGACGACTGGGATTAAAAGCAAAGTTGTGTACGTCAAGTTCTGCAAATTTGGAAAGGGCATGTAGACCAAGCACTGTTCTGGCATTCACAGACGCTCGACGAGCGGCGTAGCGGGAACACGTTCCTGCTGGTGAGCTTTGAGCATGCGTTCATGCCGCGGCTTTTCTCAATTGTTCTTTCTTGTGCTCCTTCAGGTATTCCATATTCAGGTAGAACGTAGAGTCTCCGATGTTGCCTTCCACCCAATCGCACAGCTTCTGATAACGCTTACCCCCTTCAGCCAGGCGGCCAGATCCTGTCGGGCCTCCTCGACGGTCCGCGGTCGTAGATCCAGCGCAGTTCCGTCATGCACTCGTCGTCCGCCTTACGCGGAAGATGGTCGAGCATTCCGCAGAAAATGCGCATAGCAACGCTGCCACAACGCATCATCGCAATGCTCATCAACTTTACAGAGCGAAGGTCTGCTATCGTCATCACCCTCTCTACGGCGTAGAAGTCGGGGTGATTCGATACCTTCGCCGTAGCAGCGCTGCTCCTGTCGTCATCGTTCGATGTCCCGATCGCAGGTAGATCGCGTTGCCGGAATGGATGCTGAGTTCGGTGGCGTGTGATCGCCTCACCGATCAGGCGCAGCCTCGTGTGGCGATCAGCGCTTTGCTCGACGTGAAGCGCCTGCTCAATGAGAGTGTTTCTGCAATGAACGTAAGCGTACGACCAAGCCGTTTCAGGGGTGGGTGCTGAGCCAGCGTGCGGGCGTGAGTTGAATGTATTCCGACCTGGTCCTGCGGCTCATACCCGGCAAGACATCGAGTAGATAAGCCTTAGGAGGCACTCCAAGGCGC
>DASQLD010000222.1:0-3501 GCA_035630195.1 Bryobacteraceae bacterium
CACCTTCCCGGCGGTGTCTACGGGCCTCGATACTGTGCGTCTCTCGTCTGCATCGGATTCGATTGTCAGTTTTCTGAACAGTGCGCTGAATCGTGCGCAACGCAGGCAAACACCGACCGAGATCTTCATATCCATTCCGGAGAACAAGATCAAGCTTTTAACCACCGATCTGACTCGCGAGCTCGCGATGCCGCAGACGATTCGAATCTCGAAGATCCATCCCGAGATCGCGACCGTAGACGACAACCAAACCCGAAGCGTGGTGCTCTATCCCGGCGGAGCCATTCCGCGTTTCGGGGTCGAGATCGAGGGTCCGAGGAATGCCCGTCGCATTGTCCGGGTTGACCCAATCACGGGAGTCCCTCAGATCGAGGTGCTCAAGTGAGATCCGGGCAACGGGGATTCACGCTTCTGGAAGTGCTGGTCGCCACCGTTGTACTAGCCGTAGCCATATCCGGCTTGATGTCTGCGCTATCCACGTCATTGCGCGGCGCAGCTCGCGTCACCGACTACGATCGCGCCGCAATGTTGGCGCGGCGCAAGATGGACGAGATCATCGCCGAGCGGCGACTGCCGCGCAACATGATGTTCGAGGGCGCCTACAATCCCGCCGAGACGAACGGATCGCCTTCAGGCTGGCGGGCGCAGATTGCGGGCTTCGAGTTCCCACCGAATCCACGGCCGGGAGTACCGATTGTCGATCGCATTGATGTGGAAGTCTGGTGGATGGAAGGCCCGAAACGGCGAACGTTCAATGTCGAAGGATTCCGTCGCTACTATCTGACGCCTCAGGATGTAGCGCCCGGTTTGGGGCGATGAACGCTTCGATGAAAACTGGACGTCAACAGCAACGCGGTATCACGCTCATGGAACTCCTTGTCGCTATGACGCTGTTGAGTGTTCTTGCGATTGCTGTTCTCTTCGGCTTTCGCATCGGCTTAAACGCAATGGACCGTTCCAATGCCCGGATGATTGCGAACCGCCGTGTCCTCGGAGTAGAGCGAGTTATTACGCAACAAATTGCAGGGTTTATACCTGTGAAAGCCGACTGCTTCACCAATCCGCAAAGCCCTCCTGCCCGGCTGCCGTTCTTTCAGGGAGAAGCGAACACAATGCGGTTTGTGTCCAGCTACTCGCTCGACGAAGCTTCCCGTGGGTATCCGCGCATCCTTGAATATCAAGTTATCCCGGGTGAAGACGGAGCAGGCGTACGCCTCGTTGTCAACGAGTTCTGGTACACGGGGCCTCTCTCCGCCGGCGGCTCCTGCGCAGGTGTTATTCACGATCCAACGATCGGAGCGCCACGAATGATCTTCCGCCCGGTTCAGGTTGGTCCGACGTCCTTCGTGTTAGCCGACAAGCTCGCCCAGTGCGCGTTCTTCTTCAAGGAGGAGAGGGAACTCCCACAGCCTGATATCTGGGTTCAGAGTTGGGTTCGACCGAAACCTCCGAGAGCGATCCGGATCGAGATGACTCCGCTCAGCACCGATCCGTCGCGATTGGAAGTTCCGGTCATCGTTGCGCCGATGCGCATCACGCGAGACCCAATGTTGCAGTACACGGACTGGCAATGAGACGACAGAAAGGCGCAGCGTTACTGGCGGTTTTGTGGTTGTCAGCGATCCTGGCAGCCATTGCGTTTTCGTTGGCCACCACGGTTCGCGGTGAGACGGAAAGGGCTAGCACTCTTAGTGAAGGTGTGCGCGCCTACTACGTGGCGACGGGGGCGCTGGAGCGGGCTCTGGCCTATATTGAGTGGGGCCCTAGCCACCGAAATCCCGACAACACACCGCGATACTTCGAACCCGGGATGGCGCGCTTAAACTTCCAGTTTCCTTCGGCCGCGGCGACAGTCGAAATCATACCGGAATCCTCGAAGTTCGACATTAACTCCATACCACCTCAGGACTTATACCGGCTGCTAGTCAATCTTGGCGCGGAACCGCCCAGGGCTCAGGAGATCGCGATGGCAATCGTTGACTGGCGTCAGCCGAATCCAACTGCGGGTCCGTCGGTGTTCGATGAGATCTATGTCGCGTCGAATCCGACTTTTCGAGCCCGTCACGCGTCCTTGGAAGAGACTGAAGAGTTACTCCTTGTGAAGGGCATGACGCCGGAACTTTATCACGGTAGTTACATACGCAACGCGGCGGGACGGCTCCAGCCTCGGGCCGGCCTGAAGGACTGCGTGTCCGTGTACGGTTCCGGAGGACCATTTGATATCAACTCCGTGCAACCCGCAATTATGACGACGATCGGGATCAGCCCTGAAGTTGTTACCGCGATCGAGCAACGGCGTTATGCCAATCCTTTTCGCAACGGCGCGGAAATCGCGCAGCTCGCCCAATTTGGAGGGCCTGGCATAAGCCGGCTTACCATAGGTGGGAACACGATATTTACCCTCCGGTCCACATCACGGCTTCGCATTGGCGAAGACCGCTACTCGGACATGACGCGCACAGTGAGCGGCGTCTATAAGTTTCATAAGTCCGGATACACTCCCTGGATCGAGGTTTTGCGTTGGTATGACAGCAATTGACGGCTACATGCGGGAGCAGCCCTGATGGAGGGCTTTCGCAAGTGGCTCGCGTTCGGCACCGGCGTCGGTGTCGAGGTCCGCGAGCACGAACTACAAGTTACGATCGTCCGTGTCCGCCGGTCTGAAACGACGGTTCTAGGGTCGGCTACCGTCACCGATTACAGGAATCGTCCTGCCGCCGAGTGGGGCGCCGAGCTATCACTGTTCCTTCGAAAGCTGGGCGCCGCGCATATTGCTGCGACTGTCCTGCTGCCGCGACGCGAAGTGATTGTGCGAACGGTGCTGATTCCTGGTGTTTCCGATCGTGATTTGGAAGCAGCGATCCGGCTGCAGATCGATTCCCTCCACCCTTTTACCGAAGACGAAGTTTACTTCAGTTGGGCCCGCATCTCCGGTTCCCCGTCCGTCCTTGTCGGCATTGCCCGCCGGGAGTTGATGGATCAACTGTCTTTAACGTTCGCCGAGGCGGGCATTAAGGTTGCCGCCTTTACCTTCTCAGCCGCGGCGATTTACTCTGCTGTCCGCCTCCGCCCAGGCCCTGCGCCTACTGGTTTCGTTCTCGTGCATGAAGGAGAACGCGAGATTGAAATCTACGGTGAAAGCGAGTCCAAACCCATTTTCTCCGCCACGTTTCCCGCTGGCGACCCGCGCGCATTGGGTCTTGCCAAGTCCGAGTTGCGGCTCGAGCTTGAGACTGAGCAGTCGTCATTCTCCGAGGTTTTGCCGCAGCCCGCTGTTTTTCCGGAAAGTCATGCTCCGGATAGTATCGGTTTTACCCAAAATGCCTTGCCGTATGCTGCGGCCCTCGCTGGCGCTTGTCCCTGGCTGTCGCTCGATGGCAATTTGCTGCCGCCCGAGCAACGGCGAGGCAGTTCCCGCGTCCGGCTGATTCCTACATTCACACTGGGAACTCTATTCCTGCTGTTGCTTATCGGTTTGGCATTACGATCGCGGTTTGCCGA
>DASQLD010000223.1:0-7137 GCA_035630195.1 Bryobacteraceae bacterium
CGGGCTGCTGCGATTGGAGTAATGGCTTACGGTTTCACGGCTTTCTGGCTTGTGCCCTCCTACCTGCAACTTACGGTGTCCAACATGCGCTATGTCTCGACACCGGGCAACCTGTGGTCGGCATGGGTGATTCTTGCCGTCATCGTCGGATTTTTACTTTTTTCCGACCACTTTGGTCGCGGGCGCAAAGAACGGGCCTACATCGTCTTCCTTAGCGGCGCACTGGCTGTCTTCGTCACGAATGTGCTTGGGCACTATTATCTGGGCTTCCGAATTTTCGGCGAGCCGGGCCGCCTGTTTCCCGAGTTGGACATGATCATGATTCTGATTGCGGCCGACATACTGCGTAGGGTGTGGAGTGGGGGGGGCTGGCGTAAAGCAGTCACAATCGTGATTGTCGTTGGGGCATTGGGCACGAGCTATCGCTATCTACCGCATTCGCGAGAGATCTTCGTGTCCGATCCCGATCCTACAGATCAGATCGAATACCAGATGCAGGACTGGATGCATAAGAACATGCCGCAGTCGCGGGCTCTGGCGGCCGGCGCAGTTCGCTTCTGGTACGACGCTTGGCATGATCTGCCGCACATCGGCGGCGGATCGGAGCAAGGATTGCTCAATCCGATGGTGATGCCCGCGCAGTGGGAAATCTTATTGGGAGACAGATTCGACCTTTCCCTGTGGTGGCTGCAGCTTTTCGGTGCTGACGTCGTGTTGGTGAACGAGCCGCAATCGCGCGAGCACTACCACGATTTTCAATTCCCTATGAAGTTCAAGGGCAAGCTCGATGTCCTGTATGACGACGGTAGCGGGAATATTGTGTATAGGGTCCCGCGGCGTTATCCGAGTCTCGCCAGGGTTGTCGACCGCACTCGTCTGGATGCGCTTCCCGACATTCCTGGCAACGGCGACGAACCCAGTCTAACTGCCTGGGTCGATGTGATCGAGCGCGGGCCGGAGGCGCCCACAGAGACACAGTGGCTCGGTACCGATGAGCTTCGCGTCAAAGCTCCCGTTAAGGAAGGGCAGTCGGTCTTCGTGCAGGTAAGCTTCGATTCCAACTGGCGGGGCTACGTGGATGGAAAGCGAGTACCGATCCGACGCAACAAGCTCGGATTTATGACGATTGAGGCTCCTCCCGGCACAGAAGAGATCCGGTTGCACTTCCCAACTCCGTTCTCAAATCAGGTTGGAAGGGCGGTGACCTTAATGACGATGTTGGTCGCCGTCGGTCTGGTCTTCCTGGCTAGAAGATGAAGCGTATTCCGCGAATCGACGTTCTCCTTGCGCTAATCCTTTTCGCTCTAAACGTCGCTCTAACTTACCCGCTGTTTCTACCCGGGGATACGCCCTATCGGGATTCGATTGAAGGTGGCTACGCAGGAATGGCGCGATTCGTCAATGCGCACCCAAGCCCGTGGGGATGGAATCCCTTGCAGTACTGTGGGTTGCCAACTCAATTCCTCTATGTTCCCGGGCTTCTCTACGTCGTTTGGCTGCTACCGGGCGATCCGGTTTACACTTACAAACTGCTGACCGCCACTTTGGCATGCCTCGGTCCAGTCACGTTCTACTTTTGTTTCTTCTTTTTCACGGGCAGTCGGCTCTGGGCATTCCTCACGGCCCTCGGCTATACGTTCTATTCCCCGGTTTACGGATTGATTCAGGCGGCGGACAAAGATCGTGGATTAACGTATCTTCCTTGGCGGCTGCACGTGTATGCGAAATACGGGGAGGGTCCGCACAATGCGGGGCTGACGCTAATGCCACTTGCCTGGATTGCAGCCTGGAGAACTGCAACAGTCGGACAATACCAAGAAATTTTCGTTCTCGCCGTGTTGATGGCGGCGATTACTCTAACCAACTGGATCGCCGGTCTTGCGTTAGCAATCACGTGCCTTCTGTTGATGGTGTCGGGATTTGGCAGACCCGGTTTCAAGCTATCGAGGATCATCCTGGCCGGTGTTCTTGCGTACGGATTCGCTTGCTTTTGGCTGACGCCAACATTTATCCACACAATTGCTTTTAACTGGCCCGCCGACGCGTTCAACTACAAGCTTCAGAACACGCAGTACGTGCTAATCGGTTGGTACGTCGGTGGGCTAGTCGGTCTGTGTTTGCTACTTCGATTCTTGAAGTGGCCATTCTGGGAGACTTTTCTTGCTCTGGCTGTTGCCGCTTTCAGCTACCCCGTGATGATGCACTATTCATTCGGGATCGACATGATTCCGGAATCGCGACGGTACGCGATCGAGTTTGAATTATTCCTGGTGGCGGCTCTGGGCTCCTTTTTTCAATTCACAGCCAACGGGAACAATCGCGTACGTCATTTCTGTGCGGTCATTGCCGCGATCGCGTTCCTTGCGGGAGGCGCGTCACAGATCCGCAGCTATCTAACTCAACCGCGGGCGCAGTTTCTGCCGATTGCCGCTGAACAGACTACCGAGTATAAAGCTGCGAAGTGGCTCGCTGACCAGAAGCCACAGGGACGTGTGCTCGTGTCGGGAGGACTGCGCTTTCGACTCAATTCCTGGTTCGACGTCGCTCAGGCGGGAGGCGCTTTTGAATCAGGACTCCGCAACCGGACTCCGATTCACTTTTCGTATCACATACGAACCGGTACGGGCAGCAATCCTGGTATGGATGTCGTCGAATCGGTAAGGGAGCTTAAGGCGCTTGGAGTGGAATACGTCGTGATTCACGGACGCGGGTCATCAGAGCATTATCGCGATTACAAAAATCCCGAAAAGTTCGAGGGCGTGTTGGACCGCGTGTACGGCGAGACAGATGACGTTATTTATCGTGTCCCCTTTCGCAGCCTCGCGCATGCTATTCATCCAGAGGAAGAGCCACAACATGCGTTTCGTGACTCCCTTCAGAAGTATGTCGAGGCGATTGACAATGCCACGCGCCCGAAGTTGAAAGTCACATGGATCGACACGAACCGGGTGAAAATCGATGGTGACATTTCGGCGGGTATGTTGATCTCTCTGCAGGTGTCTCACGATCCTGGTTGGCAGGCGAAGAGCGGCGGTAAACCGGTCGCAGTCGAGAAGGACACCCTTGGCTTCATAAAGCTTCGGGCTACAGGTCCCGTTGAACTCGAATACAAGGGGACACCGGAGCAAAGGGGCTTTGCATTTCTTAGCGTACTGACTTGGGCCGGATCAATTGGGATGTTGTGGAAGAATAGAGGCTGATGGGGACATATGGGCGACTGCTCCGTCTGACGTTAGTCTCCTGCTACAAAGACAATATTCTCGGAATCGCCAAGGGAGCGGCTTACTCTGCGCTGCTCTCCTTCTTCCCCGTTCTTACGTCTCTTACTGCGATCCTGGTTCAGGCGAATGCGCTGGCAGTATCGCGCAACTTGTCTGCGTTGGTATTCAGTGTGGTACCTCCCGGGACGGAAGAAATCGTTCAATACAACTTTACAGAGCGCGGACAACGCCCCCTGACGCTGATCGTCTTCGCCATCCTGGTATCGATCTGGGCTGCTTCTGGCGTCATCATGAGCCTGATGGAAGGATTTCGCGCAGCTTACAGGATTCCGAAGGGACGAACGTTTTGGCAGCAACGCGGAATGGCGGCGCTGCTCGTTGTGATTGCTGTTTTTCCGTTGGTTTTGGCATCAGCGCTGATCGTCTTTGGGACCCGTGTGGAACTTTGGATTCTGACGCGAACTGGGGTTGTCGAGCAAGGTGAGAGGCTGCTGGGGTGGCTGTCGCTGATCACAGAAGCTGTTCGGCTTCTTGTAGCGCTCGCAGCCATTACGATGGCTATATCGTTTCTTTACTATCTCGGTCCCAATCAACCGCGCCGGCTGCGCAGTGTTTATCCGGGGGCAATTCTGGCGACAATTCTTTGGTGGCTGGCGACTACATTGTTTGGCTGGTATGTTCGCAACATTGCGAACTACAACGTGCTCTACGGAAGCGTCGGCGCGGTGATTGCGTTACTCGTCTGGATGTACTTACTTTCGATCATTGCGCTGTTCGGATGCGAGGTCAATGCTGAACTTGACCGGTTTCGCAATTCCAAGAAGGCTGCGATTCAGGGCGCATGAGAAAATGGCCTTATGGCGTTTCATCTGGCTGTCGACTACCGGCCGCGCGGCGACCAGGAAACAGCCATCGAGCAGTTGAAACAGGGTCTGCGCGACGGCGATCAGCAGCAGGTGTTGCTCGGCGTCACTGGATCCGGCAAGACCTTCACGATGGCGAAGGTAATCGAGGCGACCGGCAGGCCTTCGCTCGTTCTCGCCCATAACAAATTGCTCGCCGCCCAGCTTTATCAGGAATTCAAAACCTTCTTTCCGAACAACGCGGTTGAATATTTTGTCAGCTACTACGACTACTATCAACCCGAAGCGTATATACCTTCCGGCGATGTGTACGTTGAAAAAGAAGCGACGATCAACGATGAACTCGACAAACTTCGGCTGGCAGCCACGAAGAGCCTGTTTGAACGACGCGACACGGTCATTATTGCGAGCGTTAGTTGTATATATGGGTTAGGGTCGCCCGAAGCCTACTATGGCATGCTCGTGATGCTGGAGAAGGGCCAAAAGATCACACGAAAAGAATTGCTCGGGCGTTTGGTGGAAATTCTTTACGAGCGAAACGACGGCGATTTCCGGCGTGGAACGTTCCGCGTGCGCGGCGATGTAGTCGAGCTCTTTCCTACGTACGATGACTACGCGTACCGGATTGAGTTCTGGGGCGATGAGATTGAGAGCCTTTCGCAAATCGATCCGTTGCTTGGGCAGGTACGTCAGACATATCTCCGTCTTCCTATTTATCCGAAAACTCACTACGTGATGAGCGGTGAGACACGGCAGCAGGCAATGAAATCCATTGAGGATGAGCTGCGCTGGTGGCACGCGGAACTGCTCAAGGAGAACAAACTTATCGAGGCCCAACGTCTCTGGCAGCGGACGATGTTCGATCTCGAGATGATCAAGCAAATCGGCTATTGCCACGGAATCGAGAACTACTCGCGTCACTTCTCGGGTCGAATGCAGGGGGAAGCGCCCCCCACTCTACTCGACTACCTGCCGCATGACGCGATCCTGTTTATCGACGAGAGCCATCAAACCGTGCCCCAGCTACGGGCGATGTACCACGGAGATCGGTCTCGCAAGGACGTTCTCGTCAACTACGGTTTCAGACTGCCGAGCGCTCGCGACAATCGCCCGCTGACGTTCGAGGAATTCGAAAACCGTGTCAATCAAGTGATTTACGTTTCGGCCACTCCCGGCCCATATGAGCTGACGAAATCGGCAGGAGTTGTAGTCGAACAGATCATCCGGCCTACGGGATTGACGGACCCTGAGCTTGAGATCAGGCCGATAAAAGGTCAGGTTGACAATCTCCTGCATGAGATTCGGGTACGAGCAGAGAAGAACGAACGAGTGTTGGTGACAACACTGACGAAACGAATGTCGGAAGATCTGGCCGAATACTACGCGGAGGTCGGGGTGCGATGCGCCTACATGCACTCGGAAGTCAGCACACTAGATCGCGTTAAGATTCTGCGCGATCTTCGGCGCGGAACCTACGATGCGCTGATCGGAGTCAATCTTCTTCGTGAAGGCCTGGATCTGCCCGAGGTCTCGCTTGTCGCAATTCTGGATGCTGACAAGGAGGGGTTTCTTCGCTCAACTGGTTCTCTGGTTCAGACGATAGGCCGTGCGGCACGTAACCTGAATGGCAGAGCGATTCTCTATGCGGATGTGATGACTGATAGTATGCGCCGCGCGATTGATGAGACGACGCGCCGCCGTGCCGTCCAGGTGGCATACAACCTCGAGAACGATATCACTCCACAGTCGATAATCAAGCCCCTGGACATGGCGTTGGTGGCTATCGCGGAGGCCGATTACGTCACGGTACCGTTAGAACCCGAGAGTCCCATAGAAGAGCTCACCTCAGATCAGCGTGCGAGGCTACTGAAGGAGCTCGAGGATAGTATGAAGGAAGCCGCGCGAAAATTCGAGTTTGAGAAAGCTGCGCAGATTCGAGATAGGCTTAAAGCCATCAAAGCGCGAGCCATTCATGAACAAACTGCGACCAGTAGCGCTCCTGTGCTCAGGACCGATTAGCCGTTCTCCATTGACCCGCTTGCCGGTTTTTCGGCGTAATCTTGCTTGGGTGAAATCAAGCTCGTACCGTGTCGCCAGCCGGGCGGTAAATGCTCTTGGCGCAGGTTCCGCGGTCACAGAAGTGAGTGAAATGAAACGCGCTGGAATCTGGGTGATTAGCGTGCCTAGTTCCGAACTTATTGCTTCGCTGGAGGAACTACAAACTGCGGGGCTCGACTGGCGTAACCAGATTCTGCTGATATTTGATACCGAAGCGGAAAGCGACAAGGCCGCCTGGTTTCAAGACAATGGAGCGTTCGCCGCGACGTTCACTCCGATCGACAGTGAGGAATCGAGATACATCGTGGAGGGTGACTCCGAAGCTGTACGCGTGCTGCGAACGCTGGTCGAAGATCCTCGGTCACGCCGTGTTATCGAAATAAAAAAAGGGGCAAAAGCTACTTATCTCGCGGGAGCTCTGGCCGCGACCAAATGCGTTTTGCCCTACATCGCCGAAGCTCTTGAATCCTTCCAAGCGGCGGGTGTCGGCAACCTGGAGGCGAAAGCGATCACCGAGTCACTGTTGGCCGGTGCGATGAGGTCATATTTCAGGGCAGGCCGCCGCGCTATTAAGTCGTGATCGTTGTCGCGCCGTTCATTGCCGAAACGATGATTTGGGCCGGCGGTTTAGGAACGTCCTGTGATACCTCGAGCCGGCGCTCACCGTGCAGTTTGGCGACCACCGTAAGGGCTTGCGCAACCACTTGATCCATGTTGTAGTACTTGTACGTAGCAAGCCGGCCTACGAAATGCACATTAGGAGTGGCTTGGGCCAGAGCCTCGTATTGCTTATAGAGAGCGGCGTTTTCCGGCCGTGGAACCGGATAGTAGGGATCGCCCTCAGCACGAGGAAACTCATACACAACAGCCGTCTTGGGATGCTGTTGCCCGGTTAAGTACTTGAACTCGGTAATCCGAGTATAAGCATGCTCTTGTGGATAGTTGACGACCGGCGCTACTTGAAACGTTTCCTGATCGTGAACTTCGTGCTTAAA
>DASQLD010000224.1:0-3828 GCA_035630195.1 Bryobacteraceae bacterium
AAACGCGGCTGCTGGCCGGCGAGGTTGCCCGCCGTGGGAGTGCCCAGCAACCGGGCGCCGGCGTCCACACCGGCGATCGAAAGAGTTAGCTCATTCGGGCTGCCCGATGCAAGCGTAGTGATCCCCGACAACGTCCAATTGTTCAGGAGCAGGCGTGCCGCCCATCCATCACCGAGCAACTTGCCACCTCCAGGTATATCCCACACGACAGTGCCTACAAAGTAGTGTGTACGATCGAACGCAGCCAGACTGTAATCCTGCTCAGGATCCACCAGGCGCGTGTACGTGGCATCGTCGGAAACCGTCGTCTCGGTTCTCGACAGTGTGTAGGCTAAGCCGAAGGTAGCTCCTTTTGAAAAACGCCTGTGAGCACTGATCTGCAGGGAGTTGTAGTCAGCGTTGCCATCAAAGAGAGTAGTCGTGATGTCCCCGTATCCTTGGATCGGCCTTAGAAAGTCGACTGGCAGAATGTTCGCCCCGCTAAATGCAGCGCCTGCGGCAGAGTAAATGGCCGGCAGATTTGCCTCTGTCGCCGGAATCACCCCATTTGTGAACTTGGTGGGATCCTGCGCGGCAGCCGTGAACGCCGCTCCATACGCCGGGGTGTTGAGGTTGGTTCGCCGCGCCAACTTGCGCGACTTGGTACCAACGTAGGCGACGTCGATAACGGCGCCTGCGCCAATGTTTCGCTGAACGCCGAGACTGAAGCTGTAGATTGCCGGGAATTGCGAATTTCTCTCCACCGTCCGAACGGCTGAGGGAGACAACGCGCCGCCGCCCCCTGGTTGTAGATCCTGCAAATATCCGAACTGCAGAGTCGGGCTTTCTACGAACGGCGGGTTTGATGGCGCATTGCCCGTTATGTCGCTCTGATAACGGTCATATGTAGTTCCAAAACCGCCGCGTACGATGGTGGAGTGGCTTCCAGTGACATCCCAGGCGAAACCAAGACGCGGCTGCCAAAGGATGAGCGGCGCATCGATACCTCCTGCTGGATATCCCTGTGAAACAAGGCCGAGTCCATTGGTGGGATTGCCGGAGCCCGGAACTAACTTGCCGACGTATAATCCCTGCAGCGTATTCCCCAGACTGGGAGCGCCTTGGACGGCAGGATCGATCGCCCGGTAGGTAGCGGCTCCAGCGGAACAGGTGGCCGCGCCTACGCACACAGGCCTGTAAATACGCTGGGCATCGGCTGGTTTGAACAACGCCAGGTCGAAAAAGCTGGCATCGCCGTCTGTGTTGTAAACCGGTTGATACCAGGAGAAGCGCATTCCAAGATCCAGGGTCAGCCGCTGCGAAAGTTTCCAACTGTCTTGCAGGTACCAGGAAGCGTCGTGATACAGATTGTTTTGATTGATCTTCGTGCTGGCTTGCGAATAGTTCGTGTAGACGCCAAGTAGGGCGTTCGAGAATGGATAGCCTGTGTTGAGTGGATTTTGAGTATTGGCCGTGAAGTCGAGATCACTCTGGACACGATTCTGAGAGTTACTGGCGTTTGAGGCGCTTTGGAAATAAAATCCTACTTTGAAGACGTGTCTGCCGGAGACTTTGGTCAAACTGTTCATCGTCTGCCATATGAGGAAACGTTGGTCAAAGGTCCCGAATACGTTCGTATTGACGACTGTTCCTACGCTCCCGATACCGCCAAAGGTCAGGCTCGGAATCAGGTTGGCAGTGTTCGCGTCCGGATACAGAAGTGGCGTATTGATGCCGCTGGCTGTCCTTGTCGCTCTGTCATCCTGAGGGGCGATGGTTACTCCGCCCCGCCCAACGCCGAACATGAACTCGCCGACCCATGTTGCCCCAAAATTCTTGGTTGCCGAGATTGTCGGTACACTGCCGGGTCCGTTGCGCCGTTCGGTAATGGTTAGAGGCCAGTTCCAGGACGCCGTGGTCGTGCCATAAGCGAACTGTTGGGCATCGCGATTGTAGACCCAGCGCACGCTGATCCGAGTAGAGTCATTCACGTTCCAATCGCCACGCATGATCGTTTCACTTCGAGGGTACGAGCTTGGCACTTGCGATGTGTAGTTGTACACATTTCCGCCCGCCGTCGTGTTGGGTAATGGAAGAAAGTTAAGAATAGCTCGACCCGGCGCATAAAAACGGCTGGCGGGAATAATGTTTCCAACAAAAGGAGCTCCCGTGGTGGGATCGATGATCGGAACTGGTCGCCCCGCTCCGTCGAGTGTGTTCGCAAAGTTGCCGCTACGCTCGGCTTCGGTGGGAACTCGAATATTGATCGACGCGGCTTGAGGAACCAGTTGGCGATAGTATTCCTGACTGACAAAGAAGAATAATCTGTTTCGCCCATTTACAACTTTCGGGATGTAAACGGGTCCGCCCAAATCCCAGCCGTAAAAATTGTAACGATAGAGCGGTCGTGAAAATCCAATGTCGGATCCGCCGCGCTGATTGTTGAAGTACGTATTAGCGTTGAGGCTATCGTGACGCCGGAAGTATCGGAGTCCGCCGTGCAGTTCGTTCGTTCCACCGCGGGTGGTCAGCGCGATGAAGCCGCCGCCGGCGCGTCCATACTCCGCCTGGTAGTTGGACGTAAGCACCTTGACTTCTTGAAGGGCATCGGGATTCACGGATACCAGCGCGCCGGTATTGTTGCCCAGGTTCAGGTTGGTGACACCGTCGATCGTATATTCGTGCTGTGCGCCCCGCGTTCCGTTGATGTTGAATCCGCCGGCTATATTCGTCACCGTCGATGCTGCGTTTGCGGTGACTCCGCCCGAGATTACCCCAGGTATGGTCCGCATCAGATCGACGACGTTGCGGCCATTCAACTGGATATCGCGAAGCTGACGGTTGGTGACGATGTTCGAACGCTCACCGGATTCGGCTTGTAGTTGGATCGTGCCAGCATCCGCTTCCACGGTCACGGTCTCGGTGAGATTGCCGATCTCGAGGACTATGTCACCGACGTTTACCTTCGAGGCAACGGGCAATACCACATTGCTGTTTTCCTTCTTCTTGAAACCGCTAACTTCGACCGTGAGCCGGTATACACCGGGAGGGAGCTGAGCAAAGATGAAAGCTCCTTCCGCGTCGGCCGTGGCCGTTTGTCTCAGACCCTGCGCCTCGTTGACGACAGTGACAACTGCTCCCGGAACAACCCCGCCATTCGGATCCTTAATACTCCCGGCGATGGAGCCATTGCCCTGCGCCAATCCTATTCCCGTTAGGACGAATCCCAGAAGTAGCGCCCGAACTTTCGAGGTCATGGTTGACTCCTTCTGCCCAACTCTTGTGTCAATAGGCGGTGGCAATCGTATCACTTATGCGAACAAACCGGGCGGCCGGTTGTCCCCATCCCATTCGATTTCTCGCGAATGTGAGAAGCGGGAATAGCGCTGCTTGACCACGTCGATTCAAATGCGAATCGGGAAGCCGGGTCAGCGTATCCCCGGTGCTGGAACAGTCGAGGCTCGACCCGCCTCGCTCCTCTTCGCGCTGAGATTGGAAAACGCTGTAGACTGCGAGATCCATCGAAATCGAAATCCGAGAGCCGAGCCCGACGCTCAGACGAAGTCGATCTGGAAAATCCAGCCGGCTGTGGGACTGTCGTTATTGGGCCAGTTCGGGTGGATGCCCGCATCGCAGCTGATGAACTTGCCGTTGTGCACCGCCAAGCCGTGCGGGTCGCTCGATCCCGGCAGTAACTCGACGATCTCAAGAACTCGCCCGGTTTCGAGATCGTGGCGCACAAGGCCCGGTTTGTAGTCCTTGTGACCGGTGCTGTCATTGCCGATAACCTGCCACATGGCGCCGTCCAGAATGGCGATTCCGTGATAACGCATCCAATCAGGGTACGAC
>DASQLD010000225.1:0-15490 GCA_035630195.1 Bryobacteraceae bacterium
TGCCGTTGTAGAGCTTCGGTAGAACAACAGGTCCACCGAAGCTGCCCCCAAATTGATTTCTCTTTACAGTGTCGCGGCCCGAGAAAAAGTTTGCCGCATTCAACTCATAGTTCCGAAGGTACTCAAACAGTGACCCGTGAACTCGGTTCGTTCCCGACTTTGTAACCACATTGACAACACCGCCCACTCCTCGGCCATACTGTGCATCGAACGTGCTCGTTTGAATTGAGAATTCCTGCACGGCGTCGGGATTAGGAAACGGTAGCGCTGTGTTGGTGTATCCATCATTGTTGTCGCCGTTATCGAGAAGGAAGTTGGTTCCGTTCCCGCGCGAGCCGTTGATCGATGCGGTCACAGCAGTGCCCAGGTTCTGAATTTGATTCGTCTGTCCGGTCGCCCCCTCCGTGGAAACTCCGGCATTAATTTGCATCAGGTTCAGGACGTTCCGTCCATTCAGAGGAAGATCCTGGACGCGGCGCGTATCGACTACCTGCACCAAGGTCGTCGAGGTTGCCTGGACTAACGATGCTTCCGCCGTAACCTGGATCTGTTCAGAGGTGCTGCGCACTTCCAACTGTGCATCAGTTTGCACCGTCGTGTTTACTTGGAGCAGGACATCTTTGCGAACAGATGAACCGAAGCCTTCCTTGTCCACTCTCACCGAATAGGTTCCGACCGGCAGAAAAGTAAGAGTGAACTTTCCAGTGTCATCCGCTGTCGTATCGCGTACCTGGTTTGTCTCTTGATTCGTGACGATCACGGAAGCCGCGGGGATTACAGCGCCGGAGCGGTCTGTCACAGATCCTGTAATAGTGCCGGTCGCCTGCCCGAAGCACTGGCTAATCGAGGCTAGCAAAAATGAAAACACGAGTATTCGGCTATACATGAAAATTCTCCTGAGCGCTTGGGAGCACAGTAGCACCCTAATGGATCTCCAGCAATAGCGGTCTTGCTCCGGCATCCACCTATATGGATTCTGCAGGCACGGGCTTGAATTCTTCGCGAGCCAAAAAGTGGTAAGCGAGTACGCCGATCAATAGAAACACCAGGATAGCGATGAAGGGAGCATGGAATCCTCCAGTGGCTTCCTTCAGCCATCCAGTCAGAAGGGCGGCGGCAATCCCCGATAGGCTATTGGCGCAATTTTGAATTCCGATTACGCGTCCGATCGAGTTCTGTGGCGTGAGCGCTTGGGTTAAAGCCCAATAATTCGCGGTTGTGAAGCCAAGACCTGCAAGCGACACGACGGCGAAAAAGAGGGCAGTGGAGTTCGACTCGGTAAAGACGCCGAACACCTCAATGGAAGCTATCAGCATGCCAAGGATTGTGAAGAGTTTACGAGTTCGGATAGGGTCGCGGCCGTTGGCAATCAACCGGTCGGCGAGCCAACCTGCCGGCGCGGCGACGATCGCCATGCCCGCAAAACTCGCTGCGGAATAGGCGCTCATCTCCTGCATCGAGAGATGCCGGTGCTCGACGAAATACGCCGGCAGCCATGTCATATAGAACATGTAGAAGTAGCTATAGCAGAAGGCGCCGATGATCACTCCCCAGATCGCGGGAGAACTCAGCAACTCCCGGATGGAGAGAGGCTTAGAGGCGTCCTGGGCTTGTACTGCAGGACGGCGCAGGTCGTTCGGAGCGGCCAGCAGCCAAGGTATCAACCAAACGGCGCATCCGAGTCCCATGACGAGAAACATGCCGCGCCACCCGAAGTATTGAATTAACGCCGCGGTAACAGGCACAGCGATGGCTGAGCCGATCTTGGAGCCGGTTGTATAAATGCCGAGCGCTGCGCCACGCTCTTTTTCCGCAAAGTTATACCGGATCCAGCGCATACTGGCCGGAGTTACAACGGATTCACACACGCCGAGTATCAGTCGCAACGTGAAGAGTTGCGACATGGAGGTCACTGCGGTCGTCAGAGCCGAAACCAAGCTCCAAAGCACGAAGCCGGTTGCGAAGGTGTATTTCGACCCGAAGCGGTCCACCAGATAGCCGGCAGGTATCTGCATGATCGCGTAAGACCAAAAGAATGCCGAGTTGAGCATACCCCGGTCCGTATCGCTAAGCCGGAATGCACTGACGAACTCGGGAAGGGAAAGGACGACCGATAGATTGATTCTGTCCAGATAGGCGATGACCATGCCTACGCTGAGCAGTGTTAGCAGGTAGTAGCGATTGTATTGTCGCGACCCGACGCCGCTTGCATTGCCCGTAGCGGCATCCGCCAGCTTCGTATAGAGAGAATTACTCAGGGGATCATACCCTAGCTGCTGAACGTTGTTCTATCAGATCCTTCGCGTGCCTAACGAGGGCGCTCACGGTCTGATCTATATCTTCCCTTGTGTGGGCCGCCGACAGAGACCATTGCTTGGCGCCGAGCGGGAAGACATAGATACCATCCTCGATTAAACGACGACGCAACGCCGTATCCAATTCGAAATCATGATTCGCGGCGACATCGTGCCAATCCTGGGGAATATGGTCCATGAAGTAGAGGCAGAAAGCGGATCCGATTCTTGAGATCTGCCAGGGTGTGCTTTCGTCGAGTTCCTGTACCAGACAATTTTCGAGGTAGGCCCCCATTTCCTCGAGCTGCCCGTAGACTTTGCCGTCGTTCTCGAGTAGCCGCTCCAAAGTAGCGATTGCCGCTGCGGTTGGTACCGGATGAGCATTGTACGTGCCGGCCAGGAGAACGCGTTCCGATGCGTTCGGATGGACGAACAGATCCATCAAGTCCGCGCGACCGCCGATCGCCGCGATCGGATATCCGTTCGCGAGGGCCTTTCCATAGACCACGACGTCGGGAGATACGTTCGCAATCGCCGAGTACCCGCCGAAGCCATGCCGAAATCCCGTCTTAACCTCGTCGAAAATCAGCACAAACCCGAATTCATCGGCGAGCGCGCGCAGACCTTCCAGGTATCCCGGAAGCGGAGGTACGACACCAATATTCTGAAGTACTGGCTCCGTAATCAGTCCGGCCACAGAATACTTCTCACAGATGCCCCGGACCGATTGTAGGTCGTTGAAGCTGACCGGATGAATCAGTTCGCTGTGTCCTTTTGGAATTCCCGCACTGATGGGGCAGAAGGGAAGTTCGACCCCGTTTTGACGCGGACCCAACTGTTCGAGCGGCGTCATCAGATTACAGGCGACATCGTTGTGCCAGCCGTTATAACCGCCTTGCATCACGATGAGGTGATCCCGGCCGGTCGCTGCCCTTGCGAGTCGGAGAGCCTGGTAGGTCGCTTCACTACCCGTGTTCAAAAACTGAACAGAATCGACAAAAGGAATATGGGAGCAGATAAGGTCAGCAAGCCTGCCTTCGAGAACCGTGGTTCCCGATCCGTAAAGGCTGGCCCCCTCTTGAATCACCCGGCATACTGCTTCATTCACGGCCGGATCGTTGTGACCCAAAATATGCGGCGCGAACGCGGCGTGATAGTCGATGTAGCGGGCGCCTTCGGCGCTCCAAATATAGGCGCCTTGGCCTTTGACGAAAACTATTTCCGGATTCGCTGCCCGGTTCGTGGAGACAACGCCACCCGGAATGAACCTTCGATTCTTTTCGAGGATTTCGGCAGATTGAGAGTATTTCATTTGAACAGCGCGACGGGGTCGCTCGTGCCCTCGATTATAGACAGGATCAGCCTGTGCAAAATTGCTCTTCAGCCAGGAATGCGGCGATGCATCCAGGTATACGGACAGCTAAGCTTTCTGCTCACGTTCCACCGGCGATCGGCCAACGTGTAGAGCATGACTGATCGCTTCTGCCGCCCGGGTGAGGTGGCGAACCAATTCGCCTTTGTTCTCATTGGTGACCTGGATAACCGATCCAGCCAGGCTCACGGCGGCAACGATGCGACCGCGATCCAACACAGGAACCCCGATGCAGCGGTATCCGACCTCGTCTTCCTCGTCATCGGTCGCAAAACCATTGGTCCGAACGGTGTCCAGTTCCTGTTTCAGGCGCTTTGCCGAAACGATTGTGTTCTCGTTGTGGCGCGGGAACGTACGGCTTCGAAGAAATTGCTCCAGGTCCTCGGCCGGCAGATTCGCGATTAACGCTTTTCCCATGCCCGTGCAGTGAACGTCCATCCGCCTTCCGAGCCAGGTCGCGAGGCCCGTCACGCCGGGCGGATCAACCTTGGCAATGAGAATCACTTCCCCTCCCTCCAACACTCCCAGGTGCACCGTGAGCTTAGTAGCCATCATCAGTTGGCGAAGGTGGGGCATCGCCGCCTCGCGGACATCTTGTCCCGCAAGAGCGTGGCTTGCCAAGGAAAAGAGCTTCTGCCCAAGCACGTAACGCCGAGTACGGTCACTGCGACTCAGGTACCCTTGACGCAACAGAGTAAGCAGGATGCAGTGGGCGGAGCTTTTTGGTATCTGCAGTTTTCGCGCTACATCCGGCAGCGTGAGACCGTTCGAAGAAGCTGCTAGAAGTTCGAGCGCCGCAAAGGCGCGTTCCAACACGGGTACCGAGCGGGTTCGCCCCGCTTCCGCCCGAGTTTCAGCTTCTAGTCCGTCCAGACAGGACTCGTCCATGCTCTTTGCCCATCCACTTGCCTGACACGCAGGTAATAGAATGCCGCGTCCGCTGCCTCACATTCGACTTCTTGCTTCAGACTTGTATCGCCCGATCCTCGGAACACCCGCCAGACCTCGGAGTTTCGCACGACCTCGACTCGCTCGATTGGAGCTGTGCCGTGTACTTCGACTCGCATCGGTTGGGTTTTCCCAGTTCGAGACACGACCGATCCCATCGGCGCGCCTCCCACCGAGAAACGGACAATGATTCGCGCTCCGGTCGTCCCGTAGCAGCGTCGTTGTCTGAGGGAACGGAATAGTGATTCCCTGCTTAGATCCTCAGCCCAGATTGCGCATAAGCCGCCCGGAAACGGAGTGTGAATCTGACGGTCACCCGGATAACTTCGGCCCGGCATCCCGACGTGATTATCGGAGGACGCGATCATGCCCATACGATACCCCCGGCGAAAGGCTTCCCATGCGCCTGCTCCCGGCGTCTGCCCCTTGCTCCACAAATCGAGCCCTGGTGATTCGCTCTGTCCCCAGCAGGAGTAGATCTCCATCACCGGCTCGAGTTCGGGGTCATGATACTGCCAGTCGGTCCAGGTCTTAACGTGATGCGGGATAATCATGACGTCATTGCGACCGCGATAATGCGCGAAAACTACATCAGGATGAAAGGTATTGAAGCGCTTGGCGTCTAGCGGCTTGTCGATGTCGTCGCTCGAATAGATAACGTTGCGATGACCCAGAGGCGATCCAGCCTCGTAGCCCTTCAGCGTGACAAAGCGTCCGGGTTGGTGGTATTCGCGGACCTTCTCCTGGCAGTATTCCCATGCGTCTGTTAGACACGCGCCCTGGTCGGTAATCGCAACGAAGTCCAACAGGCTGACTTCGCGGGCATACCGATAACACTCGTCGAGCGTGCCGCAGGAAATTCCTTTCGACCACCCGGTCTGACGAAAATCCATTTTCTGCGAGTGCATCACATGATGCTCGCTTTGGGCGTGGAGGTCGCCCCAATACAAATTCAGACCGTCGTCTGAGGCCGGCACTGTTGGATTTGCGTGGCCCCAAATGACTCCGTTCGAGTCGGTCAGGACATACGCATTGGCCGCTGAAACTTCGCTGTGGGTTCCCGAGCGACAGGTCACATCTTGATCGCCTAGCCGCAAGTGCACGTCTTTGTCTGAATTCGGGATGCATTGGCACTCATCGGTTATCGCGATTCGGTGATGAGCAGGAGAACCGTTGGAAACAGAAGGTACGGCAACATTGGCGCGCACGGCAGGACCAGCCACAACATCGAGAAAATAGGGACTCCCATCGATTTCGAGGAAGTCTTCCTGGCCGGCCGGTTGCACAAATGCGGTGATATTGATCGCCTGCTCGGTGAATGTTTGAATTCGTGTATCGATGCCGAAGCTGCGATCTCCGTAGAAAATCTCTATGCGGTCTCCCGGGGAGAGCGCCTGATCTTCGAGCGTCAGCGTGATCCACCACCGCCAGTAGGCGGCGGCCGGGTCTTCGTCAGGAACCAGCATGCGCTCCATCACAGCAAGGGAGAAATTGGCGCCGGAGATGATGCTAGCCGTCGTATTGACGGGATGAAACGGAGCAAGACGACGGTCGCTTCCCGAAATCAGCTCATCCCAATAACGTTGTTGAGGAACAACAGGCCGATCCCATCCGGTGTTCGGAAGTCCAACACGGAATTGCGAACCCGATGGAAGTCCGGATGAACCAATCGTGAATTCCAAACGCAGATCTGCTTGCTGGCCCGCAACTAGAGGCCGATCGCCCAGTAATCGGAATTGCCCCAGTTCGGAGCCTGCGGAAGGTGGTCTCAATCAAGAACTCCTGCTATTCAGTTTGGGTCCATCCGCCGTGACAGTCCAATGCTCGACGGCGTGCCGTAGGACTTCGTCTTCGCACACACGAACACCGAGACCGGGGCCCTCCGGGACGACAAGTTGTCCACGATCTGTCTCCAGCTTAGTTTCGAGGAAACGATTGGCGGTTTCGAACAGGTCGAACTGGTGTTCCTGGATCATAAAGTTGGGCAGAGATGCGGCAACCTGCCAAGTCGCAGCCATGCCAATTCCGGAACAGACTCCGACATGCAATGCAACGGGAATATGCATCGCATGAGCGATGTTCGCAATTCGCCGAACGGCGGTAACCCCCGAACGGACCACATCGGGTTGCGCAATTCGAATAGCGCCCGATTGCAACCACGGAAGGAACTGTTGAACCGATCGCAGATATTCTCCGCCCGCGATCCGTGTCCGGATTCGAGAGCCGAGACTGCGATGCCCTTCCACGTCTTCGCTCCCTAAGGGAGCTTCGAAGAATGCGCCGTTCAGTTCATCCAGCAAGGAGCCAATTTTCATGGCGCCAGCCCAGTCTGATGAGTGGATACAATCCACGGCAAGTAGCGCTTCGGAGCCAATGGCATCCCGCACGGCTCTCAATTCTTCCAGGGAGTCAGCCGTGGGTTGGCCGGAGAAAACCTTCACGCCCCGCATTCCGGCCAAACAAGCTTGCTTCGCCGCTTCGATCCGCTCGTTCGGAGTCGGCTTACGTAGTCCCGACAAATAAGCTGGGAGTCGGGTTTGAAAGCGCCCTCCGAGCAGTTCACAGATCGGAGCGTTCCACGTAAGCCCTCGAATGTCCCACAGCGCGGTGTCGACGGCTCCAATGGCATCGAGCAGAAATCCACCGTTCTGTCCTCGCACTAACATCATGTGATAGAGCCGTTCGTAGATCCACTCGGAGGACAGCGCGGGCTGGCCAATGACTGCGGGCCCGATCAGCCGAACGAGAATCGACGCCGGAGTTTCTGGCGATAGCGGCGCTTGTGCTTCGCCCCATCCACTGAGGCCAGTAGAAGTAGTTAGCTTGACCAGGCACGTTTCGGTCAGCCGGCTATAAGCCTGACGCCATTGCGGTTCGAAATAATAATCGGTGCCCGGCAGCCGGTTCGGCGCCGAATCATGACCGCCGACGCGATAGTGCTGGTCGACCTTAACAACATAAACATCTGCCTGTTCGATTTGCATGGTTCAGGGGGACAGGTTCAGCGGGACAGCACCATGCGGGCCCCTAAGCTGAGCAGGCAGATACCGAACGCGCGCTTGAGCCAGAGCTCGGGCAAAGCAAGCGCACAGCGCGAACCGATCAGACCACCCAGGACGAACCCGCAGAACAACAACAGCGCGACGTTCCAGTTCACCAAGCCCTCGCGATGGTACGTCACCGCAGCGGCAATGCCGACGGGTAGGCACAGGAGAGCTAACGTCGTGCCTTGGGCGGCGTGCTGGCTATACCCCAAGACATACACAAGGGCGGGTACAAGGATTACGCCCCCTCCGATTCCCAAAATGCCACTTGCCAAGCCCGTTGTTAGACCTAAAAGTACGACTACAAAGATCTGAAGCGCAGGCATTGCACCAAGACTAGCGCCGGCACGGGTGTCCGGCAAGATCGAATGGCAAACGTTCGGCACCACCATCCATAATGGTGGATGGTCGGTTTTCGTTCGTTTTTTGTCCAGTAGGGCAGATGTAAGACGTTTGTTTGTACGAAGAAGTGCCCGAACGAACTATAGTCGAATAAGGAAATGTTTCTGAAGGCCGGATTTGGGTTCGTTTTGTCAACGGCACTCTTGACGCACGCTGCGCCGGGCAGTTCGACGCCGCAGTTTGCCGCGGACGTCCTTCCAATCCTGCAGAAGAGCTGTATTGGTTGCCATGGTCCAAAGACCCGGATGGCCGGGCTCGATCTTCATGAAGTTTCGCTGGTTCTTCGCGGCAGCGCAAACGGACCAGTGGTGGAGCGAGGTAAGTCCAAGGATAGCCTTCTCGTAAAGCGTGTGCAGGAAGGCTCGATGCCTCCTGGCGGCAAAAATCCGCTCACTTCTGACGAGATTGCAGTCATCGCGCGGTGGATCGACACAGGCGCTGCTGCTCCGGCTTCGGACTCGGCGCCCGCAGCCGCCTACGTTTCTACGATCACCGAAAAGGATCGGCAATTCTGGTCATTCCAGACTCTCAAGAAGACACCGATACCGAAAGTTCAACAGTCACCGCTGGTCAAAACGCCTATCGACTCTTTTCTCCTGGCAAAGCTCGAGGCTAAAAAGCTCAGCTACGCGAAACAGGCCAGCCGAACCACTTTGGCGCGTCGGGCCTATCTGGATCTGATCGGGCTACCACCGACTCCGGCCGAAATCGACGCCTTTACCGCCGACAAATCCGTCAACGCATTCGAACGGTTGGTTGACCGGCTCCTGGCATCGCCAAGCTTCGGTGAGCGATGGGGCCGCCACTGGCTCGACCTCGCCGGCTACGTGGACACGGTAGGTCGGGACGTTCAGTCCAACGGCTACAAAGTTGGCGAAGGCCGCTGGAAGTATCGCGACTATGTCGTTCGGGCCTACAACAGCGACAAATCCTTCAAGTCGTTCCTCAGCGAGCAGATCGCGGGCGATGAGATGTTCGATTGGCGTAACGCAAAGGAATACACACCCGACCAGATTGAAAAGCTGATCGCCACCGGCTTTTTACGCACAGCCGAGGATCCGACAGACAACTCGGAACGTGATACGCCGCTTCTGCGCTACGAGGTAATCCACCAGACTCTGGATATTTTGACGAGCAGCACGCTGGGAGTTACGGTCGGCTGCGCTCGCTGCCATAACCACAAGTTCGACCCAATCCCGCAAAGGGATTACTACAGTCTGATGGCCACGCTAACGCCAGCCTACAATCCCGTAGACTGGACGCCTGTCCTCAAAAGAACGCTTGCCGATGTGCCGCCGGCCGAACGTGAGGCGATCGATAAGTACAATGCTGAGCTCGATAAGTCGATCGCTCCGAAGAAAGCCGAATTGGGCAAGCTGTACGAGAAGACGATTTCTCCGATGATCGAGCCAGCGATCGCCAAACTGGCTCCGAAAGACCGCGAGCCGGCAAGAAAGGGAGCTCTCCTGCCTGAGGAGAAGCGGAATGCCCGTCAGGCGAAGCTCGTCGCTGAACTTGGTGTGGATCTGTCTCCGGCGTCGCTTCTCACGCGCATGAGTCCGGAAGAGAAGACGACGGTTCAAGCGCTCGAATCGGAACTGGCCAAACTTGAGAAGCAGCGAAAAAGCTACGCAAAGATCGAAGCGCTCTACGATTGTGGTCCGCCGCCTGAGACGTTTGTTCACCGCCGCGGCGATCACGAATCAAAAGGCGCTACCGTTGCTCCGGGGGGGCTCGAAGTCTTAAGCACGGCGGGTGAAGTTCTGGAAAAGCCAACTCCCAGCTCAAGCGGTCGTCGGCTGGCGCTTGCGGATTGGTTGACCCGGGAAGGCACACCTGCCGCGTCGCTGGTGGCGCGTGTTTACGTGAATCGCGTCTGGGGGCACCTGTTCGGAGCAGGTATTGTTGCGACGGGCGATAATTTCGGCAAGATGGGATCACTCCCAACCCATCCGGAATTGCTCGATTACCTCAGTGGCGAGTTCATCCGAAACGGGTGGAGCACAAAGAAACTGATTCGGACCATGATGCTTTCGCGCTCCTATCAGCAAAGCTCGCTGGCTGAAGATTTCCCAAAGAACGCACGGTTGGCTGACCCGCAAGCGGCTGATCCCGATAACTCCCTCCTATGGAGAATGCGATTGCGCCGCATGGAATCGGAGGTTATTCGCGACTGCATGCTCAGTGTGTCCGGCAAGTTGAATCCGGCGATCGGCGGTCCAGCAGTTCCCACGATCACGCAAGCCGATGGAATGGTGATTATCGATGAAAAAGAAATCACCGATCCGTCCGAACGGTATCGCAGAAGCATGTATTTGGTCGCGCGCCGGCGCTATAACCTCAGCATGCTAGGGGTATTCGATCATCCCGTTATGAGCACAAACGCAAAAGAGCGGGGCGCATCGGCCGTAGTGCTTCAGTCGCTGATGATGATGAACGATAAGGAAGTGCATACGCAATCCGGGTACTTTGCCGATCGCGTTCTCTCGATGGCGAACGGACAATCAACTGATGATGCCCTTATCAAGTCCGCTTTCCGCCTTGCGCTTGGCCGCTTACCCGATGAAAAGGAGGCAGCCACTCTCTTGGGATTGCTCGGACGCGAACGGGAACGTTTTCGGGAGGCGAAGAAGTCCGAGGCCGATGCGTTCCGGGAAGCGCTAGCGAGTGTATGCCATGTGCTTCTGAACGCGAACGAGTTTTTGTACGTGGAGTAGGTTGTAACTGGGGGAGGCTATGTCGAGGCGCAAGGACTTACTATCGCGACGGGAAATGTTGGAGATGTCGGGCTCAGGCTTCGGCAGTCTGGCGCTTGCCTGGATGTTAAACCAGGAGAGAGCTCTCGCTGGATCAGAACGGCCTGTCAGCTTCGATCTCACCCCTAAAGCTCCGCACGCGATTCCTAAAGCGAAGGCCGTAATCCAGCTCATGCAGAACGGCGGTCCGAGTCAGATGGACTTGGTGGATCCGAAGCCGCTGCTGTCAAAGCTGAACGGCAAGAAGCATTCTGAGAAGCTCGAGACCTTGCAAGAAGGCAGCGCCGATAACGTGCTGATGGGAAGTCCTTACAAGTTCGAGAAGCGCGGCCAGTGTGGAATGGACATATCGGAACTCCTGCCGCACACCGCGACGATCGTCGATGACATCACGCTCATCCGGTCGATGTACACCGAGCACAACAATCACTCCGAAGCATTGATCATGCTGCAGACCGGCAAAATCTTCCCGGGTCGTCCTACGACAGGGTCCTGGATTAGCTACGCTCTGGGCACAGAGAACCAGAACCTTCCCGCGTACGTTGTGCTGCGAGATGCCGAAGGCTACAACACCAATGGCGCCCTCGTATGGGATAACGGCTGGCTTCCGGCTCTTTATCGCGGTACTGAATTCAGTACGAAGGGCACACCTGTTCTGAATCTCAAACCTGCAGTACCGGCGCCGAAAGGCTCGCAGGATGATCAGCTGGACGCGCTAGCGGCTTTGAACCAACGGCATCGATCGCGATATCCGGAGGACACCTCGCTCGATGCCCGAATTCGTAATTACGAATTGGCTGCGCGCATGCAGCTTGCGGCCGGGGATGTGCTCGATCTGAAGAAGGAGAGCGAGGAGACGAAGAAGCTATACGGCCTCGACAATCCAGTTACCGCCAATTATGGGATCCGCTGCCTGATGGCCCGCCGACTCGTCGAGGCTGGCGTGCGCTTCGTGCAGGTCTTTCCACCCGTTCGGCCATCGATTCAGCCCTGGGACAATCACAGCAATCTGACGGATGAACTTCCAAAGATCTGCTCCTACACCGACCTGGGCGGCGCGGCGTTGATCAAGGATCTTAAACAGCGTGGGCTACTGGACGAGACTGCGGTCATGTGGGCCGGCGAGTTTGGCCGGCTGCCGATCTCGCAGAAAGGTACAGGGCGAGATCACAACCGCTTCGGCTTTTCGCTCTGGATGGCAGGAGGTGGTTTCAAGAAAGGCTATATCCACGGCGCCACAGACGAGATCGGTTATCGCGCTGTTGAAAATCGGGTCAGCGTACCGGAACTCCATGCCACTCTCTTCCATGTCTTGGGACTCGATCACAAACGTGTCACATACAGGCACCACGGCCGCGACGAGAGCTTGACGGATCCGCCAGTCACGCACGCCGAGGTCGTTCCAGCTCTGCTTTCATGAAGGCAGTCCTGCTCGCTGTTCTCGCCGCTAATCTGTTCGCAGAATCGTGGTCGGTCAAGATTCCGATGCGGGACGGAGTGTTGTTGGCTGCTGACGTCTACGGCGCAGATCCCGCACATCCCAAACCTGTCCTCTTATCGCGCACTCCTTATGACAAGGAAGGCGGCGCTAAATCTGCAATCGAGTATGCGCGTCACGGATATGCCGTTGTCATACAGGACTGTCGGGGGCGGTATGCGTCGGGCGGCGACTACACTCCTTATAACGACGACCGGCAAGACGGTTTCGACACCATTGAGTGGATCAATCGGCAACCTTGGTCAAACGGGCGTCTCGGAATGTTTGGAGGTTCTCATCTCGGCCTGGTGCAGTGGCTTGCAATGGCGGAGAAAGCTCCTGGTCTGGTGACCATAGCTCCTGCCTTCGCGCCGAGCAGTTTGTATCGAGTGGCGTATCGCGACGGCGCGTTACGCTTGGCATTGATTAGTTCAGCTGGAACGCGGACTCATCCTCCACCTTCCCCTCGCAAGCTCCCGGCTGAAATCAATTTTCTTCATAACCATCTGCCCGTAATGCATTTGCCGCTAGCCCGACTCGAAGAGGCGTATGGCTGGAGTCTCCCGTGGATGTCATCGCTACTTGCGCATCCCGCATTCGATGGTTTTTGGCGGCAGACGAGCGGCGAAGAAGAAATCCAATCAAGTGATTTGCCGGTCCAAATTGTGACCGGCTATTACGATTTTTATCATCATGAAGCGGTACAAGATTTTTTCCGGCTTCGCAACCGGAACTCGAAAGCTCAAGCGCAGTTGATCATAGGTCCTTGGATGCACGGGGGCACGAGTCAATCGAAGACACAAGATATCGACTTCGGACCCGACGCGCGTATCGACTTGCAGGCGACGAATTTGCGCTGGTTTGATCGTCATCTGAAAGGACAAGCACCCGTGCACCCAGAACCAGCCGTTCGTTATTTCGTGCTTGGCGCCAACACGTGGCGAGAGGCTCAAGCTTGGCCTCCTGAGGAAGCCAAGGAAACTCCGCTCTACTTGCGGGCCGGAGGCGTCGCCGGGTTTGCTCAGCCCGAGGCAGACGAACGCTTCAGCGAATTCGAGTCGGACCCGGACAAGCCGGTTCCCGCGGTCCCATCGATTAAATCGGGTGTTTCGCGCGCGGCGCTATGGAGTCCGATGGACTACACGGAGATTTCGTCGCGGAAAGATGTGTTGACGTGGACGACACGCGCACTCAATAGGCCGGTCGTCTTCGCTGGTCCATTGAAAGCCGATCTGTGGGTGGAAACCGATACACCCGACGCTGATTGGGTCGTGAGGTTGTTCGCTGTTCCGCCCAAGGGAATCGCTCTTCCGATCGGCCACGGCATTACACGCGCAGCGTTCCGCGACTCCGCCGCGCGATCCTCGCCGATTACACCGGGACAGCAGTATGCCTTATCGGTTGATTTGGGGAGCGGCGCTGCATCGTTACCTGCCGGATATCGCCTTCGGATCGTTATCGCGGGGAGTTCGTTTCCGATGTATGACCGGAACTTGCATACGGCTGAAGGGCCTTTTTCTGCCCGTGCGATTCGGGCACACCAAAAGGTACATCATCGGAGAGGCCTCGCCTCGAAGATTGTGCTGCCTGTGCTACGGAAATAAGTCTCGTTTCTCGTCACGACCTTCGCGTATCGTCACCAATCTTCGTAATTGAATCCTTTCGATTTGCATGGTTCACCTGCCGCGCTTTGCCGGCGATAAGGGTCATGCGGGCGCCGAGACTCTGTCTGTTCGATTGAGCGCCGACAAGCTGCACATCCAACCAATTATTCGCGGCGGACGACACATTCCGTAAAAGCAGCGGGGTGTCATTCAGGCGAGTGACAACGACATCGACGCGGCCGTCGCGGTCCAAGTCAGCAAACCCGGGCTTGGAGATTTCGCTCGCAGACCACTTGCCCGCCCTGTTCCAGAGCATGAGGTCCCGTTGCCTGGATTTTCCACTCGAGTATTGCTCAGTATTTTCCTGAACATCGCCGTTGGCGGTGAAGATGTCTTTCCATCCGCCACTATCGAGGTCGACTATACCAGCGCCCCAACCGCTGAATGACGTGGTCAGCGTTCCGATGCCGCTCGATAAGTGCGATCCGGGAACAGCCGGCCGTTTACATTTCGAAAGAACGGGAACGTTTCATTCGCCAGGGCTGTTACGAAGATCTTCTTTGCCGTAATTGTCAAGGTCGCGGAAGTCAAACTCCCATTGAGGAAAGCGCCTTTCCATCATCGTTCAGCGCGACTCCTGCCTCCGAACCTACTTCTCGCAAGCGGCACGGGGGCCTTCGTCATTTCGGCGAATTGTTCTCTTCGGAGCGGTGTGGCGGCATTTCCTCCTGAGGCCTGGAAACTATTTCAGGTCATGGTGATGGATCACATGACGGGCATCCAACGTGATTGGCTCGGTAAGGGCAGTAAGGAAATCAGCACTAGTGGCGACACGATTATCCGACGACGCTTTCAGCCAGTCAGCACCAGTCTTCTTGTGAAGCGTTCCTCCCTGGTACCACTTCTTTGACTCTTGAGCAGAACACGTCAGGGTCAAGGCGAGCAACACAGTGGTAAGGCTTTTCATATTACCCTAAGCAGTTGCCACGCTTGCCGCGATATCGAGTCTGCACAAGAACGAGAATTTCTCTTCCACCGGCTTTACTCAATGATCCGGTTGATACTTACCCAACCGGGCCGCTTCGATAATGACTGACGTCCGGTAGGTGTTCACGCTTCGCCCCAATCAGCGAAGTGCGGACCTCTACGCCTGCCGATCCGGTCCCAAGAGTATGGTGCTGCAGAACATTCACGAACGGTTCGCGAATCGACATCGCAACTGGAACAGTGGCTGCGTGCGCTTCAAACGTAGACAGGCTACGGGTACATCGCTGCCGAGCCTACCCACACCGAAGTAAGATGACATGTGAATCCGAATTAATAATGGAGCCGAATGTGAGCCTCAGGAAAACCGGCGCGACTGCGCTGTGTTGTTGTGCAATCTTTGCGGTTTCGATCCCAATCGCCGCGCAGACTATGACCAAGGCGGTTGTCGCGGAAGAGATCCGCCGGGTGGAGGACGGCGTGGACGAGTTCAGGAATTACCTGGAACGTCGTGGTGACAACGCCAGAAATGCAACCTCAACAGCCGAACAGAGCGGCCGTGCATCTGGCCGCCGAGGTACGGCAAACACCGAAGCAAAAAAGGCCACT
>DASQLD010000226.1:0-5485 GCA_035630195.1 Bryobacteraceae bacterium
TATCCGATACTGGTGGGAAAGGAACTGAGGATGCATACCTTGCTGGTGTTCCTCGCAATCCTCGGAGGGATCGCGGTATTCGGTATGTCCGGTATCGTTCTGGGACCTGTCGCGTTGGCAGTCACGCTGGGCCTTTTAGATATCTTGCGGCAACGAACGGTTGCCGGCCGGCCGGCTGAACAACCTAGGTAATAATTCCTCGAAACGACGGGGCTGTTTGCTAATGCAATGTTTATCGGAGAACCCATGCAGACGAAAATAATTGGTGTAAGCACGACCGCGCTGTTGCTTGTCGCTTGCGCTCCCAATAGTGCTTCGACCGAGGGACAGCGTGCTCGCGTCGCCGATGGCGCCAAGGTCGAACTCAAAGATAAGGAAGGTAAAAAGGTTGGAACCTTAACCGTTTCGGCCCATTCGAGTGGGGGTGTTCAGATCAACGGTCCGTTGACTGATCTCCCACCGGGAGTCCATGGATTGCATATCCACGAAAAGGGTGAGTGCGACGGTCCGAGCTTCGAATCAGCAGGGGCGCACTTTAATCCCACCGTTAAGCAACACGGAGAATTGAACCCGGAAGGCCCTCATGCAGGCGATCTCGGAAATGTTCGAATTGACACGAACGGGATGGCCCAGTTGTCGTTGCTCGCCGAACGAGTAACATTGAACGACTCTCCGAATTCGCTCCTTAAACCCGGGGGAACCAGCATTCTTGTTCACGCTGGGCCGGACGACTTGAAAACGGACCCGAGTGGCGGGTCGGGCGAGAGAATCGCCTGTGGAGTAGTGACTCGTTAGGAAACACACCCGCTTCGTAAGGTGTCTCACTTGTGGGAGGAATATATGCCTATAGGAGCGAGTCCGAAACGGGAACGAGAATACAAGGAATTAGTTGGGGAGTTCAAGAAGGAGCATCGGTATACGGGCCGCGAGAAGGAAGTGGCATCGCGGATCGTTAACAAACAACGGAACGACTTCGGCGAAACGAAGGGCGATAAGAAAGCTGAAAAAGAACGAAAATCTCCCGACCGCAACTTACCGATAGAGCGATACGATCATCTAACAATCGCTGACATTAAGCGGAAGCTATCTGACTTAAAAGCTCCGCAAAAACGCAAGATCGCCGCGTACGAGAGAAATCACAAAAATCGAAAGGGCGTGTTTGAAGCGCTAAAGGGCGCCGCCTAGATGACCAGAGTGCTCCTGGGACGCGGAGTTGTATCGTTGTAACAAGTATTCATGCAACAGACCCTGCTGGACCTGGAGCCGCTTCGCAGGATATATACCGTATCGGAACTGAACGTCCGTATTCGCGTCCTTCTCGACGCGGAGTTTGGTGAAGTATGGGTGTCGGGTGAAATATCCGGCGTCCGATCTGCTCCAAGCGGCCATTATTACTTCACTTTAAAAGACGGCGAGTCGCAGGTGAAATGCGCGTGTTTTCGCATGGCCGCTCGCTATCTCAGGTTCAAGCCAGCAGACGGAGTAGCTGTTATCGCACGTGGACGATTGGATGTTTATGATGCGCGTGGAGAATACCAGCTGCTTGTCGAGCAGCTCGAACCACGGGGCTATGGAGCTCTTCAACTCGCGTTTGAACAGCTAAAGAAGAAGTTAGGATCCGAAGGCCTGTTCGATGCAGGGCGAAAGCGGTCCCTACCGAGGTTTCCGCGGAGAATTGGGATAGTCACCTCGCCGGCCGGTGCTGTCATCCAGGATTTGTTAAATATACTCTCCAGGCGTTTTCCTGGTCTGCATATCCGTCTCTATCCAGCGCAAGTCCAAGGGGAAGGATCGAGCGACCAAGTGTGCCGTGGACTGCGCTGGTTTTCGCAATCCGACTGGGCCGAGGTAGTGATTGTGGCTCGTGGCGGCGGATCGCTGGAGGATCTTTGGACATTCAATGAGGAAAGCGTGGCCAGAGCCATCGCCGAATCGTCAGTGCCCGTGATCTCTGCTGTAGGGCACGAAACCGACTTCACCATCGCCGATTTTGTGAGCGACTTGCGCGCTCCCACACCGTCGGCGGCAGCCGAGTTAGTGATCTGTACACGGGAGCAACTGCTGGATTCGATAGCGGGCTGTCGTCGCGCGCTCGACCAGCACCTTCGCTATCGTCTGAGTATTGCCGGCCGCAGACTGCACGAACGCGGCGTAGATCGCGCGGTGACGGTTCTTCATCGTTCGATAGGGCGCAACCTGCAACGCGTCGACGAGATGGAACGGCTCGTTGCGGGTAGTGCGCGTCGCGTCTCGAAGGCGAGCCGCGACAAGTGGCAGGAACTCGACGGTAGGCTGCGGCGCATGGACTTACGGCTCCGGATGGCAGAAGCCAGACGCCGCTACAATGTCGCAACCGAGAGGGTTGCCTTAAACGTTGGAGAACGTCTTCGAGTGGCGAACACCAAGCTGGCATACGTGGACTCGCATTTGCGTCCAGCGGACGTCCTTCAGCGCCTCGATACCCGAAGAAGAGCTGTCGATTTCTTTCGGGCGCAACTCGCCGGTCTGAATCCGCTCAACGTGCTGGAGCGGGGCTATGCGATCGTCCGAGATCAGTCGGGCCGCGTTATCAAAGATTCTTCGCAGGTCACCGTTGAGGGCACATCGCTGAGCGTGATGTTAGCGCGAGGAACCCTAAATGTGCGTGTAACAGAAATCACAACGAACGAGCCGTCCGGAATTCCTGAGCCGCGGTAATTCATCCGATTATCAGAATGCGGTTTCGAGACGGACGATCTCACTCAAGCTGAGAAGGTTCGGCCCCAGATCTTGATGGCAACGAGTGCGTCGCGAACTTCCTGGCCCAGTGCTCTTCAGTTCGCTTTGCCAGAGGTGATAAACCTGCGTGGCGAAGAAGATGAACATCGGGATCGAAAACGTTATCACGAGCAAGCTCAGTATCATCGAAGCACACTCGCTATGGAATCGACATGATATACGTGAGCATACGATCCATGTCGCGGGAACTAAATTTGTATGCAGGCATGGTCGTACCCGGCGAGAGTTTCTGCGGGTCGATAAAATGTTGCTCAAGCCAATCGCGTGTTCTTCGCTGGGCTACACCGTTGAGGCTTGGACCGGTCTTCATGCCGACGCCATTTACCTGGTGACAGACATGGCACTGGTTCTCTCGATACAGCATAGCTCCTTCGACAGCCGCTTGAGGAGCGGCTTCGAGGG
This sequence comes from Bryobacteraceae bacterium, assembly GCA_035630195.1. Lineage (GTDB taxonomy): Bacteria > Acidobacteriota > Terriglobia > Bryobacterales > Bryobacteraceae > DASQDN01. The sequence goes on from DASQLD010000226.1 coordinate 3,181, forward strand.
CACTAGCGTTGTCAGGCGTCAGCTTGACTAAAAATGCTGCGAGTGAAGCCGTTTGCGCAGTCGTTAGTTGCACCGGCGGCATGCTGGACCCGGGACGCATGACCTCAGGATGCTTCAAATGCTCCATCAACCATTCACGAGTACGCTTTTTAGTGGTCCCCAGCTTCTGTTCCCCCACGTGGCAGGAGGCACAGGCTTCTTTGCGGTAATAACCGATGCCTGCCACTTCCTCGGCCGAAAGTAATTGCCAGCTCTCAGGGCCTTGCATCTCGGTAACGTCGATTACCGGCGTTGGCGGAGTGGAACGAATGGCCGCCACGGTCAGACCCGTCCACCCGAAAGCCGCAAGCGCCACAACACCCAATGCCAACGTTCGATGGCGAACCCTCTTCATGACGTCGCGATCGAGGAAAGGAACTAGTATCAATCCCATGACAGCCAACCCCGGCAAGACCACACTCCCCACAATTTCAAGTGGGCCTTGGAAAAGCTTGAGCATCTGGAAGAGGAACAAGAAGTACCAGTCGGGTCGAGGGATGTAGGACGTATCGGTAGGATCGGCGAGTCGCTCCAGTGGTACACGTACCATGACTGCGAGCGTGAAAAGGACCGCGAACGTTAAAAAGATCGCGACCGTATCCTTGAAAACTTGCGCAGGATAGAACTTCTTCTTTGGCTTCGTTTCGTCGCCAGGTGCGGGCGCGACACCGTGCTTGCGAACCAGGAAGACATGAAGGCCAATCAACAGCATCGTGGCGGGCGGCAGGATCAGCACGTGAATGGCATAGAAGCGCGCGAAGGTGACAACGCCAATCGGACCTTCCCCACCAAGCAATTGCGTCATGTATGGCCCCGCGCCCGGCGCCGACGCTGCTATCTGCGTTGCGACGACAGTTCCCCAATATGCCCGGTTATCCCAGGGTAAAAGATACCCCGTCAGTCCGTAGGCCAGTGTGAGCAGAAGAAGAAAAACGCCGACGATCCAAGTGGCTTCCCGCGGCCGCTTATAGGCTCCCCAGAGGAACGTCTGGATCATGTGGAGAACAACCACGACGATCATTACGCTTGCGCCCCAATGGTGCAGGCCGCGCATCATCCGTCCTCCCGTGAGTTCCGTCGCTATGTATTTGACGCTGTTGTACGCCTCACCAGGAGTAGGGGCGTAATTCATCGCCAGCAGGATCCCGGTAAACATCTGCACCAGAAAACAGAACAGCGCTATGCTGCCGAAGACCTGGTGCCAACCTGCCGAGGCAGGAATCTCCTCGTTCATGAAGTGCGTGACGCTCGATGGCAGTCCCGTACGTTCTTCGAGCCAGTCAACTGCGTTGGAGATTCTGCCGGATTTCATGCATCTCCCTTGCGAACATCTCCCAACATCAATTTGGAGCCGGCGATCTTGGTTTCGTAGCGATCAAGCGCTCTGGGAGCGGGGCCGGTCAGAACCTTGCCATCGAGGCCGAAGGTCGATGTATGACAGGGACAGAGGAACTCTTTGTTCTTGTCGTCATAGCTGTACGCGCAGCCAAGATGCGTGCACTGCGGAGTGAACGCTACTACGTCGGAATCGCCTTGCTTAATAACCCATGCGGTCGTTTTCTCGCTAGTGACTTTCCAGCCGTCGAGACGATTGCGTCGAAAAACGAATTCTTCCGGAACATTCGCCTTAAGTTGACTGATATCGCCAGCCTCGATCCACTCGGAGGTGTTTTTCTTCGACTTCGGCGGAACCAGTAGATAAATCGCCGCCGGGAGTGTGAGGGCTCCAGTAATGACTGCCCACATCGCATAAATCACGGAGACGTGGAAGCTTCTGCGATCCGGGCCCTGATGCTTGTCCATTACTGGAGATTATATGGAATGGAAACTAGTTGTTGCAAACGACTAGTATTTGACGCCGCAAATCCTCATGCTGATCTGGTCTGAGCTTCGCCCCATCCTTTGTTATGTAGAAGACATCCAACGCCTTGTGGGCTTCCGTATCAATTAGGACGACATCGATGCTGCACCCGGCGGACGAAAAAGTTGAGGCGAGATCGTACAAAAGCCCTGGCCTATCCTCAGCCACGATCTCGACAAGCGTGGCCGATTCGGATGCCTCGCCATCGAAAGCGACGGTCGGTTTCACTTCTGCGCGCTTGGACGGAGCTGCGGGCTTGGCTCTACCGCGAAGCAGCCGCTCCACATCTTCCTTGCCCAGGACGGCCCGCCGCACCATTGTCTTCAGACGTTCAGCTTCTACCGGATTCAATTCGAGCGTACGCATGGGATCCCCGAAAGAGAAGGTATCCAGCACATCGCCATG
>DASQLD010000227.1:0-14466 GCA_035630195.1 Bryobacteraceae bacterium
GTTTCCCTTTCGATTAGATGAATGAATCCGAGCGGCATTAACCCACGATCCGCCATCAGACCCTTGTGCGTCAACACATCTGTCACCGTAACTTACACAGTGGTAGTCGAGACGGAGTAGATGGGCGGCAAATGCTCAGCCAAGGTATTCCACGAATCTCCCGCATCGCGCGTGTAAAACAGCGATCCGCCGGAAGTCCCGAAGTAGACTCCTGCCTCATCCCGATCGTCGGCATCCATTGCTTCCCGCAACACCAGCACGTAGGCATTCGTTTGGGGCAGACCATTCGATAGAAGATCCCAAGTGTCGCCGCCATTGCGGCTACGCGCAACGCGCAAGTGCCCGTTGGGTACGAATCTTTCTTCGGACGATGCGATGGGAATCGTGAAAAGCGTCCGAGGCTCAGCCGCCGGCACTGCGAGGGCGAAGCCAAAGCGGCTAGGCAACGATTCGCAGATATCCGTCCAATCCGAGGCTCCGAAGGACGATCGATAGACGCCGCAGTGGTTCTGTTGGTAAAGGGACTCACGGTCCCGCGGGTGAGCTCGAAGTTTGTGTACGCATTGGCCGACTTCCGGGTACTTATCAGGTTGAAAGTCGGCGAGCACTCCTTTATTGAATGGTTCCCACGTGGCGCCGCCGTCAGTTGTCCGGAACGCGCCGGCGGCCGACATGCCAATAACCATGCGTCCGCCTCCAAGACACTCGATGGAATGGATCATCATCCCTCCGGCGCCTTCGGTCCATTGCTCACGGGTGGAGTGGCGTGTCATACCTTCGACCATTTCCCATTCCTTCCCGCGATTACGGCTGCGAAAGAGAACGCCTGGATCGCCGCCCAAGTACAGCGTGCCCGGTTCATCGTCGGCGCCCGGAGCGATGTGCCAAAGGCGCTTCAGGCTCGCTTCGGGAATAAAAGAAACGGAGATGCCTTCCTCAGCGAGCTGCCATGTCTTACCGCCATCGTAGCTCGCTTGCAGGTGTGGGCCGAACCACGCCGAACCAGTAGTTGCATAGACGCATGAGGGATCGCGCGGATCCTGCATGACGTGATTCACTTCTATGCCGGTGAAAAAAGGACCTTCGCTCTCCCAGTGGAGGCGATCACGACTCCGAAAAACAAAAGCTCCTTTTCGCGTTCCAACCCATACGTTGACCGAAGTATTGTCTGGCATAAAGAGGTTATGCGTTTCTTAGTCTAACGTGTTATAAGGAACGCAAGTTAAAACTCTTCTTAGGCTAAGGTAGTAGCTCGATTCGTAGAGCAGGACAGTCAGCAAACAATGAAGATTGAGGATCACGCGGGCTATGAAGAAGCAATCCGCAGGATTCAAGTAGCCCAGCGCTCCAGCGCCGAGCATTTGGACCTGTCGAGCATAAACTTAGGAGCGCTGCCGGGGTTACTCGGTCAGCTCACCACTCTGCAGAGCCTCGAGCTACGCGACAACCAACTGAGAGCCCTGCCTGAGTCAATGGGCCAGCTCACCAATCTGCGGCGCCTTAATCTCAGCCATAACCGACTAATCGATCTGCCTGAGTCAATGGGCCAACTCACCAATCTGCAGAACCTCGACCTCAATTACAACCGACTAATCGATCTGCCCGGGTCCGTGGGCCAACTCATCAATCTTCAGCGCCTCGATCTTAGCTACAACCACTTGAGCGCCCTGCCGGAGTCAATTGGCCAGCTCGCCGATCTGCAGACTCTCGATCTCAGTTCCAACCTACTGAGCGCCCTGCCGGAGTCAATTGGCCAACTCGCCAATCTGCAAACTCTTGATCTCAGTTCCAACCTAGTGAGCGTCCTCCCGGAGTCGCTGGGCCAGCTCAAGAATCTGCGGACTCTCATCCTCATCGGCAACCAACTCACGGCACTGTCGGAGTCCCTAGGCCAGCTCACCAATCTGCAGAAACTCTATCTCTCCTACAACCAGCTGACCGCGCTGTCGGAGCCTATAGGCCAGCTCACCAATTTGCGGACGCTGGATCTCTCTTTCAACCAGGTAAGCACCCTACCGGAGTCTCTGGGCCATCTCACAGCACTAACCGAGTTATTCCTACATGGCAACCCGAACCTTGGAATACCTGAGGAGGTGCTCGGCTCGCGCCTGGAGGAAGAGGTCAGAAAGGCCGGAAGGGCTCCCAGGGAAATTCTTGAATACTATTTCGCGCAACGGCTAGGTTCCAAGCCCTTAAACGAAGGCAAGCTGATCCTGGTCGGTCGGGGGGGCGTAGGGAAAACTTCTCTGGTCAAGATGCTCACGACCTCTAAATTCAAGAAAGGAGAAAAGACGACAGAAGGGATCAAAATCAGCGAATGGACCTGTCCACTAAGCCGGACTCAAACCGTCACAATGCATGTTTGGGATTTCGGTGGTCAGGAAATGATGCATGCGACGCATCAGTTCTTCCTGACGGCCCGGACCTTATACCTTCTCGTCCTGGATCGCCGCCTCGGTGGCTACGACGCGGAGGCCGACTACTGGTTCCGGCTCATCCGAGCATTCGGTGGCCCAGACGCGCCCGTCATTGTGGTATTGAACAAGCAGAAAGAAGAGCCTTTCGATGTCAACCGTGGTGGATGGTTAGAGAAATACGCCGGCAATATCGCAGCCTTCGTTACAACCGATTGCGCAGACAGTAAATCCATTACCGTTTTGAAGCGGACGATTCAAGAACGCCTGGGTGCCCTCAAAAGTATCCAAGAGAAGTTCCCGAGCCGTTGGTTTGCCATCAAAGAAGAGCTGTCTCGCATGACAACTGACTATGTCAGTTTCTCAGACTACCGGCAGATCTGTACCAAGCATGGCGAAGCGGATCCGGAACGACAGAGCTCACTTTCCGGATTCCTTCACGATTTGGGCATTGCTCTCAATTACAAAGACGACCCGCGACTAAGGTTCTCCTATGTGTTGAAACCCGAGTGGGTCACCGAAGGAATTTACGCGCTGATACACGCCTTTATAAATAGCAAAGGTGTTTTCACACCCGGCGAAGCGGAAGTACTCCTGCGCGAGAAGAAATATACGGCCGATGAAGTCCAGTTCCTGTTGGGTCTTATGGAGCGGTTCGAGCTCAGCTTTCCTTTCGGCGACTCGAAGACACAGATCCTTATTCCCCAGCTTCTCGAGGATCAACAACCATCGATCACGAGCGAGTTCAACCTTTCAGAGTGCTTGAATTTCGGCTATCGCTACACGATTGTGCCGGAAGGGCTGTTGCCTCGTTTCATCGTTCGGACACGTCACTTGCATGAACAAGCAACACGCTGGAAAAGCGGTGTCGTCTTGCGGCATTCGAGCGGATGCCGGGCACTCGTACGGGCCGACACGGCTGAGCGGCAAGTGCGAATTCACATTGACGGCCCCACCGCCTCTCGTCGGGATTTATTGGCAATTATTCGGCACAATTTCGACGCGATTCACGCCGATTACGAATTCAACCCAGAGGACCTTTTGTACCCACCGGGCGAACCGGCAAAACCGCTCCCTCTCGATGACTTACGTGCCTTGCGTCGCGAAGGCGAAGCGACAGTACCCGTCGTACTCGCTGATAAGAAGGTGATTCGCGCCGATATCAACAGCTTGATCAAATCCGTTGAGTACTCGAAGCCGAAGCTACGGCTGTTCCTTAGTTACTCGCACCAGGACGAGAAACACGCCAACGAACTGCGTAAGGATCTCATATTGATGGAGCGCAACGGTCTGATTCATACCTGGTTCGATCGTGAGCTATCCGCCGGCGACAAGTGGGAATCAAACATTCTGAACGAACTGAAATCGGCTGACATCATTGTTTGTCAATTGAGTCGCGACTTTCTTGCCTCAGACTTCTGTGTTCTAACTGAACTCGATATCGCGATACAGCGGAAAATCGATGGTCAGGCAGAACTGATCGCTTATATCCTAAAGGATTGCGGATGGCAAGATATCCCCAGGTTGAAGCAGTTCCAAGTTCTTCCCCGTGACGCGATGCCCCTTGCCAACTGGCGGAACAAAGATAAATACTGGCGCGCTGTCGCGGAAGGCATCCAAAAAGTAGTCGAAAAACTGCACGCTCGCCGAGTATGATGCTTCCTCGGCGAGCGGCCGTGACCTTTCTATCTCGCGATCAGTCCCGATATTGCTCCTGCATTTAAGCCGGAGAGAATCTGCGCGGCTGGTCCCGGGTCCCCGATTGCTTCGACCATAACATTCGCCACTCGCGTAGTGGAGCCGGCCGAGTAAACGGGCTTATATCCTGCTCCTAGACGGTTCCAAGCCCCATATGCCAGCAGAGTCTTCTTCGGGCTGCGGAGCGCAACGTTCGCCTTTGCAAGCTCCGCAGTTTCGGCTCCCGTCGGGACTTCGAAGTTGAAGCCATTCACGTTGACTTTTAAGCGCACTTCGGTCCACACGTCCTTGGTCGCTTCATATTGCTCTTTGCTAAGCGCGTCGATCTGCGGAGCGATGGAGGCCAAATGAGCCTGGCGGATTTCGTGCGCCTTCTTCGTCATCTCCTTGCTTTGCTCGGCAAGTTTAAGGGCCTGTTCTTTGTCGGTCGACATGAGCTTGCGGGCTTGTCGATCGAGATCTCGGCTCGTTCGCGCTACTTCGTCATATTCGGCCTGCTTATCGGCGGGGAGTTGTTTCAGCGCTGCAAGGCGTTTCCTGTGTTCCGCCTCGATAGCATCGAGTTTGGCAATGGCGTCCTTCGAAAAGAAGCGAACTTCGTATGACCCGCGCAAGGGCAACTTGCCTGAACCGGTGCAAACACTGCCCGGGGCGCTGATCCGCGTTCTGTCCTCAAGAGTCCACCCGGCCGGCGCCGCGGGCAACGCCGCTTTCACGGCGTCCATAGTTCGTACGTAGAACTGTTTTTCTTCCTCAGTCGTGTCACGCGATCCGTCGATACAGTCAGCCAAGCTGGGCATCACGAAGAGAACGGCAAGAGTGAAAAAAGGTCGTAAGGTCATAAATGTGTCTGTTGATTAACGCGCGATTGGAGGGCTTCGGGGTGCATGCGAGATACTGTTCGAAGATGAAAGGTTCTTTTGTAGTACTCGCCCTGGCCCTCGCCGCAACACTCGGATTCGCAGAGACTGCGGGAGGCATTAAATGGAATGCGCCGGCTGCGTGGAAGGCTCAGGCGCAACGTCCGATGCGGGCCGCGACCTATACGGTCCCGAAAGCCTCGGGCGATTCGGAGGATGGGGAATGCGCTGTTTTCTATTTCGGAGCGGGCCAAGGTGGCGGTGTCGAGGCAAATATCAAACGCTGGATCGGCCAATTCGATGCGCCAGCCGGAGGCCCCGCAGATAAGCTGGCGAAGACCACCAAGGCGACCGTTGGCGGGCTGCCTGTCACAAGGATCGATTTGGCAGGCACATACAAAACATCAGCCGGACCCATGATGCAGTCGACCGGATCGAAGCCCGGTTATCGCCTGCTGGGCGCGATCGTCGAAGGTCCCGAAGGCGCAGTCTTCTTCAAGTTCACAGGACCAGCGAAAACGGTTGCAGCCAATCAGGGGGCCTTCGAAACTTTGATCAAGTCTGTTTCCAGATAACGCCGCGACCCGGCCGGAGGAGTTTTCTCCGGCCGGGGTCTGCCGGCATTTAAGAGGCCTTGGCCATCGGAGCGGCACTTCTGCCGGCTTCGATCAGGGTTCCACCCATGTATTCGTAGTCCGTCAGAGAGGGTTCCAACTGCCATCGAACCACTTGTGGTACAGAGCCGAATCCGTGCCGGTGACGAAGACATCCAATCGTCCCGGAGCCCAACTAACCACCTTCGGTTCGCGCTGAATGATTCCACCCATACCTTCGTAGTCAGTTAGAGATGGACCCCAACTGCCATCGAACCACTTGTGATACAACGCCGAATCAAGACCCACGGCGAAGATGTCCAGTCGTCCTGACGCCCAACTGACGATCTTAGGAGTTCCGATGATATTCCCACCCATGTACTCCCAGTCGGTGAGGGATGGGCTCCAGGAACCGTCGAACCCCTTGTGATAAAGCCCGCCGTCCGTGCCAACCACAAATACATCGAGTCTTCCCGGCCCCCAACTGACGGCGCGTGGAGCGCTGCGGCAGACACCGCCCATATACTCGAAGTCTGTTAGGGAGGGGTTCCAACTTCCATCGAACCATTTGTGATAGAGCGCGGGGTCGGTACCGGTGAGGAAAACGTCAAGCCTGCCAGGAGCCCAACTGACCACCTCCGGTTGGGAAGTACAGATGCCGCCCATTGCTTCGTAGTCGGTGAGAGATGGAGCCCATGATCCGTCAAACCACTTGTGGAAGAGACTCATGTTCGTACCGAGCACGAACGCATCGAGACGGCCCGGCGCCCAGGACACGATCTGACCCGCATTCTTGGATCTTGTTGCTGCGGTGACAAGAGATGCGCGCGGCCCGGCCAGACAAGCTTCCATGCGGGCGAGCTGTCCGACGGTAAACATGATCATCCCGGCATCGTCGGTGTAGTCCATGTAGTTGACGAACATGTCACCGTTGGGTTCCGTCGTCACAGCTGATCTTGGGGAATACCGGCATTCCTGTGTTGGCGCGCCTTGATTTGGAGTGTCATCCACTTGGTCAGATCCTGAGCAGCCGGCGCCGTCATCGCCCCAAATATGAAATAGATCGAAGTAGTGCCCGATCTCATGCGTCGCGGTCCGGTAGAGGTGAAATGGAGCCGTCGCCGTGCCAGTATTGCCGAAGCCCGTGTAGGTGATGACAACGCCGTCGGTTTCAGGCGGCCCGCCGGGGAATTGCGCATAACCCAGTAGCCCGTCGGAAAGTTTGCACACCCACATGTTCAAATACCGGGACGTATCGATGGGATCCGCTCCGCCCGTCGCGGCGGATTCTACGGAATCGTCACCACCGAATGACGTGCGGGTTGTCTGCGTTCGTGTGACTTGGGCAAGCTCGAACTCAATGTTGCAGTCTGCCACCAACGGCTGCCAGACTGCCGGGACGCCGGCAACGTCAGGGTTTAATTTTCCAAAATCCTGATTCAATACATCGATTTGACTTTGAATTTTGCGCGTCGGAGATGTTTCTCGGCCTCGGTGTTATACACAACGTGAACGACGACTTGAATGGTCCACACGCCTGCCCGCGGGGCTGCGGCGCCCATGCGGTAAGACCGCACAAGCTGCATGATTTCGTTCTCAACGTGTGAGCGGGCCTCAGCATATCCCGGTACTTCTGCCAGGAGCCGGCGGTGATTTTCCATCGTGGCGCAACGGCGCGCACTAGGAGCGCCTGTGTTCGTGCCGCCAGGGCCATGGGCAGGTCCGCCATAACGCTTAGGAGCGTTCATGCCGCCCGTCGCGGTGGGCATACGTTTCGGGCCGGCAATACTGAGAGGCCCTCGATAATTCATTGCCGCGCTGGAATCGGACATCCTGTTTGGTTTAGTAGCCATACGGGCGCTTCCGGCGGACATGGATTAGACATTTCGTTCCCTGCCTGAACGGAATCTTCCATTCGCGGTCGATTCATCCCCGAGGCTGCGGACATGGCGTTCGCTGGGGAATTCTCTGACTCCGGCGACATTGCATTCGATGAATTGTGTTTTGTTGATTTACGCATGAAACCTCCTGTTTCGCGGCCAATCGCGCCGGAGATAACTGATCGTCAAATAATCAGCTCTCTCCGCGCAGTAGTATGCGAATGACCGCAAAAAATAACGCCAGTTTTTGGCAATATATTTTTCTGATAAGGGTGTTATTGTCGGGTTTCTTACGGCGCTGCGTCTCAGCGTGTCCTTTAAGCCCTAATGCAACAGCATTGCCTTCGATGCGGGTCACGCATATGATGGTTACCTCGCAGTTGGGTTTGTGACAGTTGTGACAGTGGAGTTTGTTGAACTCAGGGGGAATCCATGTGGATTAAGTCTCTTGCGCGCCTCTGCTTCGGCGCGGTTTTGCTAGCATCTGCGGTTCATGCGCAAACCGCCGGTACCGGAACGCTGGTCGGCACAATCACCGATAATTCCGGGGCCATCATGAGCGGCGTGAAAGTATCGGTCGTAAACACAGAAACCTCGTTTACGTCCGAAACCGTGACATCGGCCGAGGGCGCATATCAGGTTCCTTACCTCTCGCCCGGTATCTACCGGGTCACAATCGAAGCGCCAGGTTTCAAGCGCTATTTGCGGGAAGGTCTCCAAATAAGGACAGGTGAAATCCCACGTATCGATGTTCAGCTCGAAGTGGGCGCCGTGTCGGAAAGCATCCGGGTAGAAGGTTCCGCGCCACTTATCGATACCGAAACCGCCCAAGCCGGTCTTGTGCTGTCCGGTGATCAGCTTCTGAAGATTCCGGTCAGCCAGAAGAGGGCTATCCGCATGACGTTCTATTATCCAGGCGCCCAACCGATGAGCGGCTTCCATATTCTCGGGCAGCGCGCAAGAGCGATGGGCTATACCGTCGATGGCATCAATGGCAAAGAGCCCGGCGTAGGCAACATCGGCGGCACGAACGAGCAGATCTCAACAACGCAGGACGCGTTCGAAGAAGTAAAGCTGCACACCACCGGTACGCCGGCCGAGTACGGACATGCGGCAGGAGGTCTCATGTCGATCATCTTTAAATCCGGCACCAATCAGTTTCATGGATCCGTGGAAGACCGCTTCATCGCCCGGCAGATGATTCATCGTTCGTATCTTGAACAGTTGCCGCGTACCAACCCCTTCACGTATCACGAGACCACGCTTCTATTCAGCGGCCCGTTGAACATCCCGAAACTCTATAAAGGGACCAACAAGACCTTCTGGCTCGCAGGTTGGGAGCAGCACTTTGAGAACGCCGGAACAGCAGGCGCAATTACAACCGTTCCCACGACCGCGATGTACAACGGCGATTTTTCGTTTGCCGGTCAAAACAATCCCACTCCGCTACCTATATACGACCCCGCGACAACAGAACTGGTAAACGGTACCTGGACGCGCCAGCCGTTCCCAAACAATCAGATTCCACGCAGCCGCTTCGATCCGGCCGTTCAAAAGTTTCTCGCAATGACGCCGTTTGCCTCGCCGAATCAGGCAGGAATACCCGGCGCTCAGTTTCCCACGCAGAATCTAGTGGAGAACCAGATCAAACAGATCCGGCGCATCCGATGGGACGGCAAGATCGATCATCAGTTCACGTCGAACCACCGGATGTACGGGCGTTACTCGCAAGCGCGTCATCGTGCCTGGAAGGGCGACTATCAGGCGCAATTCGCGTGGCGCGACCTCGACACGAACGCGACGAATGCTCCCGTCGATCACTACAACGGAGTTATCTCCGACATTCTGATTCTGAGCCCTACGCTGAGCAATGAATTTCGCGGTGGCTACAATCGGCGGGAGCGTTATGAAACTCCCGCAACAGCCAACGGGGACTGGGGTACGAAGCTGGGGATTCCGAGAATCGATGGTTCTACGTTTCCAAACTTCAACCTCGGCGGAGCTGTAGCCGGTTTAGATGGTTCGCAGACCGCGGCGCTCCGCAGCTTCCAGAATATCGGTGAGGATTTCACGTTTCAGGACAACATCACGAAGGTAGCTGGCAAGCACACGTTCAAGGGCGGCTATGAGTTGATCCGTACACGCTACAACGGCACGACCGGACCCCTGCCCGGCGGCACTTACACCTTTGGCGGCACGGACCTTCCATTCACTCCTAACACCGGCAATACGTTTGCCGCTTTTCTGCTCGGCAGTGTTACGGAAGCCACCTACACGCAGGATTACGCTGCCTGGCTTCCGCGCTGGTGGGGACATCAATTCTATTTCCAGGATGACTGGAAGCCGGTCCGCGGATTGACGCTTAATCTAGGTGTCCGCTGGTCGTATGAATCGCCCTATCAAACGAAGTACGGGCAGCAGTCGCAATTCGATCCCACCGCCCGTGACCCGCTCACAGGAAGGATGGGAGCCATCGTTCATCCTTCTGGCTCGCTCGCGAATAAAGACTTGAATAACTTCGCGCCGCGTCTTGGCTTGGCATGGAGCTTTAAACCGAATTGGGTTTTCCGTGCTTCATTCGGGATGATCCATCAGGATATTCAAGCGACACAAACCTATATTCAGAACGACGAATATCTTGCGACGGCTACACTGCAATCTCCGGTTGGCGATCCGCGACCCATCTTTAAGCTCTCCGACGGTCCGCCGCCGATCCAGTTCAATGTGAATCCGGACGGTTCTGTACCGTTTGTCGGTACCAACTATTCGAGCCGTAATGCGAGTTGGTTTGACCCGAAGCTCCGGATGCCATACGTGATGAGCTGGTCCGGAGGCATTCAGTGGGGTTTTCGTAACAACTGGGTGCTCGAAACGTTGTATCAGGCGCAGTCGGGTGTTGGCCTGATCAATACTTGGGACACGAATCGAATCCCGCTCAACATCTCGAACGATCCCGCGGTGTTGAATACGATCTTCACCGCGTCACAGAACTACAAACCGTACCCGCAGTTTGGAGCCGTGAACCTCATCTCGAATTTCGGCCACAACACGTATCACGGTGGCACGGTCCGTGTCGAGAAGAGATATTCAGCCGGCCTCGTGTTGAACGCTTTCTACACCTTCCAGAAAACGATCACCGACAACGAAAACGAAACCGGTGTTGGCGGAGTCGATTACTACAATCGGCGCCTCGAGAAGGGCTTGGCGAGTTACAGCATCGCGCATCGTTTCGTGAACGTGTTGTCGTACGAACTACCCTTCGGCACTGGCCGCGCTTTCATGAATGGTGGCGGATTCACGAACCAGCTCCTCGGCGGGTGGGAACTCACCTGGACTCAAACATTGCAAGCCGGTCTTCCGTACACCGTCACGCAAACAGGTAGCCCGAATCGGTATCTGCCGATGGGGACCCAGCGCCCGAACATCATCACGAGCCACAAAGATGCCGTCAATCAGGACTGGAAAATTGGGGAGAACCGTTTCCCGACGTCCGCCCAAAATCCGTACACGAACTTCAGCTCGTTCGCGTATCCCGCAGCGTTCACGACGGGGAATCTAGGGCGAAACACCTTCATCGGACCCGGCCTCAACTGGACGCAGCTTTCGCTCACCAAGTACTGGAATATTGGCGAGCGTGCGCGCTTCCAAATCCGTTTGGACGCGAATAACTTCCCGTTCAAAATGCCGCAATTCGACAATCCGCAGTCGCAGTACAACGGGAACAGCCCGGCCTCCTTCGGCCGAATCACTGCAACGCGGGGCTCTTTCTCCGACGTAGGCACTGCCAATGGGCACATGCTGATCGTCGGTAAGTTCCAGTTTTGACCCGTTAGCGGGGTAACTAAAGCGAAGTAGGATGCGCCATGTCTGAGAGAATAATGAAGAGATTCATTGCCTGCCTTGCTGCAGGTTCCCTTCTGGTTGCAACCGAGCAGCCGCTGGCGCCGCTCGGGACGTACAAACCTGCCGAAAGGCGGCATTGGGCGTTCCAACCGCGCAAGGATGTTACCCCTCCCTCCTCCCAAGGTTCGCCAATTGACGCGTTTCTTGTAGCCGCGTTGAAAAAGAACGAGTTGAAGCCCGCGCCGCCTGCCGATCGTATCACTCTAATCCGCCGAGTTACCTTTGATCTCCACGGCCTTCCGCCTACTCCGGAAGAGGTTGACGCCTTTGTTCGGGACAAATCGCCGAAAGCCTGGGAACACCTCGTCGACCGGCTCCTCGCCTCCCCCCGTTACGGCGAGCAGTGGGGACGCCACTGGCTGGATGTAGTTCGTTTCGCAGAATCGGATGGCTATGAATACGACATGCACCGGCCGGACGCTTACCGGTACCGCGACTACGTTGTCCAGAGCTTTAATGAAGACAAACCCTACGACCAGTTTGTAAAAGAACAGCTTGCCGGCGATGAGATCGACGCAAAGAACCCCACCCTGTTGGTCGCCAGTGGTTTCAATCGTTTGGGTCCGCTTCGCAAAAATACCGGCAATCAGGATGTAGCTAGTTCCCAGAATGAAGTGCTGACCGAGATGACCAACATCGTCGGATCGGCGTTTCTCGGTGTGACGGTCGGCTGCGCGCGCTGCCACGACCACAAGTTTGATCCCTTCCGGCAGACCGACTACTACCGGATGCAAGCGCACTTTGCGCAGCTTCAGCCAAATGACCTAGTCCTGGCGACCAGGGAAGAACAGGACGCATGGAAGGCGAAGGCGACTCCTGTGGAGCAGGAGATGCGCAAGCTTCAGTCTGCAATGCGCCGCGCTCCCGAGGCTGAGAAAGCTAAGATTGAGTTGCAGATCGAGAGCCTGGAAGACAAAATGCCGCCGCCCCTGCCGGCCATTTATACCGTATCGGACAATGCGCAAAAAGCCGCTCCGATCCACGTGCTCGCCCGGGGCGATTACCAAAGTAAGGGGCCACGAGTCGGTCCACGGCCTCTTGGAGTTCTGCTGGAAGATGGCGCTCCCGAAGCGCCGCTCGATATCGAGAAACCCAGACTGAAACTCGCCGAGTGGATTACGGAACCGTCGAATCCGCTAACCGCACGGGTCATGGTTAACCGGATCTGGCAGTTTCACTTCGGACGCGGTCTCGTATTTACCGCCAATGACTTCGGCCGTATGGGAACTCCGCCGTCGAATCGCGATCTGCTCGACTACCTGGGAAATCAATTCGTCGCGGGTGGATGGAAGCTGAAACCCATCCACAAGATGATCCTGATGTCGAACGCCTATCGGCAATCGAGTATCTCTCCCATCGAGAAGATCGCGATGAAGAAAGATGCCAATAATGATTTGCTTTGGAAGTTCAGCCATCGCCGGCTGGAGGCGGAAGAGCTTCGTGATTCCATGCTTGCGATCTCAGGTCGCTTGAACCCGAAGTCCGGTGGTCCCAGCGTGCTTGTGCCGATCGAACCGGAACTGGTCAAGATGCTCAAGCGGCCGCAATACTGGGTCACAACGCGCGATAAATCCGAGCACGATCGTCGCACAATGTATATGATCTACAAGCGCAATCTCCGTCTGCCGTTCCTTGAGGTTTTCGATGCGCCCGACATCTTGCTGTCGTGCGCGCGACGCGAGCAATCGACACATGCGCCTCAAGGCCTGGAACTACTGAACGGAAAAACGTCCAACGATCTTGCGGCTGCCTTCGCGCAACGATTGCTGAAAGAGCGCAAGACTACCGCCGAACGGATCGATTATGCGTGGCGTCTCGCGACAAGCCGTCGTCCCACGCCTGCCGAGAAGGCGATGTCCCTCAAGTTCCTCGGCGACAAGCCGGAAGATCCTGAGAATCTAAAAGAATTTGCACTGGCAGTATTTAATTTCAACACCTTCCTTTACGTAAACTGATATGTCCGAACACGTACGATATAGCCGCAACCGGCGCGAGTTTTTGAGCGACTGCTTCTGCGGGATCGGTGGTCTCGCGTTCGCGTCAATGATGGCGCAGGAGCAGGCGTTGGCGGGTGTTTACAACCCTCTCGCGCCCAAACCGCCGCACGTACCCGAGCGTGCAAAGGCGAAAGCGATCATCTTCGTCTACATGGCGGGCGGACCATCGCATCTCGAAACATTCGATCCGAAGCCGCTGCTCAACAAGCTCAGCGGCCAAAAGCGGCCCGCCGAGTTCGGCGATGTGAAGTATCAGAATGTCAATGCGCAGTCACGCCTCCTGGGGACTAAGCGGACGTTTAAGAAGTACGGACAATCGGGGATCGAAGTATCGGACCTCTTCCCTTACCAGTCCGAGATCGTTGACGATCTCTGCGTCATCCGCTCGATGTACGGCGATATGGTGGTGCACTCGGCGGCGCAATATCAGATGATGACCGGCCGCGTAATCCCGGGCTTCCCGTCGATGGGTAGCTGGATTACTTACGGGCTTGGGTCGGAAGCGCAATCGCTGCCAGCCTACGTGGTCATGCCCGATTCTGCCGGCGCGCAGGAAGCGGGCGTTCCGATGTATAAGAACGGGTTCCTTCCGGCTGTTTATCAACCCACCATGTTACGGCCGGGCGCGAAGCCGGTCTTGAACCTGGATTTGCCAAAAGGCGTAACCCTCGACCGTCGCCGCAAGACTATCGATTTCATCCGCGCAATCAATGAAAAGAACATCCCCGGTGAGGACCCGGAATTTTCGGCGCGTATTTCGGCATACGACACTGCCTTCAAGATGCAAACCGAAGCGCCGGAAGTATTCGATATCAGTAAAGAGCCTCAAGAGACGCTTGATCTATATGGCGTGGGCAAGCCTGCGACTGACGATTACGGACGCCGCTGTCTGCTAGCGCGCAAGCTGGTTGAGAAGGGCGTGCGCTTTGTTTGCGTCGTGTCCGGCGGTGGCAACGCCGACACGGAATGGGATGCCCACAGCAACATCGAAGGCAATCACATCAAGATGGCGTCGTACACGGATCAGCCCGTTGCGGCTCTCATTAAAGATCTGAAGCGCCGTGGCTTGCTCGATTCTACGATCGTGCTGTGGGGCGGGGAGTTCGGCCGCTCTCCGGAAT
>DASQLD010000228.1:0-6524 GCA_035630195.1 Bryobacteraceae bacterium
GTCACGGTGCGTGTGAAGGCGGTGCCTGCCGAAATCAGGCTCCAGAGAATAAAGCCGGCGGCGTATGGATACTTGACACCGTACTTATCGACGAGCCAACCGGCAGGAACCTGCAGCAAGGCATACGACCAGAAGAAGGCTGAATTCATCAACCCTCGCTGGCTGTCAGAGAGGCTGAAGTGCTGGCGAAACTCCGGCACTGCGATCGCGACGGAAAGCGAGGTACGGTCGATATAGGCAATGACCATACCGAGGCACAGTAATACGACGATAGACCACCGCCGAGCAGATCCCATGAGTATGGATCTATAATGCACTAAAAATGAATCGACGACTATTTCTCGGCGCCTGTGGAGCGGCAACGCTCGCTCAGCAACCCAAACGCTTTGACCTCCTGATCCGCGGCGGCACGGTCCTCGACCCCGGCGGAGGTGAGAAACGCCGCGCTGACGTTGGCATCTCCGGCGACAAGATCGCCGCCATTGAAAGTTCCTTGCCGGCAGACAGCGGCCGAGATGTTGTCGACGCAAGCGGCGTGTTCGTCACACCGGGCCTCGTCGACCTCCACACGCACTGCTACTACGGCGGCACCGGTCTCGGAACGGAGCCTGAACCGATCGCAGCTCGATCGGGAGTAACTACCTGGGTCGACGCAGGTAGTTTCGGTTACCAGCAGGCGGAAGGGTTCCGCAAGTTCATCGTCAACCCGTCTCCGTTGCGCATCTTCGGCTATGTCTATCTCTACCCCGATAACCGCAACCCTGACATGGACGCAGTGAAATACGTTCGATCTATGATGAAACGCACCGGCGAAACGGTCACTGCCAACAAGGACATCCTCCTCGGTGTAAAGCTTCAAGTCGGCTCGAACATGAATGGCCGTTACAGCTACGACTTCCTGAAGATCGCCCGCGAGCTTTGCGATACCTACAAGATCCCTCTGATGACCCACATCAGCTTCGCGCCTCCCGATACAGACCAGGTCATGGAACTGATGAAACCAGGCGATATCGTGACGCATTGCTATAACCGTCACACACTCGGAATTCTCGACGAGTCGGGCAAGGTGAAGCAGAGTGTCCGCGACGCTCGGGCGCGCGGAGTTCTCTTCGATGTCGGTCACGGCCTCGGCAGCTTTAACTTCGAAGCCGCGCGTAAGGCACTGGCAGACGGCTTTGTCGCGGACACGATATCGACCGATATTTACAACCTGAATGTGAAGGGTCCCGTCTACGACATGCCGACCACCATGTCAAAAATGATGTATCTCGGGATGTCGTTCGATGATGTACTCATGCGCACCACGATTGCCCCGGCAAAGATCATCAACCGCGTCGAAGGACTCGGCACATTGAAAGTTGGCGGCCCCGCCGATATAGCGTTACTAGCGATTGAGGATGGAGCGTTCCCCCTGACGGACTCACAAAAGAACACCGTTACAGCAAAGCAGCGCGTGGTCAGCCGATTAACGATTTGCCGCGGAAAGCGAGTCGTCTAGCCGTGACTATCAAGAACATCACGCTCACCCACGTCCGGGTACCCCTAGTCGAGCCGTTCCGAATCAGTTCCGGCGCAGTCGCTGAAAAGGACGGCATAGTTGTTCGTGTCGAGTCAGGCGATTTTGTAGGGTATGGCGAATCATCACCCATGGCTGGGTCGTTTTACTCTGCTGACACACCCGAAAGTTGCTGGCGCGAACTCCAAGAAACCCTGGTACCCGCGCTGATCGGAAAGAGTGTAAAGCCCGCGGACATCGCTTCCCTGCCCGGGAGCAACTTCGCAAAAACGGGCATCGAAACCGCTCTTTGGGATATTGAGGCGCAGAAACAAGGCAAACCTCTTTATGAGTTGCTGGGTGGAACTGCGAAGCCAGTCGAGTCCGGGTTGGCTGTCGGACTCTACGATGATGTCGCCAATATGCTTCGAACCATAGAGCGATATCTCAGGGACGGCTACAAGCGAGTCAAAATCAAGATCGAGCGCGGCCGTGATGTCGAGCTTGTGCGCGCGGTCCGGGCCACATTCGGAGACATCCCGTTGTTCGTCGACGCCAACGGCGCGTACGACCTGTCCGACGTCGACGTCTTCAAGCAGCTCGACGAATTCAACATGATGATGTTCGAGCAGCCTTTCGCCGGAGGCATGCTGAAGGAACTCGCCGAACTACAGAGCATAGTCCGAACACCCGTGTGCCTGGACGAGAGCCTTGAGACGGAAGCGAATGTACGTGAGGCAATCAAGCTCGGCAGCATGAAGATCGCAAACATCAAGATCCAGCGCGTCGGTGGATTCACGAATGCGCTCGCAATCTACGAGATCTGCAAGCAGCACGAAATTCCCGTCTGGATTGGCACGATGCCCGAGTTGGGAATCGGACAGGCGCAAGGAATGGCGCTATCGACGCTCAGCCATTGCGTATACCCAACCGATGTCGAAGCGAGCCTCCGATGGTTCCGAGACGACATCATCAACCCGGTTCTGGAAGTGAAGGATGGCTGTCTGTACCCGCCGTCTACTCCCGGTCTAGGATTCGAGGTCGATGATGCGAAGTTGAAGAGGTACGCGGTCGCATGAATCTCACACGCAGATCGTTCCTGCCGGCGCTCGCCGCCGGTCTGGCCTCGGCCAAGGATCGCTTGATAATCGACACGCACCTTGAAGTGTGGACGCTCGATCCGAAGTTTCCATTCGCCCATCCCGAGCGGCCGAACCTCAAAGTGCCGATGGCCGCGCCGATCGAGAACCAAGTCGAGCAGATGAAAGACTTCGGCTTGAAGTACGCGGTGCTGATCAACCCCCGCTACTTCGGCTGGGACAACTCCTACATCAGCTATAGCCTGCACAAATATCCCAAGCTTTTCGTGGCTCATGGCCTGGTGAATCCCGAAGATCCCAGCGTGGCCGAGCGCTTGCGTTATTGGGTCAAGGAACATCAGTTCCAGGGAATGCGGTTCAGTCCGATCTATCATCCGAAGTCGACGTGGTTGAACTCGAAGGAGCACTACCCGTTGTGGAAGGAAGCCGAGAAGCTGAAGGCTGTGTTCAACTTCTACATCCTTCCCCATCAGATGCCGATGCTCGAAGACATGGCCGGCCGCTTTCCTGGAGTGAAGATCGTGATCGACCACCTGGGCAAGCCGGACTTGAAGTCGCCTGACCCGTGGCCGGAGTTCAAGAAGATGTTCCGGCTAAAGAAGTTTCCCCAGGTATGGGTGAGCGCGTCCGAGCCTTACGAACTCTCCATCACGAAAGAGTATCCGTATCACGATACGATCCCGTTTTTCAAAGCAACTTACGAAGAGTTCGGCGGCAAACAACTGATCTGGGGGACCGGATATCCTCGCCCACGTTGGGAGCTGCCGATGGATAAGGAACTCGAATTCGTGGATAAGTATCTGGACTTCTACACTAAAGAAGACCGTGAACTGTTACTCGGCAAGAACGCGTTGAAGATCTGGCGTTTTCCGAAACAATAACTATGCGACTTTACTCGATCGTGTTGTCTACGCTTATGACCATCTCTGCATTTGGCGCTGAGAAAAAAGTGATCACCCCTGCCGGAGCTCGCGCGCCTGTTGGACCGTACAGTCCGGGAATCATGGCGGGTGATTATCTATACGTCTCGGGCCAAGGCGCGGCCAAGCCCGACGGGAGTTTCCCGGAAACGGCCGGGCTACAGACAGAGCAGTGTCTCAACAACGTGAAGGCAATCGTCGAGGGCGCAGGTCTGACGATGGGGCATGTCGTGTACGCTCATCTTTACCTGAAGGACATAACCGCATACGAGGACGCCAATCGCGTCTGGGCCAAATTCTTTCCGAAGGATGGACCTGCGCGCGCGATCGTCGGCGTTACGAAGATGCCGACAGATACTCCCGTAGAAGTTACAGTCGTGGCGGTTCGCGATTTGAGCCGACGGAAAGTCATTCCGGGTGGCGTGATGGTGGGTGATCGTCTTTACCTGGCCGGTTCGATTGGTGAGGTGTCAGGTGACCCCGCGCAGCAAGTGCAGTCCGCCCTCGACGCGATGGGCAAGACGCTCAAATCGGCTGGCATGGACTTTCGGCACATGGTGTTTGTCAATCCTTATCTGACTGACAAGATGCCAATGGATGTAATGAACAAGGTCTACGCCAAGCACTTCGAGTTCGGGAACACTCCTGCCCGGGCAACCATTAAGGTCGCAAGTCTGCCAAACGGCGGCAACATCGAATTCACTGGCGTCGCAATTCGAGATCTGTCAAAGCGAATCGCTGTGCGTCCAAAGAACATGCCTCCCAGCCCGACGGCGAGCCCATGTGTGTTTGCCGAAGATACGTTCTACTGCTCTGCGAAGGCGGGATTCATCCCGGGACCGAATAGCGGAATCTACGCCTCAACTGTGGAGACACAGGTACAGCAGACCATGCGGAATTTACTGGACGGCCTAGAGGAAGCGGGCTTGACGTTTGCAGATGTCGTCGCGACGAATGTCTACCTCGATGACATCAACGATTTCGCCAAGATGAACAAGACTTACGCTCAGTACTTCTCGGGTGCGCCACCCACACGGACGACGGTGCAGCAGTATCCTTCGGCCGAGCGTAAAGCCAATGAGCAGGAGCGTTGGCCGACGCTCGAGCAGATATCGATCATCGCCGTTAAGTAGGCTCGCGCTTCGTGACTACCTGATCGAAGGCGTGCAATAGCGCTTCCCGCTTCGAGTAGGGTCCGGGCGTGTAGGCGCGTGATTGAATTCCGGCCTGGGACAATTCCGCGATAGACCAGTCTTCCCGATTCGTGGTGTCCCAGAACTCAATGGCGTCGTCCACGGTATCTTCTGCCGGTTGGAAATACCATTCGCAGATGATCTTCGTCCGGTCCACGGCTTCGGGCCAGATGGTGTGAATCATCATGTAGTCGGGATGCAGGCTGAGTAGCAAGTTTGGATAGATAGCGTAGTAGTAGACAGCGCTCCGCTCTGCCTCGTTCAGCCCCGGCAAGTAATCACGCCGCCGTTTGCCGTCAATGCTCATGGTTTCCGTACTGCCGCGAAATCCCATAGCGCCGCCGATGTATGTGGATGAGGGAGGCTCATTGTCCGCGCCAAGATAGTCGGTGAGCCGGTTCAGCATCGGATGCAGCACTGGGCAATGGAGACATTCATTGTAGTTCAAGATAATCAGCTTCCAGTTTGCTTTCACTCCATAGACGAAGCGTTTGTTGAGACGGAGGTCTTGCATCCGCCAAGCTGCGAATTTGGCAGGCAAGATGCCCAGATGCTCCGAGAGAGGCGTTCGCTTTTGACCGGAGTGCAGAAAGATGTGACCGTCCCACAGACCAACGGCAATTTCATGAAGAGGATAATCTTCGCGGCGAAAGGTAGCTTCGTCCATATGTGGGGCGCCAAGCAACCTGCCGTCGAGACCATAGGTCCAGCCGTGATAAGGACATTGAATGCGCCCGGCGAAAGTTCCTTCGGCTGCTGAACACATTCGAGTACCGCGATGCCGGCAAACGTTGTAGAACGCGCGCACTTGCGAGCTGCCATCGCGCGTGACGATGATGCTTTCGCCAACGATGTCCCGCAGGAAGTAGTCGCCCGAATTCGGAATCGTGTCTTCGCGCCCGACGCACACCCAACTGTCGAAGAAGAAGCGCTCCATTTCATCCCGGAAGATTTCGGGATCGGTATAGTAGCGCGCGGGAAGGGTTTTGTAGGAAGGCGCCGGCTCCATGCTCAAAAGGTTACTACGATGGAGCCGGCGTGATGATTGAAGCTCTAGTCATTATGGAGCGACCAACCACCGATTCGCAGTAGCCGCGGGTTACGCTGCGAAGAGGTAAATCCAGCGGCGCAGAGCCGCATACGAAAGGAGTTGGTCGCCAATGTCTAAAGTACTCTTTGTGGGTCTGGATGTCCATGCGGACACGATTGCAGTCGCGGTGGCGGAACCGGGTGGAGAAGTCCGTTCCCACGGTGTGATTGCGAACCGAATCGAGTCGGTGCGGAAGCTGATTGGCAACTCGGTCCAGCCAAGCAACTAAAGGCTTGTTACGAGGCTGGCCCGACTGGATACGTTCTCTACTGGCAACTCACGCAGTTAGGAGTTGCGTGCGAAGTAATCGCACCGAGCCTGGTGCCGACCAAGGCGGGCGATCGAGTCAAGACGGATCGGCGCGACGCCGAGAAACTGGCGCGATGCTATCGAGCGGGCGAACTGACAGCCGTGTGGGTGCCGGATGCAGCGCATGAAGCATTACGGGATCTGGTCAGAGCTCGTGAGGCCGCCAAGAAGGACCAGTTGAAGGCGCGCCACCGGCTCGGGAAGTTTCTACTGCGACATGGTCGTCGGCCGGAAGGCATGAAGGCTTGGACTAAGCAGCATCTGGAGTGGATCAAAACGCATGTGCGCTTTGACCAGCCCGCGCTGGAGGCCACGGTGCTGGATTACCTGCATGAAGTGGAACACGTTGCCACGCGAATCGTGAAATTGGAGAAGGCCATTGACGAGGCTGTCCAGACGGCGCCCATGGAAATCCGG
>DASQLD010000229.1:0-6453 GCA_035630195.1 Bryobacteraceae bacterium
CCCGAGAGTGACCGTGAGATTGCGATTAACACGCCAGGTGTCCTGCCCATACCAGGCATAGTAAGGGCTCATCAAAGCATAGGTGTCGTTGGTATCGACAAACATCTCATTCGGCATACCGAGAGCAAAGGCCGCCCAATCCAAACCAACAGAAGCGGCAGGTGTAAAACCATCCTCCTCTTTCCGCACGAAGAGATTCGAGAAGGAAAAGCTTCCCGAGGTAAAGCCGCCGTTCTGAAGCTGAGTGCGAAAATGCTGCCGGAAATCAATACCGGCTCGTAGTGTATGAGCGCCCCGTATGTGAGTACCGTTGAACCTGAACCCCTGTTGCCGGCCTTTAGGACCAGGGTCGACAGGAGTGCTCATGATCATATCGGTGCTGCCCCAAAACGGCATGTTGGGGAAGATGACTCGCGGCATCACACAACTATCTGCACATTTGGCATCCATGTAGGCGGGCAGACCGACGTCACTTGGCTTGTATTTCCGCGTACCGAGGCGCTGGTTCTGCATGAGGAAGGCATTGGTGTCCACCGTGACGTTCAGGATAGTTGTGGGACTGACTGCATAGGTCCAATCCGCAGCTACCGTGTATGCGGGACGCTTCTCATCCCAGTTCATCAGGCCGGGCTCGGTGTTGTAGGTAAAGTCCTGGGCGCCTTCCAAAAAGCTGCTCCTCAGCCAGCGAAAGAAGAAACGATGTTTGTCGCTTGCCTGGTAGTCAATGCGGTTGTTGAAGGATCGATAGTCTACGGTGTTCGGCATCCCAGAGGCAACGAAGTTATTGACAGGGTCGCGATTGGCGGCAACCGGGGTATTCGGCAACGGCATTCGCTGCGTGTAGAAGTTATAGATCGGATTGTCGAAGCGGTCACGCGGAATAATGTTGCCCGGGAAC
Source organism: Bryobacteraceae bacterium (assembly GCA_035630195.1). Taxonomy (GTDB): domain Bacteria; phylum Acidobacteriota; class Terriglobia; order Bryobacterales; family Bryobacteraceae; genus DASQDN01. Next base: position 899 of record DASQLD010000229.1, read on the forward strand.
GGGTCGCGCACCCAGTGACCCGGACGCGCCGGATCGGGTCTTGTAGTCAGCGGGTCGTAGATCTGATAGCGGACCGGATCAACGGCAAGTAGCTGCGAGAAATCGCCGTTTCGCATTGCCTCAGTGGGAACCGTGTAATTCAACTCACTTGGTCTTGCGGATTGGCGATTTTTAAGCTCGGAGAAGCCGAAAAAGAAGAACACTCGATTGCGAAGATCGAGGACTTTCGGGATGTAGATAGGGCCGCTGACGGTAGCATGGTAGTTCCGCGTCTGCCCGGGAGGAAGCAACGGCTGATCTTCGAGCTGCTCGGCCGCCGCGTTGTTCCCGGCAGCTCTTAACGCTGCCACCTGCTGACCGCGCGACTGCTTGACAAAGAAAGGCGCTGCATTCCACTTCTGGTTGAAATATTGATACGTCCCCGTCCCATGGAAGTCGTTTGCTCCCGATTTGCTCGACATCGAAATGTTGAGGCCAGTGGAGTGTCCGAAGGAAGCATCGAAATTCGAGGTTTCAATCTTGAATTCGTCAATGGTGTCGGGACTTGGCATAACGGAGACGCGACGGTCTGTGCCATTTGTGGATGCGCCATCGATGGACCATTCGTTGCCACCGACGCCACCGGCCTGGTTGTACCCGGACCCACCGCCGACTTGTCCCTGCACCAGGAATTGCGTCGTTCCGGGGACCTGAACGCCTGGCGCAATACGGCTTAGCATCATTACATTGTTGCCGAGCACTGGAAGATCCATGACCTCGCGATGTGACATCGTTCGCCCAGTGGTGACGCTACTGGTATCGATCATCGGCGCCTCGGCCGATACGGTGACTGACTCAGTGACCCCGCCGATCTCGAGTTGCATGTTGATCTGGAGTTGCTCGGCCAAGGCTAGCGTTATACCCGAGCGTATGGATTTCTTGAAGCCGCTATTCTCAACCGTGACGCTGTAGCTGCCTGGCAACAACAAGGGAGCTTCATAATAGCCGCTGGAATTGGTCGTCAGGCGCGTAGAAGTTCCAGTACCAGTATTGGCAACTGTAACGGTCGCGCCGGAAACGGCAGCGCCTTGCGAATCGGTGACTGTTCCGGAAATATTGCCCCTGGTATCTTGAGCAGAAACAAGAAACGCGTTGATGGCCCAGACAACGATACAGACGAGATATCGCACAGAACCTCCTGAATTCCAATCCCTTAGCTGTCGTAAATCTATATAACAATTCGGGAGTTCACGCAACCACTAAACGCCCCACAGACTTTGGGCGTACTCAGATCTGGTTCCGACACTCTATAATGTGCGGATACATGTCTGACTGGGTTTTTGCGCAAACAGACCCGAAGCAGCAGCTTGCGCGACTGCATCACTTCTCGATGAAGAAGCATCAGGATGGCCGGGAAGTTGAGTTCATAATAACGATACGTGAATATCTGACGCCGCCAGATCCGAGTATGATGTTCTTCGCATTTGCGGACAAAGAGACGAATCAAAAAGTTTCAGCCTATACTCCGTCAGGCTGGGGTGACACGCTACTTGCGGCTCTCTCCCAATGTGTGGGAGCCATCGAGCGATTCCCGTACCAAGGCGACTGAGTTCATCACGCCGGTAGAACATCACTGCTGCTCAGTCCGATGATGAATCTATCGAATTGTGCCAACCGCGTCACACCACTCTCGCGATCTATTTGCCGGGGCTCGCGCCAAAACAGATCGCGAGCTCTCGCCGATCTGCTGGATTCAGATCACCAAGCGGAAACGTTACGGTCTCACCAGGAAACAGCCCGGCGACTGCGAGAGTTTCTTTTGCCAGTGGCGCATTTAGCAGCGACGCCGCCAAGCCTGTGCTTGCAGTCATACCGTTGCCCATCTTTTTCTCCCTGCCTTCCAACTTGTGAGGAATTCCCGCGTCGTCATCAACCGACACCAAGAACGTCCTATCGGTTTGGGGCTCGGGCGACCAAGTTAGTTGCATCTCACCGTTGTGCGTGGCGACATTGCAAGTTAATGTCAGCCGATATACGGGAGGATCATCATTATCTTTTTCCTGCGTCTTGTCCTTCTTACGCGGCAGCACTTCGCGAATGATGCTTGCAGTGAAGATTGGCGCTTTCGAGCCGGCCGCATGGCTGCGGATTATGGTCCAATCTTGGGCCCGCTCTGCTTGAGCAGCAGTTGCCGATGTCCATGCATCGCGAGTTGCGGAGTCCGGAATGCCCAAGCCTGCTGCGCCCATGGCGCCGTTTCGCAACTTGCTGAGCAACATCGCAGCCAAGGCTCGATTGGGCTGGGCCGCATCGTAGTTCTCCAGGGACAAGCCTCCATTCTTCGCCGCATCTGTATGGCATACGGCGCAGTATTTCCGCACCAACGCATTCTGCTGTGCAGGCTGCATGATTTCGGCAGGGAACGCCGAAGTCGAGAGGGCGGTTATGAATGCCACCAGCACAACGATTCGATCGTCACGTGTGTTGTGAAAAATTTGCACTTGTGTTCCAGGAAACCTCAAGTCTAGCGGAGTTGGCTCCTTAAAACATCTAGGGTTCCAGATCGACACCGGTTGATGCTCTGGATAGAATAGGCTTCGCAAAGATGTTGATTCCAAGCTGGCACAAACTTAAGATCCGGAATACTGGACATTTGGTGAAGCTGATATTGACTCTCGCCTGCGTCGCTTTAATGAATGCAGCGACTTTACCTGATGCCGCCGGCAAAGCGGAGACAGTCAAATTGTGCGGCCGATGCCACTCACTGGATATGGCAACTTCGTTACGTCAAGGCCAGGCAGGGTGGACGGAAACAATTTCAAAAATGGTCAACCTTGGTGCTCAGGGCAGTGAACAAGACCTACACACCGTCCTGACTTATCTGGCGAAGTTCTACGGACCGGTTGATGGCGCCTTGGGGCCGGGATCCACAGAGCGGACGCAGACGGCGGTTCCAGTCACCACTGCCGGCGTCGGGGCGCTTTCTCCACGAGTCGCAAACACTGCATCGCGCCTGCCGAAGCATGGCGATGCAGCACAGATTGCGGAGCACACTGGCAAAGGCGTTCCCGCCGATGTTGCAAGGGAGTGGCCCACCTACGGTCACGATGCCGGAGCGATGAGATTCTCTCCGTTGACGCAGATCACGCCTCACAACGTCGGCCGGCTGAAGCTGGCGTGGGTCTATCACATGAGGCCTCCAGGGTTCACGAGTACGCCAGGAGGACGGGGGCCGGCGGTGATGGAGGGACGTCCACCGGGTGGAGGCCGCCCCGTCGGAGATGAACCCGAACCATCGCCAGCCACTGTCAGACCGGGCGGCGGACGCTCGCAATTTGGTTCAGGATTCCGTCCGAGCCAAGTTACACCGCTAGTGATTCGCGGGATCATGTATGTCACAACACCCTATTCACGCGTCGCGGCTATTGATCCAGTCGACGGAGAGGAATTGTGGTCCTGGCAGCTACCCTCCGGGAACCCCTCTACGCGCGGACTCGAGTACTGGCCCGGGGATGGCAAAGTTCCAGCGCAGTTGGTCTTCGGATCGAGCGACGGAAAGCTTTACTCTCTCGATGCAAAGACCGGGAGACCCAACTCCGCGTTTGGAGATAACGGCGTAGTGAATTTGAATACCGAAGGGGTTATGCGCGGGCTGCCGGGCCGCAACGCGATGACCTCGCCTCCCATCGTCTACAAGAACTTGGTGATCACTGGGGGCACAACCCAGGAGAACCCCCCGTTGGGACCCGCAGGCGATGTGCGCGCGTGGGACATGCGGACCGGCAAGCTCGTGTGGACGTTCCGCTCAGTCCCTCAGCCTGGCGAAAAGTACAACGATACATGGGCCAAAGAGAGTTGGAAGAACCGATCGGGCGTCAATGTATGGGGATTCCTCACTGTGGATGAGAAGCGCGGAATCGTATACATGCCTTTCGGAGCACCATCCGTCGACCAGTATGGTGGGGACCGCGCAGGTGACAATCTTTTCAGTTCCAGCCTGGTAGCAGCGGATGCGAGCACCGGTAAATATCTCTGGCACTTTCAACTTGTTCATCACGATATCTGGGATGCCGATCTTACGGGCGCGCCGGCCTTGGTCGACGTGAAGCAGGGAGGCAAAACGATTCCAGCCGTAGTCGCAATGAACAAAGGCGGATTGGTATTTCTACTCGATCGCGTAACGGGTAAACCTATCTACGGGGTTGAGGAGCGTCCTGTGCCGGCGAGTGAAGTGCCACTCGAGCGCGCGTCAAAGACGCAGCCGTTCCCTTTGAAACCACCGCCGCTCGCGCGCATGTCCTTCAGCAAGGACGAGGTGGCGACGGTCACGCCCGAATTAGAGTCCGCCTGCAAAAAACTACTCGAGGGCATGATGGTGGGTGGTCCATATCTGCCACCGGCTTACAACCGTCTACGAGTGCAGTTTCCGGGAAATCATGGAGGAGTGAACTGGGGCGGAACGTCATTCGATCCAAAGCTTGGCTTTCTGTTCGCCAATGTCAACGAGTTAGGGCAGGTATCCGGCCTCCGCGATCACGATCTGACGAAAGGGCCTGCACTGGCAAATGGACAAGGGAATCGAGTGGATCCGGCGGGTCCCTACGAAGGTGTGCCTGGTGGTGGGCGATTCAGCATTCGAGGGGTTGGCACGCAGCAGCTTCCGTGCCAGGAACCACCATGGGGACAACTTGTAGCAGTCAACGTGAACACCGGTCAAATCGCCTGGAGGACGCCGCTGGGTGTAACTGACAACCTACCTGAGGGGAAGAACAAAACAGGGCGTCCGGGAAATGGTGGCACAATCGCTACCGCGGGCGGTGTCGTGTTTGTGGGCGCAACCGATGATGCCCGTCTCCGCGCGTTCGATTCCAGAACAGGCAAAGAACTGTGGACAGTCAGACTGACGGGCGCCGCGGAGGCCACTCCGATGACGTACCAGGCGAGAGACGGCAAACAGTACGTGGTCATCAGTGCCACTGGCGGCGGATTTTTCGGAAATCCGGTTACTGACGACAGCATCCTGGCTTTCGCGCTGGAGGAGGCTCCGAAATAGTCATCCTCGTCGACGCTCAACCCGTAGTGTCCGCGGCAGAGCTGCCCGTCCATCAAGCGTCGCGGTATACCGCCTGCTCAAAGTCACTCAGGAGTCCGAGCGCTTCCCTATCGCAGAACGAAAGGTACTGCATCATGAGAACACAGCAACGAAGGCGCTTTGGATCGATCCAATAGAAGGTGTTGGAGATCCCGCCCAAGAGAGGCTTCCTGCCGATCGGCCGCCGGGATACGAAACCGTTTGATCAGGAAACTCAGGCCCACCTTTCCGTATGGCCTGGCTGGAGATCGACATCAGATGACGTCTCAGGCTGGAAGCTCTTCATCTTACCGGCGCTCAGATCACGGATACGATTCTTCATCATGCTTTCGACAGTCGTGGGCCTGAGGATATGCACATTATTTATTCCTCTTCCACGGTTGACAATCAAAGAGGTTAAAGCCGGGATAGGAGCGGCCTTTCCGGGTCACCGGTTGAGAAAGTCTGTCGAGTTTGTCGCGTCCGTTGCGTGGATCCTCGATGG
>DASQLD010000230.1:0-15204 GCA_035630195.1 Bryobacteraceae bacterium
GAGATCCCTTGTTCCAGCCGCCGAACGGCCGCCAACTTGAACTCCTTCGTGAACTTCCTACGCGACAACCCCATGACTCAATTCTCCATTCGATGAATTCTGAGTCTTAACCACTTGTTTCAAAAATGGGGACAAGTCCAAGTTAGGGAGGCTTTCAACAAAGGCAGATGATCGACGGCTATATGCCAGACGGTGTTCCGGATGGACGCTGCCATATTCATGGCGCAGAGAGTTGCCAGTTCTCCTGATATTGCGCCCCGGCTGGCCGGGTACCAGGATTTCTGCCTAGTCGCCAGTCCGACATCCGCCTCGCTGATCTTCTGTAGATCCGCTCGACGGCCGCAATACGCATCGGATCATCGCAAAACATATGGACCGAAAACCTCGGCGGTGAAGGGTTTCGATCATGATTGATGACTTTAGAATGTCGCGTAGGATTATCCGGAGTTCTAGAAAGACCGGGTCAGCCTCACGCTCGAAATTGCTTAATACATGTTTGTTCAGGCGGTGGCATCACACAGGTCGGCTTCACCTAGAAAGCGTCGAACAACATATTTCTGCAGGCCGACGAGGTCATCAGCGACAGACGCTTATCTTATCGAAGCGTGGCGACGTCAAACATCGGAACCGGCACAATCATTTCCCCGGATCATTACTCGAATAACGTTCGTTAGGCTTGATACTTAACAGATAGGGAAACTGCTTCAAGAGCGCGGGAGGATCAGTTCCGAACGTTGTATCTATTCTGTTTCAACGGCTCTAACAGCCTTGTTCCTACCCGCCTGTTCCGCATCAGTTCGGACCTGTTCCACTTCGGCCCGGACCCGCTGATAGTACGTTTCGAGCATGGCTCCCATTTCGGCGAGGTGGTTCGCCACGAGCGCGTAATCTCTTGTAGCAATGTTCACGATTCCCAACAAACGCCGGGGTCATCGCGGAATTTAAGCTAGGTCAACCGGCCCCCCCGTACGCTGCGATTAGATACAGGGCAGGCAGTAATGTCCATGGGTTCAAGCCGTGGCATGGTTGTGGAGAAGATCGCGGACACTCCCTCTTCACGCTTCCGTGAACGCCCCAGCGACAAGCAATCTCAGAAAACGCAAGAGGCCCGCCATGGGAAGCGGGCCTCTTCTACTACACAAGGAGTATTACTGAATGGTGATTGTTCCGCCTTGCACCCAGTGCGTCAACAATCCGGTATTGTCGAATGCGACGGAATAGACTTTCTTTGCGCCGCCAAAGGAAGTGGGATTAAACGACACAGGCAGAGCCACCGTCACAACACTGGCTGAGCGAGTGGCAGATGCGCCTGCCGTGTTGATGGTACAAAGGCCATTCGACAGAGTAGTTCCCGTGCCGACGGTCACACTGATTGGCGAGACCAAGTCAGTGCCTTCGGCATTAATCAGGTTCAGCGAGTTATTGCTCGGGAAATAGACCGCTTGACAGGCAGTCTGCCCGTCGACCGTCGCACTGACACGAAGATGTAGCATGATCAGCGCGGACGAGCCAGTAGTATGCGTCGCCGACATTGTATATATCGCCGATGAACCGGTAACCGCCGCTGGCGTCAGGCTGACGATCGACGGACCTGGTCGGGTCTGCGGAGCGCCGGGAAGGAACCAGTTCCCCATCTGCGTCATTCCGGTCCAATTTTCATTCACGTCAAGCGCCTGAAGGAATGTCCCAAGCACCGGTCCCATTGTGTTTTTGAAGTTCACGTCGAATCGTACCGTCATGGTGTTTCCGTTCACATTTCCGAGAGCGGAGTACACGTTGACGGAGCATTGATTGTTCGTGAGGACGGCTCCCGGAGTGCCAAGCCTGATGCCGGATTCTCCACCAAGCCAGCCTGTGCCTGCATTGTCGATCAATCGCATGCCGTGGCTAATGCGGTTGTATTCCACAAGGCAGGAGCCGGTCGCCGTATAGCGCACAACATTCGGCGTCGGCAGGAACAGCGTGTAACCAAGATAATGTTGCGATGCGCCACCGGCGTGCGTGAATGTGCTGGTGAATGTTCCCGATGCCCCGGATCCATTCGATGGAGTTAATGTTCCAACGCCTACTTGACCTGCAGGCGGAGGAGGCTGTGTAACGCTCCATGTCCCCTTCTGTTCCCAGCCACTATTCGATCCATACGTTTCATTGACAGCGAGCAGATAAACATTCTTCGGTCCTGTGAAGGAGGAAGAGAACGTCACCGGCAGAACCAGAGCGAGCTGGGAAACGGCCATGGTCGGAATGGACGAGGTTGCCGAAGCACCCGCAGCATTGAGAGTGCATTGACTATTGCTGGTGGTCGTCGCCGCGCCAGGCGCGACCGGGGTATTCCAGTTCACACCGCCGTCCTGGATTAGCCGAAAAGTATTGGAGGATGCGGTGTACTCGATAAAGCATGAGCCTGACGCGCTGATGGCTGAATTGATAAGGATGTATGCCCGTTCGATCAATGCGCCTGTGGGTCGAGCAGTGCCATATCGCGCGGTAAACATTGTTGTATTCCCGCTGCCGGAAGCAGGGACGACATCAATGTTATAGGGGGCGCTTGACGGCGCTGTTCCAGAGCCTGCCTGTGTAATGGTGAAGGTCGCGCCTTCGACCACAATGGAGCCTGATCGCTGTACCCCCGAGTTCGCTTGTACCGTATAGGTCACGGTTCCTAGTCCGGATCCACTTGTTGTTCCAGACAGTTGGATAAACGGATCGGTCGTAAATGCTGTCCATTGGCAGCCGGACTGCTGTGGCTGGACTGTGAAGCTTCCAGACTGGCCGGCAGCGCCTACGGAAACCGACGACGGAGATAGCAGGATTGAACAGTCGGAGAACTTCATGAAGAACGCGTCTTGCGATCCGCTCAGAGCATTGCCTGGAAGGGTTGAGAGACCGGCCGACAGCGTTAGCCCGGTAATGTAAGCGCTGCCTTGGGAATCGACCGCGATGGCGCTGCTGGTGTCGGCGCTTGAACCACCGGCCAGCGTCGAGTAGACAACCTTGGCGCCATTGGGAGCCAGCTTAGTGACGAAGGCATCGAACGCCCCCGGCTCCGCTGCTTTGACGGAGCTGACGACCGGGAAATTCGCGGAAATCGTGTGTCCCGTGATGTACGCATGGCCGCTCGAGTTAATGGCGATACCGTAGCCTAATTCCGAGTTGGATCCGCCAATATAGGTCGCGTAGTCGAGGGCTGCGCCAGACGGATTCAACTTTACGGCAAACACGTCGATTCCTCCGGCTAAAGTGGTTTGAAAGGCTCCAGCAGTCACCGGGAAGTTTGTGGAGGACGTGTCACCACCGACAAAGGCGGCGCCTGCGCTGTCGACTGCGATACTGCGTCCAGCGTCACTCACCGCGCCTCCTATGTAGGTCCAGTAAACACGCGCGCCGGCGCTGTTCAGCTTGCAAACGAAGGCGTCATCTTCTCCCGCATTTCCAGGCTGGAATCCACCGGACTGAGGAAGATTGGTGGAAGTGGTGCGGCCAGTCACATAGATGTTCTGATTCGCGTCGATGGCCATCGCAAGAACGTAATCGAGCGCCGACCCACCAACGTATGTGCTGAAAAGAACCTGCTGGCCCGTCGACGACAACTTCATGACAAAGCCGTCAGTTCCGCCACTCAATGCCTGTCCGGCAAGAAGGTTTGGCAAATTCGTCGAATCTGTGAAGCCCGCAATATACATCGCGCCGGTTCCATCCACAGCGATACCTCTGGCCGATTCCGTGCCCGAGCCGCCCAGATAACTGCCATAGAGTAAGGCATTGCCGGATGCGCTCAGCTTAACGAGGAATGCATCGACAAGACCAGAGAGACTCGCGCGAAGTGGACTGGCAGTCGGGAAGTTGGTGGAGTTCGTTTGACCCGTGACAAAAACCTCTCCGGCCGAGTTGACGGCGATCGCATCGCCGGTATCGAGACTGTTGCCACCAAGGTAGGTTGAGTAAGCGATACCGGTCCCTGCCGAGTTGATCTTGGTGACGAAGGCGTCAGTGATAACGGGGGCGCTGCCGCCATGAGTGCTTTGGAAGGCATTGACAAGCGGGAATCCGGTTACGGATTGCGTCTGTCCCGTTATGTAGGCTGCGCCCTGTGCGTCGACCGCGATGGCCTGCCCAGCATCGGCTGACAGACCACCGATATACCCGGCCCAATTGAGAATCGGATCGATGATCAATGGTTGTGTTCGATCATAGTTGCCGAGCGCAAATGACACCTGATTTCCGCGAAGCACATAGCGGCCATCGACGGGCGTGCGAACGCCGGCGATCTCCTGATAGACCACGGGCTTGCGATGCCGCGCTTCTCCCCGGTCGAGCGCCAGCACGAGATCGCCATTTGATGCAAGGCTCAGACTCTTAGACCCATCAAGTCGAAACCGAATGCGCGACGGATCCGCGCCGGCAGCGACGATGAAGTCGTACTCAAGCTGTCCTTCATTCCCGTAATAGATAAGATCAATGCCTGGATAAACCGATTGATAACGAACTTTCGCAAAGTGGGGGATATTGGTCTGCCATTGAGACCGGTCATTTCCGATGAGATAGTTGCTATGGCCAGAGAGTGGCGTCTCGGCTTTGATCTGACTGTCTCCGGCGCCATCGAAGCGCATGCGGACACTTTCCGTACGGTTGTCCTTTGAGCGGAGGACTAAAACGGCTTCTCTTTGCTGCAAGAGAAGCGCGTGACTGCCGCCTCGCGATAAGTACCGGACATGGGCGTCGGTCTGGCCGTGGTTCGGCTCGAAGACCAAGGGCAGCTCCTGACGGACCGGCGTTACGCCGGCTCCGGCACGAACCGCTGGCGCCGCGAAAATCGAAGATGCGAGCAGGGCAGTTCCCACAACTCGCCATGTAGGCGATAGATTCATAGACTTTAATTTCTCCTCAAAGCGACAAGCAATAACCAAGTGTCTCATCGGCTGTCCTACTTTATACGCTTAGGACTGGCAAAATTGCACATGCTACACTTCGGCTGATTTTTATGGACAGGGCGTTCTGGCGCGGAAAACGTGTGTTTCTCACCGGGCATACGGGGTTCAAAGGTGGATGGCTATCTCTATGGCTTACCGACATGGAAGCGCATGTCACCGGATTGTCGCTTGCCCCGCCCACAGGGCCGAACTTGTACACAGCCGCCAAGATAGGTAGCCGGGTAGACAGCATAGAAGCTGACATCCGCAATCCCGACGTGTTGCGATCGAGCTTAGCCACCGCGCGTCCCGACATAGTGTTTCACATGGCTGCACAGCCTCTAGTACGCCGATCCTATCGAGAGCCGGTGGAAACTTACTCGACAAACGTACTAGGTACAGTTCATGTTCTCGAGGCGGTAAGAGCATTTGGCGGCGCGCGAGCAGTGATCAATGTCACGAGCGACAAAGCGTACGAGAACCGCGAAGTGCTCTGGGGTTATCGCGAGACGGACGCAATGGGCGGGCGTGATCCGTATAGCAGCAGCAAAGGCTGCGCCGAATTGGTCGCGGCTGCTTATCGCCGCTCGTATTTTGAGACGGGAGACACCCGGCTTGCAAGTGTGCGAGCAGGCAACGTGATCGGCGGCGGTGACTGGGCGGAAGACCGGTTGATTCCTGACTGCATGCGCTCATTGCTGAAAGGCGAACCGATTGTCATTCGCAGACCGCAGGCGATTCGTCCCTGGCAACATGTGCTGGAACCGCTTGCCGGATATCTGCAGTACGCGCAGGGGCTGTTCGAACAGCGTGACCTCCCGCCAGCCCTGAATTTTGGCCCGCGGGAAGCTGATGTCCAGCCGGTGGGTCAGGTTGTCGAGAAGCTAGTGGAGTTGTGGGGAGGCCATGCCAGGGTTGAACTCCAAAAAGATAGCGGACCTCACGAAGCAGGCCTGTTGACTCTCGATTCGACACTTGCGCGGCATAAGCTTCCATGGCAGCCACGGCTTCGATTGAAGGAAGCGCTGTCGTACACGGTCGAATGGTACAAGCGCTTCGCTGCCGGCGACCAGATGGACACGGTGACGCTCGCTCAAATCGAACGTTACGAAAGTCTGTTGTGAGTCTGGCCATAGATTTTACAATCGCTTGACACACACCTTCTCTTCCTGTCCCGTCACATTACGACAACTGGCTTGGCGCGGAGTGACGCCGGGTCAGGTAATAGGGGATGGACATGCAGGAAGAACAGAATACTGGGATTGACCGGCGAACCACATTAGGAGCTCTGGCGAAAGCAGGCGCTGCGGTGTTCTTCATTCCCGCGTGGAACAAGACGATAGAGGCGCAAGGGACGATCACATGCGTTCCAACTACCCCCACAGTCACAGAGGGGCCGTATTGGGTGGATGAGAGACTATTCCGCTCCGATATACGAACCGATCCGGAAACCGGAACGGCTCGGGAAGGCGTCCTTCTGACTCTAACGATTAACGTTCAGAACCTGAGTAGTGGCGGCTGCACTCCGCTGGTGGGCGCATACGTTGACATCTGGCACGGTGACGCAAAGGGTATCTATTCGGATGAACCTACCTATAATCCGGGTGGTGGAACAGGGAACGTCAATACCAGTGGCCAAAAGGTTCTTCGTGGCTATCAGATCACGGACGAGAACGGAAAGGTGACGTTCACGACCATCTATCCGGGCTGGTACACGAGTCGAACGATTCACATCCACATGAGAGTGCAAACGTACTCCGGCACAACAGTTCTCAGCAATTCGTTTCGCAGATTTTCTTCGACGAAGCGATCAATAATGCCGTTCTTGCAACATCGGCCTATTCCCGTACAGGTTCGCGAGATACGACGAATGCGACCGACAACGTTTATCGAGTCGCAAATCAACCCGCATGCTGGCAACGACAACCGGGGACAATAGCGCGGGGTATGCCTCGACGATTACGATCGGAGCGGCATTTCAAGTTGCGGCCGCGAGCGCGCCCGCCATCACATCAGGCAGTGTGGCAAATGCGGTGAGTGGCGCCGCGGGAGTTGCGCCGGGGTCTTGGATCAGCATCTACGGGACGAACTTCGCATCGGCAACCAGGCTCCTTGCCAGCTCTGATCTGGTGAACAATGCGATCCCGACGACGCTCGGGGGTGTGAGCGTGCAGATTAACGGCAAGGCTGCGTTCGTTCAGTACGTAAGCGCTACGCAGATTAATGTGCTCGCCCCTGCAGATACCTCAACCGGGTCGGTATCAATCGCTGTGACGAATGCGGCAGGAACTTCCAACTCGGTCACGGCGACGATGTCGTCCGTCCTTCTCGGCCTATCCGTTCTCTCGAATTACGTCAGGGCCGTTCGCTACCCGGATGGCGCTGTGGTAAACGGAACAGGCGCGGCAGAAACGGGCTATACAACAACCGCCGCCGTTGGGTAAGGCGACCTGATTGCGCTGTATGGGACTGGATTCGGACCCACCAACGCTCCGAGCGACCCTGGCGTTGTTTTCACAGGAGCTTACCCGACTACGAATCCCGTCACCGTGACCATCGGCGGCACAGCGGCTGAGGTCCTGTGGCGGGTCTTGTTGGTCCTGGTCTTTACCAGATCAACGTCAGAGTTCCGGCGTCACTGGCGGACGGAGATCACGCGGTAGTGGCTCGTGTCTCAGGCTCTAGCAGTCAGGCCACTGGCGCGAACGTAAAAGTATTGGCCAGCGCAAAGCTACCGGCACAAGCGCGGCTGACGGAACGTTTGTTCGGACGAAAAGCAGCCTTCCGCGCATTCATGCCCGCGCAGCTTCGAACGGCTTCCCGGATGGAACAGGTTGCCTGGTTAGCAGGTCTGGTCGATACAGAGCAGTATGCAAGGGCTGCCTGCATCGCGACGGCCGACAAGTCGTCGTAACATGTCCTGACCAGCGCTCCTTCTTCGCTTACATTCTTGAAGGGGTGCACAGATGATCACGGCAGCAACTCTCGACCAGTTCCTCGGGAAGAATATATCGGCGATCTGCCCAGTCGGCTTTCATAATGCGAACGATAACCACTGCGCGCATTTTGTGAGCCATATCCTTAGGTACAAATTTGGCTTCACCTGCGGGGGCATGGTGAATGGACCAGGTGAGCCCGCGAGTCTTCGCGTGCAAGAACTCTTTCCGGAGTGTGGGCGTGTAGGTTTCTGGGAGAACCGTCCTCAGGACATCAACCCTTGTCTTGTATTCATTACAAAGGCGAGCAATGTGGATGTGTTTACTAAGAAGATGGCGAACGTGCCGAAGAAGCACATCGGTATTTTTGTTGACGGGAACATTTGGCATTACTCGAATTCTCAGGACAAGGTGGTAAAGCAAACGCCAGCGCAGTTTAAGAATCACTTCGCGAAACCGAGCAATGCCATGTTCTATGGGGAGTTGCCTTGAAGTGGCGCTGGATTGCGATCACCGCATTCGTCGTATTGGCAGCGTGCCAACGTTCCAACGCCCCAGCCGGTTTCACAATCAGGCATAAGCCCCCCGAACGTAAAGACGTCATCGAAGCTGTCCTGGCGAGTTATGCCGTGCCGTTGAGTACTCACTCGAGTTGTAAGGACATCGGAACGGATGCAGATGATAAGACTATCGGAGCGTACCTGAGCGGGTTCCTTTCAGAGTTGGAAAAACCGGAGGATCGCAATTCGATCGCGACGAGCATCGCAGAAGCCGATGGCAAATCCGTATGGCGATGCGAATTGATAATCCGTCATGCAGCGGGCGACGACGAATGGGGTTGGGGTGTGCGTTTCGACATCCGGCAGAGTGACGGCCAGGTCGTTCCAGAGTCCTTTGTTTGTTTGGGCGCCGGCTAGGACATAAGACGCCAGCCAACAAAATTCGTAGCCCATCGTAAATCATTGCTCTCATCTATCCGTAATCCGTCGATAAGCACGTTCAAACTGGAAGAACATAGGGCAAACGCAGTCTGAAGGCGCGATTGATCTGGGCAGCAGTGAGAATGCAAACCGATTTCCAGCAAAACGACATCGATCGGTGAGCATCAGGAAGCTTGGAGCGCAACCGACAAGGACAGCTCCGGTGGATCGGTGGGAATGGTCCGTATAATCCGTCGATAAGATCAGCCGTGACAGGCTACGCGCTTCGGGGGAGCGGGAGCAATCGCATAGCTTCTAACCACGATGCCAGCCGCTCGGCTCGTGTGCACAGACGAAGCACGATCTTGCGTGCATGATGCGCCAGCCGTCCCGCCGTGTGAAAGATCAGAAACCGCAAGCGCTTCGGCCGTGCTGGCAGCAACTCTGCCGGCAGGGCGAGTCGCTTCAACGCCGTCAGCACATTGTGCGTCAGAATCGCCATGCGCAACCAAGCGGCGTTGGCCCCGAAGCGGCCGCAGGGTAGAACCCCAGCCGCCAGTTCGTTCTTGAGCACATCATGCACACCCTCGATTGTCCCCGCCTTTTCCCGGTGCCACTCTAGCAGTTTGGCCGCCGACCACTTCTCAATATTCGTCACCACCGCAAAATGTTTGACGGTCGTCCCGTCGGCGAACAGTTGTTCCTGCCGCTTGCGAATCCGCACCACCACATAGCGCAAAGCCTGCGCATCTTTGTGCTCGTAATGCTCGCCCGGCACAAACCCCATGTCGGCGCATTCTCGAATCACTTCTGTGTCTGCTTTGCCGTAGGCTATCCAGGCACTCTCCTCCACTGCCTGAACTGCTTGCTGCATAGGCTTGGTCATGCGCGCACTAATGGCGAATCCAATCAAGCCCTGCGGCCCATCCTCTCTGCGCTCATTCCGTAACCAGCCGATCAGCTTGTGCTCGTGGCAAGCTGAGTCTCCCCGATAATAGAACTCATTCACTGTCGATGGCAGCGCAGCGAACGCAGCTTTGGCCACCGCCAATGGCCCCTGCATCGCCGTTACGTTGCCGTCGCGGAACTCATCGGCCAGAACCAAGTCTGTTTCCGACCACACCGCCAACATCGGTTGGTAGCCCCGCTCGCCTTCGTAGGTGCAGAGCGCTTCCCGCTTGTGGCTCTCGATGATCGTGGCATCTTGGTCAATGGTGGCGATCTTCTGGTCCGGACAACGCCGGCCCAACTCAGCAATCAGATCGCGGTTGACTTGTCCCAGTCCTTGCAGCGCTGCATTCTCACCCGGAATATAGGCAACTTGTCCGAGCGGCAATTGCTGCTTGGCCTCAGCGATCTTCTCCTCATCGTGGAAGTGATACAGAAACTTGCGAGCGGCCTCTGGCGATGGGATCTCATGGCCCAGCATCCCGGCCAGCCCACCGTCTTCCCGCAGACGTTCAAAATCGTCCAGGCACTCTCCGCCCACGGCATTGAGGATTACGAAGCTCTCCACAAAACTTGCCTCGTCATAACCCCGCTGCCGCTGCTTGATTTGCACGTGCTGCTTTACACTTTGTCCTAAGCCCAACGAGCGGAACGTTCGCACCAACAACGGTATCCCGCCCCAGGACGTCATCGTTTCCCGCGCTGGTTCAGGGTCGATCTCAAACAGAAACTCGGCCTCGACGGGCGATGGCCTTTCCGGCTTGCGCATTAGCCGGATTGTACCGGCACCTTGCACCCACCAGGTGCAAACCCTTTTTCCCGCTAACGCAAATGCACCCTTGACTTAAACCGTTCCTGGAGCACTTCTCCGAGCCATTCAGTCTCACCTGTGATTGCTCACCTGCCCTTATCGACGGATCACGGCAATCCGTCCGCGCCGATCACACCCTCCCGAGTCAGCTCAGTAAACTGTGGAGTTGAGCCGGTCAGCAACTCGTTGAGCCAGTAATCATAGGTCTCTGCCGCCTGACGATATCCTCCGTGAGTTGTCACGATCTGCTTGCAGTCGGCGATCTTCGTGTTGGGTGAATGATCCCGAATCTTGTTTGGCCGTTGGGGACCTTTCCAGCCAAGTGCGCGATCGAACTCGGGAACGTCACCGATACGGTAGGCGGTCTTCAGTACCGGATCGTTCTCTGAATGGAGAGCGTACACGTGACTGCATCGCTGAGCCCCATTGTAGTAATCCTCGCCCTTTTCCATCGTCTCGTCATCAATTGCGGCTGCCAGAAGATAAAGATTGCGAAGCGCAATCCTGTCAGTATCGAGCGCTTCTAAGGCTACCCGGGCTCCAAGACTGTGCGTTTGAACATCGATGGTGGCCGCGGATAACTGGAGCGCCTGCACAGTTTCGCGAAAACGCTTAGCGGTCTTGTCCGCGCGGATCACCGCAAGTGGGAACGACAAAGAACTCCAGCCGCCCGGCCAGGCATAACCAAGGACCATGTCATAGCCGCCGGGATCGGGCGCAAGCAAATGGGAGAGACCCAGTATATCCAGAACCTTCCCGTAGGCATCCAGCACAGCCGGCATTTCGTTGTTGTACCCGTGAATAAGGATGAGAATCCTCTTGCCACGAACTTTTTCGACGAGTTCGTTCTGAGCAATGACCTGATCGCCTTCGCGAATCTCGTCCTTCTTGTTGAAGAAGACCGTATCTGTGAAGTCTTTTCTGCAACTGATGATGATCATGTTTCCTACCGCTCCGCACTTATCAATAGCGCGATCGAGGGGAAAGGAGTGTCAGGCTCCGAGATTCTCACTATATACACGACGGAAATAGCCGTCGGTCATGCCGGCAATGTAATCGCACACCGCGCGGTGGGGCGGATCGCCGGCATCCTTCAAAGGAAGTCGGCGCGGATTGTCGAGAAAGTACTGGAAGAGCTCGGCAATTTGACGGGAGGATTGCTCCCGTTCGGCAATCAAAGCCGGCGCGTAGTAAACCCTTGTACGTAGGAACTGTTTCAGCGCCCGATTGGTCGCAAGGGCTCCTTTCGAAAAGCGGACAAGGCGTTCCGGACAGGCTCGCACATCCAGGACACTCTGGACTCCTGCATCTCTGACAGATTCGAGCGTGCCTTCAAGTAATCCGGTCACGAGCCAGTCCATCAGCATGCGAAGAGCTTCGTTGAACCGCACCTGCTCGCTTGCTCCGGCAAACTGTGTATCCACCGCTTCCCAAAGATCACCATAGTGGGGAATTCCGTCGACGATGTCCTCGATTCCAAACATGCCGGCCGAGAACCCGTCATCGAGATCTGCCGTATTGTAGGCGATCTCATCCGCGATATCGATGATTTGGGCCTCGAGAGGTGGCCGCTCGCCGGGGCGATACTCGTCCAGTTGCGGAAGTTCTCCAGGTGTTATGTCGCGGGAATGCTTGACGATCCCTTCACGCACTTCGAACGTCAGGTTCAGCCCCGGAAAACGCGCATAGCGCTGCTCAAAGTGTTCGACAATGCGCAGTGAATGAAGATTGTGATCGAAACGATCACCGAAACGCTGCATCTGGCGGTGGAGCTCTTCTTCCCCGGAATGAGCGAACGGCGGATGGCCGATGTCATGGGTCAACGCTAAGGCCTCGGCCAAATCTGTATTCAGCCCGAGCGCTCCTGCGATCGTCCTAGAGACCTGGACGACCTCGATGGTATGCGTCAGTCGATTTCGGAAATGATCGTGAAGACCCGGAGTGAAGACCTGGGTCTTATCCTCAAGCCGCCGGAATGCCCGCGCGTGAACAATTCTGTCGCGATCGCGCTGGAAATCATTTCTGTACGGATGGGGAAGTTCGGGGTATCGCCGGCCTTGCGACTGCTCGACGGGAAATCGAAGACCGGAGAGCACAACTATCGGGCTGGCATCTCGCCTAGAGCGGTGATCGCTGCGCGGCTAACCGGACCTCGTTCGGAGCGCAACGGTTCTAACAACTTTCGGGCCTCGGCTGGATTCTTACGGGCCAAAATGCGCCCAAGTGCGATGGTAGCCTGCTCCTTGGACACCAGAATCGTAGGATCGTTGATTAGGGACCGAAGAAGTTTCTCGGCGTCCGCTTGACGCCCGGTGGCATCGTAAAGATCGGCCAAGGAGAGTTTAGCCTGGGAAGCATAAATCGCCTTGCCCGACTCCGCGACAGGCTTAAGATTCTTCTCGGCCTCAGCCATGTTGCCCTTGTCCGCGTAGTGCAAACCTAAAAAATAACGGGCGATCTGGCCCTCTTCTTTCCCGTCGTACTTATTGGCGACTTCCGTCAAGTCCTTTACGACAGCCTTGTCTTTCTCTTCCTGGGTCGCAAACGTCTTAACGAATTCGTTGCCGCCAGCTCCAACACCTGCTTCATACGTCTGCATCGCATTACGAAGGGCGGTTTGCCGTACACCGTGCTGGTAGTTCGTGTACCAGTAGATGCCGGCGATGAGGACTATCGCGGCTAGCGCCGCTCCGCCCCACTTCATCATCTGATCGCGATGCGATGCAGCGTATTCAACGCTGTGACCAACTTGATCAACAAACTTGTCGTGCTTTAACTGTCTACGATGTGCGCTATCCAATTGATACCTCTGGAAAATACCATGGTACCAGTAGCCGCGCGCTTAAGCTACTGAGGTTAAATCCCTCTGGATAGCAAACTTGACCAGGCCCGGCACGTCATGGATGTCGAGCTTCCGCATCAGGCTGGCCCGATAGGTATCCACCGTCTTCGGACTGAGGTTCAGCCGGGAAGCGATTTCCTTCGCCCTGATACCTTCAATCATCAGTTGAAACACCTGATACTCGCGTGAGCTAAGAGTCTCGAGTGGGTCTTCGGGTTCTGCGCGCCGAGGGGTCAGGAAGATTCGCTCGAACTGCAACTCCGAGGACACGTAAATGCTGCCCGAAGCCACCTGGTGCAACGCTTCCAGCAGATGGTCCGCATTGCCGGATTTCAAAACGAACCCATTGGCTCCGCTACGCAGAGCCTCCAGAGCCATTTTCCGGTCTCCCTTGGACGCAATCACCATGAATCGGGTGGCAGCTCCAAGCTCTTTTATCCGTCTCACGAGTTCGAGACTGAAGAGCTTGGGGATGTTGAAGTCAACGACGGCGAGGTCGGGCCGGAGCCGCTCGAGCATCTCCTGGGCTGTCACGCCATCGGCACACTGTCCAGTGACCTGGAAGCTGCCATTTGCTTCGCATAAACCGGCGATTCCCTCACGGACCATCGCCAGTTCTTCCGCTAACACGATCGTATTTTTTCTGGTATTGAGCATAAGCAAAGGCCGCCGAACGCTTAAAAGGACTCTTCGTACGTCTGCGACTCTGCTTTAGGAGTTATTTCGCGGGGCAGGACTTCTCAAAGAAGTTTAGGCCGTGACCAGGAAATGGACCACGGCCAGGGGAACAGCAGCCTCGATGGGGCTTAGGAGAAGCTGCGAACGGCTGCGGCCTCATCGTCGAAAACTTCGAAGACGGTGTAAAGTTTGGTGATCTGTAGCAGGTCCTTGACGCGCTTAGTCAGGTTCAGGAGTTTGAGCTGACCACCTTGATTCGTCACACTCGTGAACCCGGAAACCATCTCGCCAATTCCCGAGCTGTCGATGTACGTGACATCCCCGAGGTTCAGCAGTATCTTTTTATTCCCATTCGCTGTTAGATCTCGAATGGTGTCCCGAAACACACTCGAGCCCTCTCCCAACGTTATCCGTCCGGCGGCGTCGATTACGGTCACATCTCCAACCTGGCGGGTCGTCAACTTTACGCTCACGCTCTCTACCTCCTGCTTTCTGTTTAAATCGTCTCGCTGCGATAAAAGATCAAGCGTACTTCCGTCCCTTTGGGCGGCGCCTTCCGCATCGCAAATTCGTCGACAAAAGCCTTGATCAGCAACAATCCACGGCCCGACTGCCGGAGCAGATTCTCCTCTGATAGTGGGTCGGGTAATTCTTCCGGCTCAAAGCCTTCGCCTTCGTCGGTAATCGTCACCATCAAACGTTCCCCGGACGAAGACACGCTGAATTGTACCTTCTTTTTTAAGTTATAACGGTTTCCGTGGACGACTGCATTCACCATCGCCTCGCGGACGGCCATCCCGATCTTATGAAGGTCCTCTTCTTCGTGGAAGCCAGCTCCTTGGGCTACCTCAAGCGCCAGCGCCTCTGCGGCATCGACACTGTCGAGGGTGGACTCGTATATTGTCTCAACACCCCCGGTTGCGCCGCTCTGGTGATCTGCCATGGGTCTATTCGCACGCCTGCAGCGGGCCAAGTCGAATGTTCACAGTAGAATACTGTCTAAGCAAAAGTCAAGCCGGAGTCTTGTCTAACGCATGATGAGCCTGAAGGGGAGCTTATTTCTAACACAGGATGAGCCTGAAGGAAGCGAGCGCATGCTAGGGATTGATTATTGGCATGCGAGATGGCGAGAAGCTGAGCCTGGAACAGATCCGGGCAT
>DASQLD010000231.1:0-8965 GCA_035630195.1 Bryobacteraceae bacterium
CGCGATGTCCAATTCTTTGGACGAACCACCACACAACGAGGGGCTCTTACCTTTCTTGACGTGCACTTGGCAGAGCATACTGGCCAGGCGATCGCCTACGCCCGCATGGTCGGGATTGCTCCGCCATGGTCCAATTAGCTCGCTGTTTTACCATAATGTGTATGCACACTCGTTTTGCGTTTCTTCTGGCGGCAATCTTAGGCTTATCGTTATTTAGCTCGGCGCCTGCGAGAGCCCAGGACGAAGATACTATCGACTGGTTCGACAATTACGAGAAGGCGGTTCAGGAGGCGAAGCGAACGAATAAGCCGATCTTCCTCGAGTTCCGCTGCGAGGCTTGAATCGCCGGTCGTACTTTTGACGCACAGGTTGTGCTGTCACCGAAAACCTCACCCCGCGGCAAGTTGATGACGCAATACGTGTGCGTGCGCATCCCGCGGATGGATAATATCGACGTCGGGCTCTTCGACTACGATCGTTACAACACGCTCTACTTCTTTCTCATGAATGCCGACGAGCAGATTTATACGCGCTACGGCGGCCGCGATTCGACCTCTCAGGATAGCCATTTGAGTCTCGATAGCCTGGAACTCGCCTTGAAAAAGGGCCTTGAACTCCATGAAGATTACAAGGCTGGCAAGCTTGAGCAAACTCCGCGGCCCAAACCGATGTTTCCACGCGAAAATCCATTATTAGTAGAGAGGACGTTTGCGCGAAACGTCTGTGTCGAATGTCATCTTATCGGCGACTTCCAGTTGCAGTTGCGCGAACAGGAAGGCAAACTCGACAAGCTCTCGGAGATGTTCGGTTCTCCGAATCTGAAGACTATCGGCATCAATCTGGACATACCGAAGGGATTGGTCATCAAAGACGCGCAAGGTCCCGCTCAGGCCGCAGGCATGAAGGCTGGCGACACGATCGCCAAAATTGAGAAGACGCCCGTATGGACGTTTGCCGACCTACAGTATCGCTACGACAAGGTTCCGCGCGATTCCAAACAGGTTCAACTGACCGTCCAACGTGACGGATCGCCCGTCGATTTGACCATCGCGCTACCGCCGCGCTGGTGGTTGACGGACATCCGCTATCGCCAACTCACCGTCGATCCGCGAGCCTACTTTGAATCCCGTCCTCTGACCGACGACGAAAAGAAGCAAAACGATCTGCCGGTGGATGGATTTGCGAGCCGAGTAAGTCACGTGGACGGCTTCGCCCAAACCATGAAAAGTCATGACCTACGGGTCGGCGATATCATTTTTGGCGTTGATGGAGTACAGCGCGATGAGCACGCAAATACCGCTGAACTCTACATTCGTCTCCGAAAAACGGCCGGCGATTCCGTAACCGTCGATGTCCTCCGTGACGGGAAGAGGTTCCAGATGCCAGTGAAAACCTTCCGAATGAGTTATAGAAAATGATGAACACGCTGCGATGGTCTTTATTATTGCTATTAGCTATAACGGCTCAGGCCGCAGACGTACTCCATGACGGTAAAGTCGTCCTGAGCTATCGTGCCCAGTGGGATGGCGACTACCTGATTGTTCGTGCGGCGATCGAGCCGGGCTGGCACACGTTTGTAATGGACAACGAACAGCGTCAGAAGGAAAAGCTCAAGGGTAAGCCCTCCCTCGGCATTGAAAAAAGCACTGAAATTACCGTAGAAGGTCTGACGCCGACAGGACCCTGGTTGCAAAACGAACCCAAGGATTTCTCAAAACCTGAACTTCGCTGGTACAGTTGGGGCTTCGAACGCGATGCCGTCTTTGCCACGAAAGCAAAGCGAGCTGGCCAGGGAC
Source organism: Bryobacteraceae bacterium (assembly GCA_035630195.1). Lineage (GTDB taxonomy): Bacteria > Acidobacteriota > Terriglobia > Bryobacterales > Bryobacteraceae > DASQDN01. The sequence goes on from DASQLD010000231.1 coordinate 1,797, forward strand.
CTGCGAAAGTCGGCGTCAAGGGCCAAGCCTGTTCCGGCGATATCTGCAAGAACATCGACATCGACCTTACCGTGCCGTCGGGCAAACAGGCGTCCGGATTGGACGTGAAAAGCCTTATTCCAGTTCGCTAGTTCTCGAGAAGCGGCAGCGAACCCACCGGTGTTTGCTGCACGCGCCTCGAAAGTGTCTCGCGCCAAGCCTCGCGCACCGGTTCCGGGAAGGACAGAAGCAGGTTCTCGACACGCCGCTGCAAATCGACGATTAGCTCCCGTTTCTCTGGGGCTCGATCATAGCTTTCGCCAGGGTCGTTGTCGACGTGGTAAAGCTCAGGATTGGAGAGCGGCAGATTCAGGCGACCGCCTGGCGGGTCCACTGTCCACGGTTTGGTGTTGTAGCGAGAGAGATGCAGTTTCCACGGACCCCATCGAACACATTGCACGTTCCAAGTATCAAAGAACAAGAGAATTTCGCGTTGGATATACGGTCGCTCACCTGTCAGCATCGGCCAGATATCCACGCCGTCTACAGATCCGGGCGTTGTCCCTGTTAACCGTGCGATCGTCGGCAGGAGATCCATCGTGGAGCCGATCCCTTCCGCCACGCTGTTTTCCGGGATGCTTCCCGGGAATCGAGCGATGCAGGGTACGCGAACTCCACCTTCGTAGGTCGATCCTTTTCTACCTGCGAGATTGCCGGTGCTGCCCTGATACCACGGGCCATTGTCACTGGTGAAGACAACTAACGTCTGCTCATCTAGTCCGTTATCTTTAACCGCCTTCAGCACCTCGCCCACACTCCAGTCGAGTTCCATAACGACGTCGCCGTAGATACCCAGTTCCGATTTGCCCGCAAAGCGCTCCGAAGGGGCCAGAGGAATGTGCGGAGCCGTATGCGCCAGATACAAGAAGAATGGACGTTCCTTGTTGCGACCGATGAAATCCACCGCCTGATCGGTAAATCTCGTGGTCAGACTCGTTTGCCTGGGGGCAGCGTCTACAACGCTCGCATCCCGCAGAACCGGTAGCGGATACATATCGTTGCTGTATGGCACGCCATAATACTCGTCGAAGCCGTGAACGTTCGGCGTGCAACCCGGCACGGTCCCCAGGTGCCATTTCCCGATGCAGCCGGTTCGGTAGCCCTCTTCTTTCAGGATTTTCGGTATCGTCTGCTCGTATGTCTGCAGCCCGGAATTGGCGCTGGGCATCAGGACATTCACGACGCCGGATCTCGCCGGGTAGCGGCCAGTGAGTAACGCCGCCCGTGCAGGCGAACACACGGCACTAGCCGAGTAGAAGCGCGTGAGTCTCGTGCCCTCTCGGGCCATTTTGTCGAGATTCGGCGTCGGAATCGAAGATCCGTAACACCCAAGATCGCCGTACCCGAGGTCATCCGCAAGAATGACGATGACGTTCGGCCCTTTCCGGCTTTGGCCGCCAAGAACCGACGATGATAGTACACCACCCAGAGCACGCACAAAGGCGCGCCTACCCAACCCCGCTTGCTGCTCCAAACCCGCTCCTGCTGACTACGGCTGGATTATTGTACCTCGTGTACGACGGGCGGAGCTATACCCACCGAGGGGTACCAAGAGAAGGTCAATGTGGGGCGGCGGCTACTCCGGTGTGTAGAGATCGATCATTCGAAACGATCTGTATTGCGCAGTCGGTATTTCCAACTGCGAGAGAAGCGTGCCGGACGAGTCGTATTCAAGCGCCTGGCTGATCATGTTAGGCAGCCACCCAGCGTTGAAATGATAGTTGCCGTTCGGTAGCTGCTGCGCCGAGCCAAGCGCTAACGCATACCCCCCGAGATCGGCATTGAAAGTCAGCCGGGCAGTTCGAGTCGATTCGTCAATAGTTAGGATCTGACCACGGCTATGTATCGAAGGGTTTGCGGCATAGCGCGTGTTGCCATTGTCAAAAAGAAGGACACCGTCTCCATTGACGATGCTCGCATCGTGCTGGTGGGAAAACCAGGGGTCAGTGTCATCGGATAGGATCTGAAAGTCGCCACCTTTGCCGAGGCGCCAGAGAACCGCGCCCGATCCTGTTCCGTTGGCGAAATCGATCTTTATGATCCAGTCCTGATGGCGCGCCGAGTATAGAATTCCTCCATCAGGCGTGAGGGCGAGGGAGTTACCGTGTAACCAGTCGTTAGCAAGCGTGGCCAGACGCATTACGGGACAGCCGCCCTGGCGAGGCGTGCACTTCTCGTCGAGAATCGCCTTGCGTGAATTGTCCAGATGATCGAAGCCGTCCCAAACCCACTCGACTTCCAGATCGGCGTTGAGCAAGAGAATCATGTCCCCGATAACGGGCACATCACCCTCGCCTTGTACATCGGTCAGAATTTTCTCGTTACCTGCAAGCACAAGAAACTTGCCGTTCGGCAAACGACGAGCCTCATGATGGAAACTCGTAATACGACTGCGACCGAGGGCATCGAGCTGTTCATTGACGCGAGCCGCGTTGGTCTCGAGAATCGTATTCCCGGCCAGATCGATCAGGCGTATCAATTGGCCGGTGTCGTCTGTTTCGTGGTTTTCGATCAGCGCCAGGAATTGTCCACCCGGCAGCGGGCGCGTCAGATACTGCAGCGTCTCCGGAATGTACCAAATCACATTCCCGCACATGTCAGTGGCAAGGCTGTAGTCGAACAACCGATTCTGCAGTAAGACACCTGGTGTGTTACAGGAGCCAATCAATGTACTTGTTGCCGGAGGGTTGAAAGGAAGCGGTCCCGTTGTGAGTTGTAACTCAGGGCCCAGGGCAGTGGATCCGTCCGAAGCTTGAATCGTGTGCTGAACCTTGTATTCCGTCTTCGGCCGGAGTCCGGCAAGATAGGCGTTCATGGAGCGCGACGCTACGCAATCCATCGAAGGAGTTGAGCGACGTTCGCCCGTAGCGGAGGTGAAAGTTACTGACATGCGGCTGCCAGTCTGACAGGGCGGGGCGCTATATAGGTGGACAAGTTCGTTTGGCGTGCGTGAGATCGACGGAGTGTCTCCTGAGATACGAGAAACGACATTGTAAGAATGGATTGTAGTGCTGGTTTCGCCAGTTTCGCTCAGGCGGGCTGTGACTTCCACCTCATAAGCGCCTTCACCCTGAATCGGAGTCCAGTCCCAGATGTAGTTCGGGCTGAAATCGCGAGCCATGCGGAATTGGCTCTCACCCGGAAACCGTACCCTGAAGCGGTACCAGACAGGTCCCTCAGAACTCTCTACATAGGGATACCAGCGAACCACATTTCCAACGGCGACTGGCGAAGCAGGATCTGCTACTACTCCAAGCTCCATTGCCCAAAAAGTCGAAACGAATATGAGGAGAAAAGCGCTACAACTCATCAAGCGCAAGCGCATGATGTAAGGACTTGTTTGACTATGAAAAGGGGTACAGCTATTGGCTTATCAATGACTCACTTTTCAAGAGCGTAACGGTAAATTCTATTACAGTCACCCGAAATTTCGTGATTGTTCCGAGGCAGGAGGTATGCCGCTTATCGCATGAGATTGCTGTTGGCGTGAAGAAATGGCAGCCGAGGAACTATCCTGAATGATTTTGAAAATCTCTTGCGGAGCAAATGTTTTCAGCCAAAACCATCCACGCTGATTAATTTCGTCTTGGCATGGTTGGCGCAATTCTTTTTCACTAACGCAGATGACAAGAGTCTTAAAATGGAATTGCGTCGCGGCGCGCGCAAGGTCGAGTCCCCACATGTCAGGAAGACGGATTTCGGCGATAAGCACTGGATCTATCGAAGCTGACCGACAGGCGCTCAAAGCTGCCTGACAATTCGCGGCCGGGATGACCAGAAATCCTGCCTCTTTTAGCGATTCGCACGTCGTCTCTCTCGATACTCTGTCGTGAATAGCGACGATAACCGGCCTGTCGTGTTTCTTCATACGAATCCCGCCATTATTAGACTCAATACAAAGAAAAATTGTACACTTCACCGGCTCCGCATATCTTATGCCAGCATTTTCTGCATTACGTTGCCGGCTACATCGGTAAGACGAAATTCGCGGCCCATGTGCTTGTAAGTGAAACGAGTGTGGTCCATGCCGAGACAGTGCAGCATGGTGGCTTGCAAATCGTGAATGTGGACCGGATCTTCGGTGATCTTGAAACCGAGATCGTCGGTCGCTCCGATTGTCGTACCCGGCTTGATACCGCCGCCTCCCAGCCACATTGTGTAAGCGTTCGGATGATGGTCTCGCCCACCGTTGTCAGGGTCGGAAGTGTTGCGGATCTCGACCATCGGTGTGCGGCCGAATTCTCCGCCCCAGACTACGAGCGTGGAATCGAGAAGGCCCCGCTGCTTCAGATCTCGAATCAAAGCGGCAGTTGGTTGATCCGTAATGTCGCAATTCTTCTTAAGGGCTTTATTGAGATTTGTGTGCTGGTCCCAACTCGCGTGCATGAGCATAACGAAGCGTACACCGCGCTCAACCATACGGCGAGCCAGAAGGCAGTTAGTCCCAAATTGCTTGGTGGTTTCCTGGTTAACGCCATACATTTCAAGGGTTGACGGAGATTCCTTCGAGAAATCCATTAACTCTGGACCCGCTGTCTGCATACGGTAGGCGAGCTCGTAGGATGCGATGCGGGAAGCAATCTCAACGTCCCCAGTCGCCATCAACCGTTCCTGATTCAGATCGCGCACCGCGTCGATCGTGCTACGCTGCTGCTCCTTCGAAACTCCGTCAGGACTACTGAGATATAGAATTGGATCACCTGTGCTTCGCAGAAGCGTTCCCTGGTACTCGGACGGCAGGAATCCACTCGAGAAATTCGAAGCGCCGCCACTGGTACCGACACCGGAGGCGAGAACGGCGAAAGCCGGCAGGTTCTTCGATTCGCTACCGAGTCCGTAAACCGTCCAGGCCCCCATCGTGGGCCGGCCGAACTGTTGCGCCCCGGTGAAAAGAAGGAGTTGACCGGGATGATGATTGAAGGCGTCGGTATGCATGGAGCGAACCATGCATAGGTTGTCCGCCACGCTCGCGGTATGCGGCAGATAATCAGAGAAGATCATGCCGGACTGACCGTGCGGCTTGAATTCGCGAGGGCTGGCAAGGACGGCGGCCGTTGGCTTGATGAACGCGAGCTTCAGATCCTTCGTCATCGAAGGAGGTAGTGGCTTTCCATGCCATTTTTGCAGCTCGGGCTTAGGATCGAATAAATCCATCTGGCTAGGGCCGCCCTCCATAAACAGGAAGATGACGTTCTTCGCCTTCGGAGCAAAGTGCGGTTTCCGCGGTGCGAGCCCTGTCGGAGCTTCGGCCCCGCCAAGGAGTTCCGCTAGCGCCATCATCCCGATACCGCCGCCGGCTTGCCGCAAAAACGAACGCCGAGAGGCGATGCGAGCTAGTTCTAAAGGATTCACGGCCTATTCCCTTACGATAAATTCGTCTAAGTTCATCAAAACACGCCCCGCAGCGACCCAAGCGGCTACTTCCGCGGGTTCGGCGGCGGTTGCCGTCGGATTCAACGCCTTCGCAGCCGTTGGGTTCGCTTGGAAATACGTCTGCTGGTCGTCGACATATTTCGCGAGGCGTTCTCGCTCTTTGGCTGTCGGCTTGCGTCCTAACGCGAGCAGAAACGCGTGGTCTACCCTGTCCGACGTTGTCTCTGCCAGCAGACGGATCGCAAAGCCTTGCGCCGCTTCGAAGAAGACTGGATCATTCAGCAAATTCAGCGCTTGCAATGGCGTATTCGATCGGGAACGCCGCGTACAAGCGACGTTCGAATCGGGCGCGTCGAAGTTCATTAACTGCGGGTACGGCGTCGTCCGCTGGAAGTGGATGTAGAGTCCACGGCGGTATCGCTCCGGACCCTTACTTTCCGGCCACTTCACATTGTTTCCATAGCCGAGTTCTGCGATTCCGGCCGGCTGCGGTGGCCGGATACTTCGGCCGCCAACGGCGGTGTTGAGAAGACCGCTGGACGATAGCGCGGCGTCGCGCACAAGCTCAGCAGGCAGGCGTAAGCGAATTTGCCGCGACAGCAGGCTGTTGTCTGGATCCCGATCCTTGATCTCCTTGCGGACATACGAACTTTGACGGTAGGTAGCTGAAGAGACAATCAGGCGGTGCATGCGCTTCATGCTCCAGCCTGTGTCCCGGAATTCGGATGCCAACCAGTCCAATAGCTCAGGATGGGTCGCCTTTTCCCCTTGTGTTCCGAAGTCCTCCGACGTGCGCACGAGTCCACGTCCAAAAAACTCCTGCCACATTCGGTTGACAGCCACGCGCGCAGTCAATGGGTTCTCGGAACCGGTCAGCCATTTCGCCAGTTCCAGGCGATCCTTGGGAACAGCCTTCGTCAGCACGGCAGGTAAACCCGGTTGAACTTCCGGCCCCTTGCTTCGGTAATCGCCGCCTTGGGCAATATAAGGCTTGGCGGCGGTATTGTCCACCTTCACAGCCATTGCCTCGCTGTAGTAGGGCAATTCCGCCGTTAGCTTAGACAGTTTTTCGCGGACTTCCTTAAGCTTGTCATCCTGCGCCTTATCTTTCTTCACCTGTGGTCCGGGATTGCTCAGAAACGCGGCTGTCATGCGCTCCTGCTGTCGCCGGCTTCGTTGCGCCGGTTCGGTGAAGAGCATTTTGGTCGCATTATCGTTCATGGCGCGGAAGCTGGTCACGAGAAAGTCCCACTCAATATCGACGCCTGGATTCTCGACCGCCTGCCGCATTTTCGATTCCCATAGAGCTTGTTTCGGAGCTATGTCGTACTCGGCGAGCAAGGCCGCGCGTTTCGCTTCGTACTCCGGACGCGCTTTTAGATAAGGACCGACTTCGCCAGGGAGAGGCGCGTCGATGTCATCTTCTTCGATATCGGCCACGTACGAAAAGAGCTGATAGTACTCGCGCTGGCTTATCGGATCGTACTTATGGTTGTGGCACTGCGCGCAGCCAGTGGTCAATCCCAACCACACTGTGCTTATCGTGTTTGTCCGGTTGATGTTCTGATCGAAACGCGCTTCGGCGCGATCCACGCCTGCTTCCCGATTCGTCAGCACGTTCCGATGCAAACCCGTGGCGATGCGCTGCTCGACAGAAGGGTTCGGCAGCAGGTCGCCTGCAATTTGTTCCAGCGTGAACCGATCGAACGGCATGTCCTGGTTCAAGGCGTTGATCACCCAGTGACGATACCGCCAGG